>DASTRG010000308.1:0-21003 GCA_035761325.1 Rhizomicrobium sp. | reverse complement strand
CCCTTTTCCTGCATCCGCCGGGTGGCGATGGCGGGACTGGCATAGGCTTCCTGCAGGTCCACGCTCCAATAGCGCAGCGCATCCAGCGGGATGTGGGCGCCGGTCACGGCACACACCACATAGCCGCCGGGCACGACGATTTCGTATTCGCCGTCGAGATAGTGAAGCTTCGCCTCACCCTGGTCGCGTTCCATCACATTCATGGGTGAATCATAATGCAGCGGGGTTCAGAAAAGCGAGCCCTGATCTGCGGCCGGTTTCTTCTTCGGGCGCCCCCCGCCGGGTCCCTCGCCTGCGCCGATCTTAACCTCGGCGTCCGCGAAGGTCAGGGTAAGGGCCTCGCCCGGCTTCACCGCGGCGGCCCGGCGGCGCACCGTTCCGTCAGAACCGCGCACCAGGGCGAAACCGCGCTCCAGCACGCCGCGATAGGACAGCCCGTCCAGCAGCCGCGCCAGAGAATCCAGATGCCGCCGCTGCCCCGCCAGCCGGGCGCCTTGCGCCCGCGCCGCGCGGTCGCCCAGCGCGGCCACCCGCTCGCCCCGGACCGCGATGCGGTCCTTCAGCAGGTGGGGGCGCAGCAGGGCCGCTGCCTGCGCGAACCGTCCGCGATGAAGCTGAAGGTTCCGCGTCAACGAATGCTGCAGCCGGTCCGACGCAAGGTCCAGACGCTGGCGCGGCGCGGCGAACAGCGTCTCGGCACGCGGCAGCACCCGGGCCAGTTGCGCCAGGTGGCGCTTGCGCTCCTCCATCCCCCGGCTGAAACAGCGCAGCAGCCGGCCCTCGAAACCCAGTATCTGCTCCATAAGGTCGGCGCGCACCGGCACCGCCCGTTCGGCCGCGGCAGTGGGCGTGGGCGCGCGCCAGTCGCTGGCATGGTCGATCAGCGTCGTGTCGGTCTCGTGCCCCACCGCCGAGATCAGCGCGATCGTGCTGGCGGCGGCGGCGCGCACCACCGCCTCGTCGTTGAAGGCCATCAGGTCTTCCACCGATCCGCCGCCGCGCGCCACGATCAGAAGGTCGGGACGCGGCAGACGCGTGCCGTCAAGCGCATTGAACCCACGGATCGCGGCAGCGATCTCGCCGGCTGCCCGCTCGCCCTGCACCGCTACCGGCCACAGCAGCACGCGGCGGGGAAAGCGATCCTCCAGCCGGTGCATGATGTTGCGGATCACCGCGCCGGTCGGCGAGGTGATCACCCCGATCACCTCCGGCAGGAACGGCAGCGGCCGTTTGCGCGCCGCGTCGAACAGGCCCTCCGCCGCCAGGCGCCACCGCCGCTCCTCCAGCAGCGCCATCAGGGCGCCCAGCCCCGCCAGCTCCATCTGCTCGACGACAATCTGGTAGCGCGAGCTTCCGGCATAGGTGGAGAGCCTGCCGGTGCAGATCACCTCGGCCCCTGTTTCGGGCTTGATCTTCAGGCGCGCCGCCGTGCCGCGCCACACCACCGCGTTCAGCACGGCCTTGTCGTCCTTCAGGTCGAAATAGACATGGCCCGAGGAGTGGAATTTCAGGCCGCTGATCTCGCCTCTTACCCGCACCACGGCGAAGCGGTCCTCGACCACGCGCCTCAGGGCAGCGGACAGCTCGCTGACCGAGAACTCGGGCAGGTTGCCGCCCGGATTGTTGACCAGTGGGGAATCTGCTGTTTCACGCATGGCCTTATGATACAGGGGCGAGACCCGAAAATGCGAGGGGACAGGCAAGTGCGAGGAAACATCACGTGAAGGTCCTGCTGGTAGGCTCGGGCGGCCGCGAACACGCGCTGGCCTGGAAACTGGCCCAAAGCCCGCTTCTGACGCGGCTTTATTGCGCGCCCGGCAATGCCGGGATCGCGCAGGCAGCCGAGTGCGTGCCGGTCGCCGCCACCGATTTCGAAGGCCTGGTGCGATTCGCACAGGATACGCGGATCGATTTCGCCGTGATCGCCGCCGATGCGCAGCTGGTGGGAGGGCTGTGGGATGTGCTTGAAGCGGCCGGCGTGCCGGCCCTCGGTCCCTCGAAGGCCGCCGCCATCCTCGAAGGCTCCAAGGGTTTCGTGAAGGACCTTTGCATCGAGGCTGGCATTCCCACGGCCCGCTACCGCCGCTTCGCCGATCCCGCGCCCGCCAAGGCCTATGCCGGCACGCTGGGTTACCCCGTCGTGATCAAGGCCGACGGTCTTGCCGCCGGCAAGGGTGTGATCATCGCCGCGTCCGCGGCAGAAGCCGGCAAGGCGATCGATTTCATGTTCGAGGGCGGCTTCGGCGCATCCGGTCACGCGATCGTGGTGGAAGAATTCATGGAGGGTGAGGAAGCCAGCTTCTTCGCCCTGTCCGACGGCACCAACGTGATCCCGCTGGCCGGCGCCCAGGACCACAAGCGCGTCGGCGATGGCGATGTCGGCCCCAACACCGGCGGCATGGGCGCCTATTCTCCCGCGCCCATCCTGTCCCCGGCGCTGGAGCAGGTGGCGATGGACAAATTCATCCGCCCCACCGTCGCCGCCTTCGCCGCCAGGGGCATGCCCTATATGGGCGTCCTCTATCTCGGCCTGATGGTCACCCGGGACGGCCCCAAACTGGTGGAATACAATTGCCGCTTCGGCGATCCGGAATGCCAGGTGCTGATGCCGCGGCTGGAATCGGACCTGCTGGAACTGCTGCTGGCGGCGCGGCGCGGCAGGCTGGACAAGCAGGATGTGCGCTGGCGCCCCGATGCGGCGCTCACCGTGGTGATGGCCTCCAGAGGCTATCCCGGCGCCTACGAAAAAGGCCTGGTCATCACCGGGCTGGAGAAGGCCGCGGCCCTGCCCGGCATCACCCTGTTCCATGCAGGGACCGAGCGGCACGGCCAGACCGTGGTGGCCGTCGGCGGGCGGGTGCTGAATGTCACCGCGACCGGCGCCACCATCGCCGAGGCGCAGAAGCGGGCCTATGAGGCCGCCGGCCTTATTCACTGGACCGGTGCCTTCTTCAGGAAGGATATCGGCTGGCGGGCATTGTCCCGTTAGCCGGAACCGGCGCGCCGGTTGACACGGACGGGCGTTCAAGGCATCGGATCGCCATGCTGCTGTGGGCGGGCCTCACCTTCATCCTTCTGGGTATCGCGGCGCTGGCCATCGACCGGCGGCTGGCGCACTTCATTTACGATCATGTCAGCGCCGCTGCCCACAAGCGCCTGGATTCCATCACCCATTACGCCAAGGCCGGGCACTGGCTTGCCGCCGCCGTCCTGGCGCTGATCGTCGCCGCCATCTTCCATCATTTCAACCTGCTCAACATGGAAGCGGAGATGATGATCTCCTACTCCATCGCCTTCATCGCCAGCCTGATGGTGGGCAGCGCCGTACTGCATGTGATCAAGCTGGTGCTGGGGCGCCGCCGCCCGCGCGACGACATGGAGATGGGGCTTTACGGCTTCGTTCCCTTTGCCTTCAACACCGACTACAATTCCTTTCCCTCCGGCCATGCCCTGACCATTTGCTGCGTGGCGGTTATCTTCACCTGCGTCTGGCCGATGATGTGGCCCGTCTGGTTCGCGGTCGCCGCGGTCCTGGCGGTGACCCGTGCGCTCCTGACCGCGCACTTCCTCTCCGACGTGCTGATCGGCGCCGGCATCGGCCTGATTGCCGCGCGCGAGGTGCTGCTGCTGGGCTTTCCCGGCTTCTCGCCCGGCTGGTTCTGATCCGAAGCATGAGGTTCAGGCTGGCCAGGCGCGACGCATTCCCCCTACAGTGCAGCCGGGGTTCGGGAAAGACGCCATGAAAGCCACCGCCACGCGCGTCCGCTGGTACGTCATGTTCGCGGTTTTCCTGATCGTGACCGTGAGCTACCTGGACCGGACAAACCTCTCGGTGGCCGCGCCCACCCTGCAGCGCGAACTGCACCTGACCCCCACCGAACTGGGACTGATCCTCAGCGCCTTTTCCTGGTCCTATGCGCTGGCGCAGATTCCCGCCGGCTTTGTGGCCGCCTGGCTGAAGCCCCGGCGCACCTATCTGTGGGCGATGTGGCTGTGGTGCCTTCTTCTGGTGGCGACCACGACCGCGACCTCGTTCGGCGCCTGGATCGCCTTCCGTATTCCCTTCGGCCTGGCCGAAGCCATCACCTGGCCCGCCGCGTCGGTCCTGCTGGCGCGCTGGTTTCCCCGCATCGAATATTCCCAGGCCATGTCGCTGCAGAATCTGGGACTGGTGATCGGCGCCGCCATCGCCCCGCCCATTGTCGCCTTCATCATCGCCTTCTGGGGATGGAGGACCGCCTTCATCATCACCGGCCTGATCGCCGCCGTGCTTGGGACCCTGTTCTACTTCTACACCAGGGACGATCCCGCTGAGGACCCGCGCGTTTCGGCCGATGAGCTGGCGTGGATCCGCCACGACCAGGTGCCGGAAGAAGACGCCCCCATGCCGCCCGGCTTCGTCGCCATGCTGCTCAAGCGCCCCTCGCTCTGGGCGGTGGGCGCCGCCAATTTCGGGCTGGATTTCATCAATTTCATGTTTCTGACCTGGTACCCGACCTACCTGGTCGAGCAGTACCACATGTCGCTGACGCGCATGGGCGTCATGGCGATGGAGCCCTATGTCTTCGCCCTCGTCACCGTGCTGGGCGCCGGCCGGCTGGTGCGCTGGCTGTGCGATCGCGGCATGAATTCGGTCAAGGCGCGCCGCATCGTGATCTTTGCCGGGCTCCTTTTGGGCACGCTTGCCCTGGTGGTGACGGTGAACGTCACCGACCTCTATGCCTCGGTAACGGCGATGTCGCTGGGCTATGCCTTTGTGATGGCGATCCTGGGACCGATGTGGTCGACACCGGCCGACATCGCCGGGCCAAGGGGTGTGGGCTTCGCCAGCGGCCTGGTCAATTTCGTCGGCAATGTCGGGGGCATCGGCTCGCCCATCCTGATGGGCGTTGTATTCCAGCACTTCGCATCCTTCACCCCCGCCATCCTGATCGCGGCGGGCGTGACCTTGGCCTGCGGGGTGCTGTTCATGCTTCTCTATCGGGTAGAGGCGGACAAGCAGGCCGTCGCGGCGTTTCGCGGCTGAACGCCCGGCCTGTCCACGCGGCCCGCAAAAATAATTTGCGCCGCCGCGCCTTCCCCTTCGTCATGGCCCGTCCCCAAATCCGCGCTTCGCGCAGCCTGAGGATAAACTGCGGACCATCAGGGTTTCGCGCCTGCCTTGCGCCAAAAACGGAAAGAAGGCTTGCCAAAGAATGCGTTGTCGGAGAGGCTGGCGCGTCGCCATGCGGCCGGTGCAGCCCCAAATTCCCTCTTGAATGCACGCGAGAATGCCGCTTCGGACTCGTAGCCAACCGAAACAGCGATCTGGCTGAGCGAAGCGTTCGTCTCCCTGAGCGATTGCGCGGCGACCTGCATCCGCCATCTGGTCAGATATTGTATCGGCGCCACCCCAATGAGGCGCACAAATTTTTCCGCAAGCACGGAGCGGGAGACACCCACGGAACGACCAAGAGCGTCCACGCTCCAATCCCGGGTGATTTCACTGTGCATCAGCGCGAGAGCCCGCGCCACCGCGCCGTCGCGCAAGCCGCCCAGCCATCCCGTCTGGCCCTCGGGGAGCGCTTCCACATAGCGGCGCACGGCTTCCACGAACAGCAATTCCGACAGCTTGGCGAGAATGGTATCGGATCCCGGACGCCCCAGCGCTACCTCGCTGGCGGCATAATGAAAATTGGAGCGTATCCATTCCGCCGATCCCACTTCGTCGACCCTGAGCCGGAGCAACCGCGGCAACGCCGCGAAAACAGGATTGCCGGCAACCGCCTCGCAGCCGAGATAGCCGCAAATCATCAGCGTTGTCGTGCCGCCCAGCCCATGACGGATGGTGCGAAGTCCATCGCCTTCCGGGGAAAAAATGATGTCTCCCACCATGACGGGCTCCCTGCTGAGATCGCTGCCAAGCAAGTGCATATCGTTCCTGGGAAAAAGCACCAGATCGCCATTTTGAAGCAAGGTGGGCGCCCCGTCCTCAAGGGAGGCAAAAAGCTTGCCTTCGACCACATAATGATAGGGGACCAGATGCGTGGTGTGCTTGAGAAATGGCGCGCACATATCCGGCGACATTCGCGCGGCGACACACCAGGGCGCAGAAAATTCCGCCCGCATAAAAACGCCGCCGCTCAGCTGCGCGACCCTGAGGACATCCGACAAGGCATCCATTCCAAACCCTCGTCCGGAGCTTTGGACAGCTTTTCCGGAGCCCCGATCATAGACCATATCCGTGGGTAGCAATATTGGTTCGATGCAAATTTCACCGGCCGGCCAATCCGCTGTCGTCCTGAAAGAAATAAGGAGCGATTATGAACGCAAGAGTCCAGGTGGTCGAAACAGACAAGTACGCACGCTGCGTCAAGGCCTCCAAGGCCGTGCGATGGGACATCGAAGCCGATGTCATCCGAGGCCGCCAGTTTGAGATCACGCGAAAATTCCTGCCTGACGGACTCACGCTGCTGGACCGGAATACGTCGCTTGCCGAGGCCGAAAAGCGCCTTGCGAGCCAGGTCCAGGGCCGCACCTACGCGAATATCTTTGGCCTGGTCGAGCGTTTCATTACCGCCAAACTGTTGGAAATGGGGCGCTCGCACTGGCTCGGAGATCAGGACGCTCTCGAGGCCCTTGTGCGTTTCAGCGATGAGGAACTGAAGCATCAGTCGTTGTTTCGCCGTATTGACTCGATGATGGGCGCGGTGCTGCCGGCGGGCTATCGGTTCGACCCCGATCCAAACCAGGTCGCGAACGCGGTGCTTGGAAAATCCACATGGGCCGTGCTGGTCCTGACGCTGCACATCGAGCTTTTCGTCCAGAACCACTATCGTCAAAGCATTGCGCCGGACAACAATCTGTCGGCGCTTTTCAAGGACGTGTTTCTGTTCCATTGGAAGGACGAATGCCAGCATGTCGTGCTTGACGAGCTGGAACTCAGACGCCACGACGCCTCTCTCACGCACGATGAGCGCGACCGTGGCGTGGACGATTTTATCGCCCTGGTCGGGGCGATTGACGGGATGCTGCAGGCGCAGGCCAGGGCTGACGTGAACTATTTCGCCGTCAATTGCGGGAGGCTGATCGCAGACCAGGAAGCGGATGGATTGGTCGACCATTTTTTGGCCGCCTATCGCTGGCAATACATCATTTCCGGCGCGGTCCATCCGCGCTTCCAGGCGATGTTGAAAGAGCTGATCACATCGGACCAGTTCGCGCGGATCGACACAGCACTCGCGTCACTGAATCGGTCCATGGGATAGGATGCGCGCCGCCTGGGTTCACGCGACCCAGGCGGCTAAGCGCTGTCCACGCGGCGCGGGAAAATATTTTTGCCCGCCGCGACAACCACATGGCGGTGGGACAGGCCCGTTGCGATGGGCGCGCCAATCCACCTGCCCTTGCCGCGCGCCATACTGGCGACATGAAAAAGCCGATCGACACGACACACGACAAGACCGAAGCCCAGCTCCAGGCCCTGATCGTCCAGTGCCAGGAAATGGTCCGCACCCTGGTGCTGCCCGCCGCGGCCGCCGCCGACAGCGATTCCTGGCGGGTGCAATATCTCAGAAGCGCCATGGAGATCGTCCAGACGGGCGCCCAGGTGGGCGACTCGATCGCCCGCCTGCGCGGCGGCGGCGCGGGCCAGCATCGCCAGCACATCACCGTCGAGCGTATCAACACCGTATCCAGCGGCGATGGGGAGGGGGGTTAGCGAAAATGGCGCAAACGAAGATTCGTCCCGCGCCCGTCCATCCGCTGTTTCGCCGCCGCGGCGGCCAGCCGGGCAACCGCAACGCGGCGCGCCCTGTCCACACCTTGTCCCCCCGGCAGGTCGCGCGGATCGTGCGGCGGTTCCGGCGCCACGCCCGCCACATGATACGCCTGGCCGACGCCGGACTGCCGCTTACGGCCGCCTGGCCCGGAAAAACGCGCGCAGCACATCGCCCGCCGCCGCCGCGTCCCCTGCCCGCGCCACCACCGGGCGGTGATGGCAGGTCGGTTGTTCGAAAAAGCGCGGACCATTCAGGATCGCCCCGCCCTTGGGGTCCTCGGCGGCAAACACCAGCCGCGCCACCCGCGCCAGGCTCATCGCGCCCGCACACATCGCGCAAGGTTCCAGGCTGGCGTAAAGCGTGGTGCCCGACAGCCGCTCATTGCCGAGCGCCGCCGCCGCCGCCCGCATTACTTCCATCTCGGCATGGGCGGTAGGATCCTTGCGCTCCAGGATGCGGTTTCCGGCCCTGGCCAGCAGCGATCCGTCCGCCGCCAGCAGAACCGCGCCCACCGGCACCTCGCCGCGCCCGGCTGCCGCTTTCGCTTCTTCCAGCGCCAGTGCTATGGCTTGCTGATCGTCCATGGCAGCAGGAGTTAGCGTGCCCTCTCCCAAAAAGCCAGAAAAGCCCAAGGCCCGTGCCCATGAGGGCGACCGCATTGCAAAGGTCATAGCCCGGGCCGGCATCTGCTCGCGCCGCGATGCCGAAAAGCTGATCGGCGAGGGCCGGGTGAAGCTGAACGGCGAGCTGGTCACCTCCCCCGCCCTGAACGTCACGGAAAACGACCTTGTCTCGGTCGATGACAAGCCGCTTGCCCAGCCGGAGGCGGCGCGCATGTGGCGCTACCACAAGCCGTCCGGGCTGGTGACCACCCACAAGGACGAAAAGGGCCGGCCGACCGTCTTCGCCGGCCTGCCCAAGTCGCTGGGCCGGGTCGTATCGGTGGGCCGGCTGGACTTCAACTCCGAAGGCCTGCTGCTGCTGACCAATGACGGCGAGATCGCGCGGCGCATGGAGATGCCCGCCGCCGGCTGGACGCGCGTTTATCGCGTGCGCCTGTTCGGCAAGGTGACCCAGGCCGAGCTGGACCGGCTGGCGGAAGGCACCGTCATCGACGGGGTGAAATACGGCCCCATCATTGCCGACCTGGAGCGCGCCAAGGGGGTCTATGCCTGGGCCCGCGTCAGCCTCAGGGAAGGCAAGAACCGCGAGGTCAAGCGGGTGATGGAAAGCCTGGGCCTGAAGGTGGCGCGGCTGATCCGCACCTCCTATGGGCCGTTCCAGCTCGGCCACCTGCCCGAAGGCCAGGTGGAGGAGATCCCCGCCCGGCTGTGGCGCGAGAAACTGGGAATCGGCCGCAAGAAACGGGATGCCACCTGAGGGGCGGAAGTGCTAGACAGCCGCCTGCAAGACGGAGGGCTCGGCATGGGCAGCATGAAGGACAAGAGAAAAAACCCGCTGGCGCCGCCCTATGCCGCCGAAACTAAGGATGTCCGCTTCGCCGGAACCTTCGAGGTACTGATCCCCGTGCCGGGGCGCAACAAGCCACACAAGGTGCCGCTGCAATTTCCCACCCAGTCCGCGGCCGAGAACTGGATGCACAGCCGGGAAGGCCGCGAGCAGATCGCCGAGATTCTCGAAAGCGCCGGGGTGAAATAGAGGGGCGAAATAGAAGCGCCGCCTCGCATGCCGCGAGACGGCGCCGATCTGCCCGGCCTTGCCGTTAAGGGCCCGTCGAATAGACACCGCCGGTCGAACCGCCGGCCGCGCCGCCTACCGCCATGCCCCAGGTCGTGTGGGGGCCGACGGCGGTCCAGCCGCCCACCTTGCTGGTGCCGTCCATTGAGAAATTGTACTTACCGTGCAGCGGATGCCGTTCGGCCGTGGTCTGGCCGTACGGATCGATGGGCGGGCCGACATAGACGTCCTCGACCGCCACGCGCTCCTCGCCATAGTGGCGGCGCATCGCGTCCCGATAGCCCTGGTCGTAGGCGTCGCTATAGGGACTGTAATAACCGCGATCGTCCGCGTAACCGGCGCTGGGATATGCATCAGCGCCGTCGTAGTATGTCTGCGCGACTGCGGGCAGCGCCAGGGCGCACAGGGCGGTGGCGGCCAAGATCAGGTTTTTCATGGGGCTTACTCCTTGCGGGGTATAATGCGCTTCCTGCTAAAACGCGCGGAGCCGTCTTGGGTTACATTGGAACTCCAGTTCCTGTAACTTCGGCAGGAATTTGGCGAACCGTCTTCCAAGGAGCCGTGCTTGATCGCCCAGGAGGCGCAATACCGGGATTGGATGGTGGCCGCCTTGGCAGGGGACGCCACCAATTACCGGATGCTGCTCACAGCGCTGACCCGGCACCTGAGAAGTTATTTTTCGCGCCGGCTGTCCGACTCAGGCGGCGTAGAGGATGCAGTACAGGAAACCTTGATTGCCATTCACACGCGGCGTGCGACCTACGACCCCAGCCTGCCATTCACGGCATGGGTATATGGCATCGCGCGCTACAAGCTGATCGACGAATACCGGCGGGCAAAGCGGCGCGCGACCGTTTCCCTGGACGAAGCCGCGGACCTGTTCTGCCATGACGAAACCGAAGCCGCTGCCGCACGGCGCGACGTATCCAAGCTTCTGGCAAAGTTACCCGCATCCAAGCGCCGACTGGTGGAACAGATCAAACTGGAGGGCACTTCCGTCGCGGAAACCGCCGCCGAGCACGGCATGTCGGAATCGGCGGTGAAAGTGAATGTGCATCGCGCCATTCGTTCATTGAATCAGTCGGTGCAGCCAAAATCTCTACCCGTCGACTTCGCCTCAAAGGGGAACGGCGATGCAGACCGATGATCTGATCGCCCAACTCTCAGCAGGACTGGAGCCGGTCAGACCCGGCACTGTGGGCCGGCAGGTCGCACTGGGAGTATGTGTGGGTCTGGCACTGTCCATCGCGCTGATGCTGACCTGGCTGGGTCTGCGATATGACTTCGGCGACGCCATCGTCAGCTTCGGCATGTGGCTGAAACTGAGCTATGCTTTCGCGCTGGCCGCATTGGCGTTGTGGGCGATGGCGCGGCTGGGACGTCCGGGGAGCGACGTGCGTCTCCCGCTTCTGCTGCTTGCGCTGCCGATTGGCATGATCGTGCTTTTGTCGGCGATCCAGATGATGGCGCCCGGCGCGGATCGCGCGGCCCTGGTAATGGGCCATTCCAGTGACGTGTGTGCCATCAATATCCTGTGTTGCTCCCTGCCCCTGCTGGCCGGAGGCTTCTGGATTTTGAGGCGCATGGCACCCACCAACCTGGGACTGGCCGGCACGATGGCGGGCCTTTTCGCAGGCGCCGCGGGCGCCGTCGTCTATGCCTTTCACTGCACCGAGGCGGCGGCTCCCTTTATTTTGGCATGGTATACTTTGGGAATGGGGCTGAGTGCGCTGACTGGCGCAGTCCTAGGCCCCTGGCTATTGCGCTGGTAAGCGCATTTCGCCATTTACGCGCACGGCCCGTCCGATACTCACACAAAGAGAGCAAGCGGACCGTCCGCTTTTCAGCGCTGGTTTCGTATAGACCAGCCCAAATGTTCCGGTGCGACTATCGTATCACCAAGAAACTCTACCGCGATCAGAGAGCTCGAGGGTAACTCGGTCCCGACTGAGCGCTAGGACTGAAGAAGCCAGATTCCGCGACGTAGATCCCAAAGCCACCCAACAGCAGGGCAACCACGACCCACGCAATTATTTTTGAGGTTCGGTCTCTAGACTCTTCCGCATGATGAAATTCCTGCATACCGGCCATTGCATACCTCCTGATTTCACCGCGCGACGCGGCTCTAAAGATGTGCGTAATTCCACTGCAGTGTTTGCCATGTGTTCTTTTTGTCTGAGTTCATACTTGCGTGCCTTGGCACTCAGCCCGCGAACCAGACAAAACAAAATATACCACGCAATCTGCGGCCAGCAGGAAAAATTCCCAGGCCTTCTCCTGCCTCAATAAGTTCAATGATGGAGTTGTTAGCCACATTTTTGAATTTGTACGCGCTCGCCTCTTGGCAATGACTGACCGGTCAGTTATTAATTTACCAATGACGGCCCTTCGCTGGCAGCGCAGAAAAGATGAAAGAACGTCCGAGATCCTTCGGGCAGCGGTTGCCTGTTTCTCCGAAAAGGGATTTGCGCCCACCCGCATGGAGGACATCGCCGCGCGCGCCGGCATAACCAAGGGCACTATCTATCTCTACTTTGAGAGCAAGGCGGCGTTATTTAAGGCGCTAGCGCGTCAGGAGGTTGGCGCTCGGCTGGGCGAGACCGCGGCAGAGTTAGAAAATTTCGAAGGTTCGAGCGCCGAATTGCTGCACATGGTGCTATCCAACCTGGGCCATCTCGTTCGCACCAGCGACAGTGTAGTCCTGCTGAAGGTGGTTCTGGCTGAAATGGGGCAGTTCCCCGAACTGGCGGAATTCTGGCGGCACGAGATCATTGACCGCGGGTTAGCCCTTTTCGAATCCATCATCCGGCGTGGCATAGCGCGTGGCGAATTTCAGGATATTCCGCCTGAGCATGCTGCGCGGCTTTGCGTGGCGCCCATGCTGATTATCGCTTTCTGGCGAACCGTATTCTCCCGCTTCGACAGAATCCCCTATGATTATCAGGCTTTGATTGACGCCCACATCGAAGTGCTGTTGCGCGGCCTTAGCATCGATGCACCGCCTCCCGTTCAGCGGGAACGGAAATGAGACGCTTCCTTCCCCTCCTCCTGCTGCTGGCGCTGTTCAGTTGTGAGCAGAAGCATGACGAAGGCTGGCTGGGCTACGGAGAAGGTGACTTCGCCTACATTTCCGCGCCGCAGCCAGGTTGGGTAACCCGCTTGACGGTGGAACGCGGCAAATACGTCCATCGCGGTGACCTTCTATTCGTGCTGGACGACACCCAGCAACAGGCCAATCACGACCAGGCAGAGGCTGCCCTTACCCAAGCGCGTGCCTCGCTGGCTCAGGAACTATCAAACCTCGCCTTCGCCTCTACCGAACTATCGCGTCAGAATAATCTGGCCCGGGCGGGTGCAGGCACGCCCACCCAGCGCGACCAGGCGCTGACGCAATACCAGCAGTCTCGCGCGCGCATTTCCCAACTTCAGGCCCAGATCAGGCAGATGGCAGCAAGTCTAAGCGGTGCGACCTACAGCCTGTCGCAACGCCGCATAGTCGCGCAAGCCGAAGGGCCGGTGCAGGACATCTACTTCCGCCCCGGCGAATATGTGCCGGGGGCCACTCCGGTGGTGTCGTTACTGCCGCCGGCCAACGTCTATGCCCGGTTTTTCGTGCCAGAGACCGAACTACCCAACGTGCATCTGGGCCAGAGAGTCCGCGTTACTTGCGATGGTTGCAAACCGATGACAGCCACCATCACCTTCATCGCATCTCAGGCTGAATTCACGCCACCGGTAATCTTCAGCGTGGGAAACCGCGAAAAACTTGTATTCAAGTTGGAGGCGCGCGCGCCCGGCGGACTGCCGGTCCATCCCGGCCAGCCAATTCAGGTGCATCCGTTGTGACAGTGAGCCTGGCCATCGATGTCAGGGGCCTGACGAAGCGATTTGGCCGCAAGATAGCCGTCAACCACGTCGACATCGCCGTGCCCGAAGGCCAGGTGTGGGGATTTCTGGGGCCCAACGGCTCCGGCAAGACGACCACCATCCGCATGTTATGCGGTCTCTTGCGCGCCGACGAAGGTCAGGGCACCTGCCTGGGGTTGGATTTGCGCACCCAATCCGAGGCGATCAAACGCCAGGTGGGCTACATGACGCAGCGCTTCAGCTTTTGGGAGGATCTCTCTGTTCGCGAAAATCTGGACTTTGTGGCGCGTCTCTACGGCATCCGCGACAGGCGCCGGCGCGTCGACGAGGCCCTTGACCATCTGAGACTTTCCCAACGCCAGCGTCAGCTGGCCGGAGAACTTTCCGGAGGCTGGAAGCAGCGCATGGCGCTGGCCGCCTGCATGCTGCACGAGCCCCGGCTTCTGCTTCTCGACGAGCCCACCGCCGGCGTCGATCCCAAGGCACGGCGCGATTTCTGGGAGGAGATCCACACCTTGAGCGACCGCGGCCTCACCGTGCTGGTCTCCACCCATTACATGGACGAGGCGGAACGCTGCGACCGCATTGTCTACATCCTGAAGGGGAGTCTGGTGGCACGCGGCTCCGTCGCCGAAGTGCTGGAGAAATCCGGCCTGCATACCTTCGTGCTCGCGGGAGAGAATGTGCGCCAGCTGTCCCGCGAACTGGAAGGCAAGCCGGGCGTAGACTATGTCGGTTTCTTTGGCGCGGCGCTGCACGTTAGCGGCCATGATCGAGATCGCCTGCTAGCGGCGCTTGCGCCCTATCGTGCACGCGATGGCATCCGCGTCAGCGAAACCACAACCAGCCTGGAGGACGTCTTCATCGACCTGCAGGAGGCAGCGAAATGAATTTCTCGCCGCGCCGGGTGTTTGCGATCCTGACCAAGGAATTTCTGCAGCTGGCCCGGGACAAACTGACTCTTGCCATGATCATCGGGGTCCCCCTGCTCCAACTCTGCATATTTGGATTCGCCATCAACCTGAATCCCAAGGAGCTGCCCACCGTCATAGCGGTGGACGATCCCGGCCCCCTGGCCCGCTCCATCGTCGCGGCGCTGAACAATTCGAGCTATTTCCAGATCGTCGCCCAAACCAATTCCGCGGACACTGCGCGCAGCATGCTGCAGGAAGGCCAGGCGATCTTCGTGGTCGAAATCCCGGTAAATTTCAGCCGCGACATCATACGGGGCGCCACGCCCGACCTTCTGATCGAAGCCGACGCGACCGATCCCGCGGCCGGGTCCTATGCGCTGGCAGCCTTCAACACGCTGGCGACCGTGGCGCTGCGCGACGATCTTGTGGGTCCGCTGAAAGCACGCGCTCAGGGGCCGCCGCCGTTCAACCTCGTTTCCCATCTTCTCTACAATCCCGAATCCAACACCCAGTACAATATCGTGCCGGGTCTTTTGGCTGTCATTTTGACGATGACGATGGTGCTGATGACCTGCCTGGCGCTGACGCGCGAACGCGAACGTGGAACCTATGAGAATCTGCTGGCCATGCCGGCAACGCCGCTGGAGATCATGATCGGCAAGATCACGCCGAACATCGTGATCGGCGCCATCCAGAGCAGCCTGATCCTGCTGATGTCGCGTTTCATCTTCGAAGTGCCGATGATCGGCTCGCTGACGCTTTTGGCGGGCGGACTGACCCTCTACATCATCGCCAATCTCGCCGTCGGCTACACATTTTCCACCATGGCGCAGAACCAGCTTCAGGCCATGCAGATGACGCTTTTCTTCATCTTGCCCACGGTCATGCTTTCCGGCTTTGCCTTCCCTTTCATGGGCATGCCGGCCTGGGCGCGCTGGCTTGGCGAGATTCTGCCGGCGACACATTTCCTGCGCATCGTCCGCGGCATCCTGCTGAAGGGCAACGGGGCGGCGGAGATCTGGCCCGAATTGTGGCCGCTGGTGCTGTTCACCCTGGCGGCGGGCACGGTGGCCGTGCTGCGCTTTCGCCGCACACTGGACTGAGAACAGGTTTGATCGGCCGCGCCGTGGCGAGCGACCCGGCGGGCACGGCGGGGAGAGCACGAGGTGTCGCGGGATCTCGATGAGGCGGATTTCGCCTCTGCGCTGGCGCATCCGGTGGGCGGCCAGGCGCTCCGCCGCGGCGGCCAATTTATCGCATTCGGCTATCAAGCGGTCCAGGGCCGCAAAACGGCGGCGTTCCGCGGGCTTCAGTCCTTTCATTTTTTTGCCCTCCCACCCTTATCAACATGCGGGGTGGATGCCGTGCCCGGCCAGCGCAGGTCCTGAAATTTGTTCGCCGCATCCATGAGCCCAGCATAAGCCCGGATCGAAGCCTGTGGATTGGCGGATGCACAAGGACACCGCCAAGTCGCTGGAATAATGGCCGGAAAATTTTTGTACGGCTGTTGGACAGCCCGCGGCGAAGTCTGAAGCAGCTACTGCGGAGGGGGGCCGCCCAGGTGGTGTTGGTCCGCCGTCCAATGCCAGTCGCGCACTTCGGGCAGATCCTCACCGTGGGCGCTGATATAGAGCTTGTGCCGCTGCATGGCCGTCCAGTACCAGTCTTCCGCCGTTCTGATGCTGCCCTTCAGACGGGGCACGCGACGGATTGCATCGAGCGCGAGGCAATAGCGGTCCAGATTGTTCAGCACGACCATGTCAAAGGGCGTCGTGGTGGTGCCCTCTTCCTTGTAGCCATGGACATGGAAGTTTTCATGATTGGGCCGCTTGTAGGTCAAGCGGTGAATCAGGGTGGGGTAGCCGTGGTAGGCGAAGATCACCGGCCTGTCGGCCGTGAACAGGCGGGTAAAATCGTTGTCGTCCAAACCATGCGGATGCTCTTCCGGCGGCACCAGCCGCATCAAGTCCACCACATTGACGACGCGAATCTTCAAGTCCGGCGCCACCCGCCGCAGCAGCGTCACTGCCGCCAGCATTTCCAGCGTCGGCACATCGCCCGCCGCCGCGAGCACCACATCGGGATCGTCACCGCCGTACGATGCCCAGTTCCATACCCCCGCGCCATCAGCGCAGTGACGCTGGGCTGCGTCCATGTCCAACCACTGCCATTCCATCTGCTTTCCGGCGACAATGACATTGATGTAGTTGCGGCTCTTCAAACAGTGGTTCGCCACCGACAGAAGGCAGTTTGCATCGGGCGGCAGATAGATACGCACCACGTCCGGCTTCTTGTTGGCGACATGGTCGATGAACCCCGGGTCCTGGTGGCTGAAGCCGTTGTGATCCTGGCGCCAGACATGAGATGTCAGCAGATAGTTCAACGAGGCGATCGGCGCACGCCATGGAATCTGCCGCGTGACCTTCAGCCATTTGGCGTGCTGGTTGACCATCGAGTCAACGATATGGACAAATGCCTCATAGCAGGAGAACACACCGTGGCGGCCTGTGAGCAGATAGCCTTCCAGCCAGCCCTGGCACATATGCTCGCTCAAGACCTCCATCACCCTTCCATCCTGCGAAAGGTCGGTATCGTCGGGCCCGGTCTCGGCCATCCATTGCTTCCCCGTCACCTGATAGACCGCATCCAGCCGGTTCGAGGCGGTCTCGTCCGGCCCGAAAAGGCGGAAATTCTTCTGCGCGCGGTTCATCGCCATCACGTCACGCAGGTACTTCCCAAGTTCGCGCGTGGCTTCAGCCTTGCACGCGCCGGGCGCGGCCACCTCCACAGCATAGTCGCGGTATGGCGGCAGATGCAGCGGAACCAACAATTCGCCGCCATTGGCATGGGGGTTCATGCCAAGACGCCGGCGACCGGTCGGTGCCAGCGCAGCCAGCGCGGGATCGAAGCACCCATCGGCATCGAACAGTTCGTCGGGCCGGTAACTGCGCAGCCAGTCTTCCAGGATTTTCAGATGTTCGGGATTGTCCATCCCCGACACCGGTACCTGATGCGCGCGCCAGGTGCCTTCCACCGGTTTGCCGTCCACTTCCTTCGGGCCGGTCCAGCCTTTTGGCGTGTCAAGCACGATCATGGGCCAGCGCGGACGCTCATGGCTGCCCCCCTCGCGCGCACTCTTTTGAATTGCGGCGATGCGATCAAGGCACCCTTCGAGCATCCGGGCCATCAGCGCGTGCGTGGGCATCGGATCATGGCCTTCCACGAAATGCGGCTCGTAACCATACCCTCGAAGGAGCAGTTCAAGCTCGTTGCGGCCAATGCGGGCCAGCACGGTGGGATTGGCGATCTTGAAACCGTTCAGGTGCAGAATCGGCAGCACAGCGCCATCGTGCGCCGGATTAAGGAACTTGTTGGCATGCCAGCTCGCGGCCAGCGGGCCGGTTTCGGCCTCGCCATCGCCCACCACGCAGGCAACGATCAGGTCCGGATTGTCCAACGCCGCGCCATAGGCATGGATCAGCGAGTAGCCCAACTCGCCACCTTCATGGATGGAGCCGGGCGTTTCGGGCGCCGCATGGCTGGGCACGCCATAGGGCCATGAAAACTGCCGGAACAGGCGCGACAGACCATGGGCATTGCGCTCGATGTCGGGATAGCGCTCGACATATGAGCCCTCCAGCCAGGCGTTGGCGACCAGTCCCGGCCCTCCATGGCCCGGTCCCGTGATCAGGATCATGTCGAGATCGCGTGCCTTGATGACGCGATTGAGGTGGGCGTAGACGAAATTCAGGCCGGGTGTCGTACCCCAATGCCCCAGAAGACGTGGTTTGACCTGCTCGCGGCTGAAGGGTTGGCGCAGCAGCGGGTTGGACTTGAGATAGATCTGGCCTACTGAAAGATAGTTGGCTGCCCGCCAGTAGCGATCCAGCGCGGTGAAATTCTCTGCCATGTCCGCTCCTCTCAATGGCCGCCGGAAATTCCGCCGGAAGCGATGCAAATCCTTGAGGGCCAACGCCCCGTCAGCCTTGCGGTGGCGCAAGGGAGATGGAAATTTCCTTATATGGAAGGGATTTCATGATCGGGCGCCACTGCTTGATCGAGCGCAACGCGTGGGGGGATGATACGGGGCCGCATATCGCCGCCAAATTCGGAGCAAGCCAGGCATGGGCGACGCCATCCTCACGCTGAACGAAGGATCTTCCTCCGTGAAATTCGCGCTTTTCCACGCCAATGGCGGGGAGCCCGCGCTGCTCTGCCGCGGCGCGGTGACGGGGCTGGGCGATCGGGCGCAATTTCGCGTTCGCGATGCGGCGGGCGCAGCACTGGGCGAACAGACGCTGGACAGTTCATCGCAGGCGGCGGCGCTGAAGTTCCTGTTGTCCTGGCTGGAGCGGCGTTTTGGCGACCGGCTGATGGCGGCGGGCCACCGGGTGGTGCACGGAGGTTTGCAATTTGCCAGTCCGGTGCGGATCGATGACGACGTCATGCGCGCGCTGGAAGCGCTGGTGCCGCTTGCGCCGCTGCATCAGCCGCGCAATCTGGCTGCTATTCGTGCCTTTTCGGAATTGCATCCCGACCTTCCGCAGGTCGCGTGCTTCGATACCGCTTTCCACGCCGGCCAATCGGATGTGGCAACCCGCTTCGCCCTGCCCCGCGCGCTTCACGACGAAGGGATACGGCGCTATGGCTTTCACGGCCTCTCTTATGAGTACATCGCCCAAGCGCTGCCGCGGGTGATCGGCGAGAAGGCCGCCGCGGGCCGCGTGGTGGTCGCCCATTTGGGCAGCGGCGCCAGCCTGTGCGCAATGCGCGGCGGCAAGAGCATTGCCACCACCATGGGCCTGACGGCACTGGACGGGCTGATGATGGCGCGGCGCTGCGGCGCGCTCGATCCGGGGGCGGTGCTTTTTCTGATGCAGCAGAAGGGTATGCGCGCCGAAGAGGTCAGCGAAATTCTTTACAATCAGTCGGGCCTGCTGGGTGTTTCGGGCATCAGCGACGACATGCAGGTGTTGCTGCAAAGCGATACCCTGGAGGCGCGGCAGGCCGTCGATCTTTTTGTGTATCGCATTTGCGGCGAACTGGGTGCGATGGCGGCGGCGCTGGGTGGACTGGATGCGCTGATCTTCACAGCGGGAATCGGCGAGCACGCCGCGGAAATCCGCGGGCGGGTTTGCCGCGCGGCAGGCTGGCTGGGCATGGCGCTGGACGAAGATGCCAACCGCAGGGGCGGGCCCTGCATCGCTCGGGGAAAAGCCAGCGCATGGGTCGTGGCCACCGACGAGGACCTGATGATCGCACGGCACGTAGCGGCCCTGATCTGCCGCTAAGCACGGCCAGGATTGCCGAAAGCCGCGATGTGTGATCCAGATTGCGCCGGCAAATACCAGGGGGTGGGGGCATGCGCATCTGGGCAGGACTGGGTTTGGCGTTCCTTTTGGCGGCTGGTACTGCCTGGGCGGCGGAACCGCGGCAGCCGGGCGAATATCCGCCGACCCAGGATTCGGTGCCGCATGCCGAGGTCGCCAAGGGCAAGCTTATCGGCCCGCTGGAATTCCACAGCAAGATCATCGCAAACACGGTGCGGCGTTACTGGATCTACGTGCCGGTCGGTTATGACCCCAAGGATCCGCCGAACCTGCTGGTCTTCCAGGACGGCCAGCGCGCGATCAATCCGCAGGGACCGCTGAACATTCCGGTGGTGCTGGACAATCTTATCGCCAAGGGCGACATCCCCAAGACCATCGGCGTCTTCATTACGCCGGGCAATCTTGGTACCGAGCACTATCCCGATAATCTGGGTACCGGAAACCCCAATCATCGCGCGCCGGAGTACGACGCGCTGAGCGACGACTATACCCGCATGCTGATCGACGAAATCCTGCCGGAGGTCGCCAAGTCCTACAAATTCACCGACGACCCCAAGCGCCGCGCCATTGGCGGCACCAGCTCCGGCGCCATCTGTGCCTTCACCGTGGCGTGGCATCGCCCGGATGCATTCGGCAATGTAATCAGCATGATCGGCAGCTACACCTCGATTGGTTATCATCCGGCGACAGCCGATCATCCGATGATACCGGGAGGAGATTTGTATCCGGGCCTGATCCGGCGCGAGCCAATCCGTCCCATCAAGATTTTCCTGCAGGACGGCACCAACGACCTGAACAACCAGTTCGGCAACTGGCACCTGGCCAACGAGCAGATGCTTTCCAGCCTGCAGTGGGCCAATTCCAATGCGGACGCGAAGAATATTCCCGGCCCCCGGTACGACATACGTTACGAATGGGGCGACGGCGCCCATTCCGACGTCCATGGCGGCTGGCTGCTGCCATCCATCCTGCGCTGGATGTTTGGTAAATAGCGTTGATCCGGAAAAAACGCAGTCTTCGGCGGGCCTTAAGTCAATGTTGCGTCGCAGCAGAAGACTGGAGGCAACCTATGCGTCAAAGTTGCGCCCGATATGGAATCGACACAAATAAACATGAATAATCCAAAGGCATAGTTCACTTTCACCCCTGGCCTGCGCTACCTTTTGCTTGGGAAGGACTCGAGCGGACACCAGAGAAGCCGCCGTCCGGGGGCAGAGCGGCGCGCTCACGCGGCCTCCTTCCCTCTTTCGGCGCTGTCGTGTGAGGAAGCAGTTGCATGGATTTCAAGCAGCACAAGCATGGTAATTTGGGCCGCGGCGCCGCCTTCCTGGGCTCATTTTGCGCGTTCGCTTTAGCCGCATTTGGCAGCGCTGCCATTATTGGCCATGCCGCCGCCGACCCGGCGCCCGCCGGTCCCGTGGCCGCCAAGGTCGC
>DASTRG010000307.1:0-3305 GCA_035761325.1 Rhizomicrobium sp. | reverse complement strand
TACCAAGTATCTGCCAGATGCGGCGTATCTAGTCGCTGCCCCTTATTTTGATCGAAGTGGAGCTTGCTGCCCTGTTCGGCGCGGAGAATCGCCTGCGATATGGCTAGCTTCCCGCATAATTCGATACCCTTATCTCCGCGGTGAGCGTCAATAAAGTTGTCGATAGACAATGCCAAAGGGGCCGCATCTCGAATTGCCCTTCCTGCGTGCAGATAGGGATTTATATCGTCCGATCCGGCGCTATTAACAAATGCGCGCAAGGCCGCTGAGATTTGGTAACTTCCACTGAATTGCTCGTACCCATGCCTAAACTTTATATCCAGCAGCCCTGCAATCGACTGAGCCAACTTGGACCCAATTGGCAAGCCAGCCTCTTCGCTAGCACCCGCACCAACGATGAAGACGGTCTTCCCATTTATCATGGACCCAGCCCAGATGTTGCCCCTTTCCACATAGTTGCGGAACTCGGCATTTTATGTCGAGTAAAAATGGACAGCCGCTTCTTCTGACGCCTGAAGGCATAATACAGAAAACCTTTAGGCTGTTTGCGCCTCTGTCTCTCCGTTCAGCACCCGCCATGCGGAAACGCTGGCGCCGCAGAACAACGCGATCAAAACCGGCGAGAACAGGAAGCTCAGGCCGCTCATCAGCGGCAGCACCTGGCGCGCGCGCATCAGGCCCGACAGCATCAGCATCTTGTCGCTGCTGGTGTTCAGAGCCGGGGCCGGGCCTGCCAGCAGCGTCTCCGCCACCGAGGCAATCAGCAGGACCGGCAAGAAGACGGCCATCAATACCGCCAGCAGGCGCCAGAAATTTCCCGCCGAAAGGCTCCAGCAGCGGCGCAGCGGCGGGGCCGTCTCGGCCGCCGCCACCGCCGGCAACAGCATCAGAAAGCGCGGCGCGACGGCCAGCAGCAATCCATACAGCGCCAGCATCAGCAGATAGCCGGCCTGGGCCTCGCCCACATGCCCCCCGCCCAGCAGGGTCAGCAGCGGATTGCCGATCGCGATCACCGTCAGCATCAGCAGGATCCCCACCCCCACAAGCCCGGCCAGGGCGCGGAACATGCGCCATTCCAGCGCGCCGAAGGAGAAATGAAACACCGCCCCGCCCTGGCGCGTGCCCAGCGCAAGCTGCACCACCGACACCAGCATCACCGCATAAAGCAGCAGCGCGGCCACCAGATAGCCCAGCATCATCAGGATGGAAGGCCCCAGGCTGGCGGCATTGCCGGTGGCCAGGGCATCGATCAGGTCGTTGTAATAGCGCTGGAAGGTGAAGAAGCCCATCACGGTGGACAGCAGCATCGGCACCCAGATCAGGCCAATGACCGCGCCCAGATGGTGAATGGAGAAAAGATAAGCATCGCGAATGATCGCAACGACGGACAGACGCGACATCAGGTGCCCTTAAAACTCAGAACTCATCAAACGGGCGCAGATCGTCGAACACGGGCGCCTGCGGGGCGGTGGCGTCATGCCACAGCCCCAACGCCCAGGCGGTGACGGCGGCAACAACCGGGGCGCGGGCCAGGTCGGCCAGCGGTTCGGTCACAAAGGCAAGCTTGCGCCGCGGCACGAACGCGGCCACGCCGATCGCGGCAGCGGCCAGAATGCCGGCCCCCAGCGCCAGCCTTGCGTAATTGGTTCCCTTACCGGTATCGGCCATGTTCTTCATTCCTTTTGACGAACTATAGGCGCCGTGCCCGCGCCCTGTCATCCGTATCCTGCCGTTCCTTCAATACCTTTTTGCCACTCTCGCCGGCCGGACATGCCGGCGGCACAGCATCACCCGCAGGCGGCGATCAAAGGGTTAAACTGGACCCGGATATGGCCGTTTCCCGCTAGGAATTTTGTCCGGTTCGCGCCCTTGCCCCCGATTTGCTACAGCCCTTTGGAATGACGAAGAACCTTCACATCATCGGCGGCGGGCTGGCGGGCTCGGAAGCGGCGTGGCAGGCTGCCGAATCGGGTGCCCAGGTCGTGCTGCACGAGATGCGGCCCACCCGCGCCACCTTCGCCCACCAGACCGGTTCATTGGCCGAGCTGGTCTGCTCCAATTCCTTCCGCTCCGACGACGCGCTCAACAACGCGGTCGGCCTGCTGCACGAGGAAATGCGGCGCGCCGGCTCGCTGGTAATGCGTGCGGCCGATGCCAACAAGCTGCCGGCGGGCGGCGCACTGGCCGTGGACCGGGACGGCTTCTCCGCTGCCATTACCCGGGCCATCACGGACCATCCGCGCATCACGGTGGCGCGGGAAGCGGTAGAAACGCTGCCCCCGCCCGAATGGGGCCGCACCATCATTGCCACCGGCCCGCTCACCTCGCCCGCCCTTGCCCAGGCCATCGCCCAGGCCACCGGCGAAGAGCATCTGGCTTTCTTCGACGCCATCGCGCCCATCGTCCACAGGGAGTCGATCGACTTTTCGATCGCGTGGTTCCAGTCGCGTTATGACAAGCAGGGCCCCGGCGGCGGCGATGCCGATTACATCAACCTGCCGCTGGATGAAGCGCAGTATAAAGCCTTTGTCGCCGCGCTGATCGACGGCGAAAAGACCGACTTCAAGGAGTGGGAGAAATCCACGCCCTATTTCGAGGCCTGCCTTCCCATAGAGGTGATGGCGTCGCGCGGCGAGGACACGCTGCGCTTCGGGCCCATGAAACCCGTGGGCCTGGCCGATCCGCGCACCGGCATGCGACCCTACGCGGTTGTGCAACTGCGCCAGGACAACGCGCTGGGAACCCTTTGGAACATGGTGGGCTTCCAGACCAAGCTGAAACATGGCGAACAGGTGCGCATCTTCCGCACCATTCCCGGCCTGCAGAACGCCGAGTTCGCCCGGCTGGGCGGCCTGCATCGCAACACCTTCCTCAATTCGCCGGTGCTGCTCGATGCGACGCTGCGGCTGAAGCGGCGGCCGGCCTGGCGCTTCGCCGGCCAGATCACCGGCTGCGAAGGCTATGTCGAGAGCGCCGCCGTCGGGCTGATGGCCGGCCGCTTCGCCGCCGCCGAACGGCGCGGCGAGCGCGCGGCGCGTGATCGCGCTCTTCTTCGCCAGCGCCTTCGCGGTGCCGCGGCCGAGCGAGCTCTTGCGATCGTAGTCCGGCTCCTGCGCGAGCGGCGGGAACAGGCCGAAATTGATGTTCATCGGCTGGAACGACGACGGGCCGTTGTCGATGGTCTCGATATGGCCGCCGGTGATGTGCGCGAGGATCGCGCCGTGCGCGGTCGTCGGCGGCGGGGCGCTCATGCGCTCACCGCGCCGTTCGGCGGCGGCGAAGCGACCGGCCATCAGTCCGACGGC
>DASTRG010000306.1:0-2397 GCA_035761325.1 Rhizomicrobium sp. | reverse complement strand
GCCCGGCGTGGCGTCTTCACCCTGTGGTCGATGTCCGCCGAGGTCCGCCCGCTGTTCGAATACATCAAGGCGGGGCGGTCCGGCCCGCATCCGCTGGCGATGGCCGGTTTCGACATGCAGGTAACGGCGGACGGATCGCGGGCGCGCTTCGCCGAAGACTTGCGCGGCTTTGCCCAGAGTGCGCGCGATAGCGCGTTGCGGACGCAGGCCGGCGCGCTGGCCGAACAGGCAATCGGCGCCAGAGACCGGCTGTATGCCGGGAAATTTTCCAGTCCCGCCGATTTCGAGTCGCTCGCCGCCGCGGCGGACGGGTTGCGTGCGCTGGTCGCCGAGCGGGGCGGGGATTTCGCCCGCAACCCGCTGGGTGTCGCCTTCATGGACCGCTGCATCGCCAACATGCGAAACGACGCGGCGCTGCGCCTGGAAGCCGCCAAGGGTCCGACCACGGCGGCGCGCGAAAGCCGCCGCGACGCCTGGAACGCGGGCAATCTGCGCTGGCTGCTGGAAACGAAATATGCCGGGCGCAAGGCGATCGTCTGGGCCCATGACGTGCATGTGATGAACGGCTTCTATGATGCGTCCTTCCGCGGCGTGCACCTGACGCAGCAGCCCGGCGACATGAAGACCACCGGCGTCTTCATGCACGACTGGCTGGGACGAGACGTCTACACGCTGGGCATGACCACCTTCGCGGGAGAGGACGGGTTCGCCATGGGTGGTCCGGCCACGCCGGTCCCACCGGCGCCGGCCGGAAGCCTAGAAGCTGGCCTGCACGCGCTGGGTCATCCGTACGCATTTGTGGACCTGCGCGCGGCCATGGACGATCCGGCGAGCCCGATGCAGGTCAATCAGTCCATCCGCCTGCCCAAATATGAAAGCAACAGCATCGCGCAGGCAGGCCGCATCTATGACGGGCTGTTCTTCATCGACCGGATGGCGCGCGCGACTCGCGCGGGATAGCTATTTCTTGTTCGCGCCGGGCACGGCACTGCCCACCGGCACCGGCTCTGCCGTCGGGATGCGGGTGGAATTGTTGCGGCTGATCATCCAGTAGGGATATTGCGTGCGGTCGGCACTGACCTCGTCCAGCGCCTTCATTTCCTCGGCCGACAGGTCCAGGTCGATGGAGGCCAGATTGTCCTCCAGCTGCGCCATCGTGGTCGCGCCGATGATGGTGGAGGTGACGAAGGGCTTCTGCCGCACCCACGCCAGCCCCACCCGCGCCACCGATACGCCATGCGCTTTTGCGATCCGGCGCATCACCACCACGGTGCGGTCGGCCTTGTCCTTGTCCAGCGGCGGGAAATCGAAATTGGCGCGGCGGCCCGGCTCGACCGGCGTATCGCCCCCGGGGGTGTATTTGCCGGCCATGTAGCCGCCCGACAGCGGGCTCCACACCAGGCAGCCCACGCCTTCCTCGGCCATCATCGAGGCGTGTTCCTGTTCCAGGTCCCGTCCGGCCAGCGAATAATAGGCCTGGTTGGTTTCGATGCGGGCCCAGCCGCGGCTGTCGGCGATGCCATTGGCCTTGACGATGCGCCAGGCTTCCCAGTTGGAGACGCCGACGTAGCGCACGAGCCCGGAGCGCACCAGGTCGTCCAGCGCGCGCATGGTCTCGTCCACGTTGGTGACGATGTCGGTGTGGTGGATCTGATAGAGGTCGACATGGTCGGTTTGGAGCCGCTCCAGGCTGCGGCCGATGCTGTCCATGATGTGGCCGCGCGACGCGCCCATGTCGTTGGGGCCCGGCCCCATGCGGCCGAACACCTTGGTGGCGATGACCACGTCGCTGCGCCTGACGCCAAGCTCCTTCAGCGCCTTGCCGGTCATCTCCTCGGAATCGCCGAATGAATAGACATTGGCGGTGTCGATGAAATTGATGCGCGCTTCCAGCGCGCGGGCGATGAAGCTGGTCGCCTCCTTCTGGTTCAGCGTGCCGATCGCGCCGCCGAAATAGTTGCGGCCCGAAAAGGTCCAGGTGCCCATGCAGAGCTGCGAGACATAAAGGCCGGTGCGGCCGAGACGGTTGTACTTCATGGAAAAATCTCTGATTACCGGTTGGGGGGAAGGGGGATGAATTCCTTGTCGTCGCCGGGGATCAGGCCGAACCTGCCGTCGGCCCAATCCTGCTTGGCGCGCTCAATGCGCTCCCTGGAGGAGGAGACAAAATTCCACCAGATGTGCCGCGGCCCATCCAGCGGCGCGCCGCCCAGCAGCATCACCCGCGCCGGCGCTCCGGCATAAAGTGTGACCTGCTCGCCCGGCTCCAGCACCAGCATCGCGCCGGGGCCGTGTACCTGGGCGGGGCCGGTTTCCACCTCGCCCTCGATGACAAGAAAGGCGCGCTCCTGATGGTCGGTGGCATAGGCGAGGGCGCCACCGGCGTCGAAGCGGGCG
>DASTRG010000305.1:0-18149 GCA_035761325.1 Rhizomicrobium sp. | reverse complement strand
ATCGCCGCAGATCACCAGCGATTTGGTGGTCAGCGGCGAAATCTTACCGATCATGCCGGTGCGAGGAATCTTGAGGCCCTTCAGCGCGGGATGATTGCGGATATTGTCCGGCGTCTCGCCATGGGCGATCTGCCAGGTCTGTGTGCCGTCCGCAAGATTGGTGGCGGTAATGCGCCCATACGGGGGTTTTATCAGTGGCAGGCCGTCGACCGTCAGGTCACCGGGGCGATAACCGCCCGGCGCATCCGGCGGCGGGTTGGCGTGCACATAGTCGAACTGGCCGCGGGTATGGTCCAGGTTCGGAATGATCGAGCCGATAGTCAGCGGATTGGTCTGGGAATAGGTATAGACCGTGTAGTTCTCCGGATCGTAGGAGCCACCGGGCCAGTTCACGCCGCCGATATAGCCCGGAAGATTGATCACCCCATAAGGGCCGCCGTTCTTGGCCATTATCGGCGCGGTATAGACCGGGCCAAGCTTGTAGCGGCTTGCAATCTGCAGAGCCTTTTTGTGCAGTTCGGGCGTGAAATCGATCAGGTCGTCTTCACTCACCCCTTGGCGGTCCACCGCCGGCGGCTTGGTTGGAACAGGTTGGGTCGGCGAGTACCATTCGCCCGGCACGTCGCCCTTGGGCGCTCTCTTTTCGGGAATTGGCCAGATCGGTTTGCCGGTTTCGCGATCCAGCACGAAAAGAAAGGCCTGTTTGGTCGGTTGGCAAAGCGCCTTGACGATGCGACCTTCGTGCGGGATGTCGCACAGGATCGCAGCGCAAGGTACGTCATAATCCCACAGGCCGTGGTGCACGAGCTGATAGTGCCACTTGCGCTCGCCGGTTTCGATGTCGACCGCAACGATGCTTTCCCCGAACAGGCCCGGACCCCAGCGATACATGCCCATCTGGTCGCCGGTGGGCATTTCCACACCCAGGTAGGCTAGGCCCAGCTCTTCATCCGCGGATATCTGGCTCCAATCCCCTGCGTTGCCCGCAGCCTCAGCCTGGCCGGGTTTCAACCAGGTGTCGTAGCCGAACTCGCCCTTCTTCGGAATGGTGTGGAATATCCACTTGCGCTTGCCCGTCTTAACGTCGAAGCCCCGCACATAACCCTTGGCATTGTCCTTGACCGCAGGCGTGTTGCCGGCGGTATGAGCGGCACCGAGTATGACCACGTTGCGCGCGATGGTAGGAGCAGTGTGAAGCCCAATGTCGGCGGTATCGGGGGCGAGATCCTGATCGTCATTCTTCTTCAGGTCGACAATGCCATTCTCGCCGAAATCGGGATCGAGAAGGCCCGTCTTGGCGTCGAGCGAGCACATCTGATAGCCGATCGTGACGTAGATGATGCGCTCGGCATTACCATCGGTCCAGTAGCCAACGCCGCGGCCTGAGAGCCGGCGCGGTGAATGGTTGGAGCGCGAGCCTTCATCGATTGTCTTATGGACCCAAATGATCTCGCCGGTGGCGGCGTCCAGGCACACCACGTCCCGGCGCGTGCCCACCGTGGCGTAGAGCCGGCCCTTGATCAGCAGCGGCGTGCACTGAAGCTGGAATTCGGGGCGCGGTCCGAAATTGCTGGTCTTGAACGTCCAGGCGACTTCCAGCCTGTTGAAATTTTCTGCGTTGATCTGGTCCAGGGGAGCATAACGCCAATAGGCCAGGTTGCCGCCATAGGTGGGCCATTCAGTGTCGGCAGGCATGGTCGCTTGCGCGCGTGCGGGCAGCGACGCCAGAAAGGCTCCCCCGATCGTGGTGGTTAGCATCAGCCGGCGGTCTAGCGCGCGCATGTCAGTCTCCCATTTTCTTGAGCTGCGCGCGCGATGCTCCCCTTCGACGGCACAGGCGCGCGGACACTAGCCCAGGCTTGCGCGCAACCCCAAGCACAAAGCGGAAAGCAGGTTTGCAATGGCGGAACTAGCTGGGGAAGGTGAATTGTGCGCCGCCGAAAACGCCGGTTGGCCAGCGCGCGGTCACGGTTTTGAGCCGCGTGTAAAAATGGACCGATTCGGGGCCATAGACGCCGTGGCTGCCGAAAATGGACGACTTCCAGCCGCCGAAACTATGATACCCGACTGGTACCGGTATCGGCACGTTTACACCGACCATGCCGACTTCGATGGACTGGACGAAGTCGCGAGCCACGTCACCGTCGCGGGTGAAGATGGCAGTTCCGTTACCAAACGGATTGGCGTTGATCATGTCGATGGCCGCGCGATAGCCCGGCGCACGGACCACCGACAGTACGGGTCCGAAAATCTCTTCCCTGTAGATAGTCATGTCCGTGGTTACGCGGTCCAGCAGAGTGCCGCCCAGCCAGAAGCCCTTCTCATAGCCCTGGAGTTTCAGGCCGCGACCATCAACCACCAGCTCGGCGCCTTCGCGGGTGCCTGTCGCGATATAGCCGGCAACCTTGTCGCGATGAGCCTGTGTCACCAGGGGCCCCATCTCGGCGCTCGCGTCTGTCGAGGGGCCGATCTTCAGCGCTTGCACGCGCGGTTTAAGTTTCGCCACCAGCGCGTCGGCGGTCTTTTCACCAATCGGCACCGCGACGGAAACGGCCATGCATCGTTCGCCCGCCGAACCGTAACCGGCACCCATCAGAGCGTCGGCCGCCTGATCGAGGTCGGCATCCGGCATGATTACCATGTGGTTTTTTGCGCCGCCCAGTGCCTGCACGCGCTTGCCGGCGGCCGCGCCGCGCGCATAGACGTATTGCGCGACAGGCGTGGAGCCGACAAAGCTTACCGCAGCGATACCGGGATGACCCAAGACAGCGTCTACCGCTGCTTTGCCGCCTTGCACGACATTGAGCACGCCTTCCGGCAACCCGGCCTCACGCCACAATTCCCAGAGAAGGACGGACGCCGATGGATCACGCTCGGACGGCTTGAGGATGAAGGCATTGCCGCTGGCAAGCGCCATGGGCATCATCCATAGGGGAACCATGATGGGAAAATTGAACGGCGTGATCCCGGCGACAACACCCAATGGCTCGCGCTGGTCGTAACAGTCCATGCGCGTGGCGACGTGTGCGCTGAAGCTTCCCTTGAGCAAGTGCGGTATGCCGCAGGCGAATTCCACAACCTCCTGGCCGCGCGCAATCTCTCCCAATGCGTCGCTGTGGGTCTTGCCGTGCTCGGCGCTGATGGTTCGCGCCAATTCGTCCTTGCGCGCTTCCATCAGGCGGCGCATCTCATACATCACCTTCGCTCGCCGAGCCGGCGTGGTGGCGGCCCAGGCGGGAAACGCGCCAGATGCCGCGGCAACAACGGCATCGACTTCGACCGCGCCGCCCGAGGAAACCGTGCCGGTCTGCTCGCCTGTGGCCGGGTTAAATACCGGTGTCCCGGCATCCGAAGTGACGACTTTGCCGCCGATGACATGGCCGATCCGGTGCATGACGTTTTCCTCTATCCCCTACCGGAATGCAGGTTCGGTGAAACTGCGCAATTTGCGCGAATGCAGCGTGCCGCTGCGCGCGGCCTCCCGCATGGCTTCCAGGGCGCGAATGCCGATCTGCAGATGCTGGCTAACCCGTTCCTCGTAGAAAGCGTCTGCCATACCGGGGAGCTTGATCTCGCCATGCAGCGGCCGGTCCGAGACACACAGAAGGGTGCCATAGGGCACGCGGAAGCGATAGCCGTTGGCCGCCAGGGTGGCCGATTCCATGTCGATGGCGATGGCGCGGCTCTGGTTGAAGCGCACAGACAATTCGTCGAAGCGCAGTTCCCAATTGCGGTCGTCGGTGGTGACCACGGTGCCTGTGCGCAGCCGCTCCTTCAGCACCTTGCCGTGAAGCCCGGTCACTTCTTCCACCGCCTGGGCCAGAGCCAGCTGCACTTCTGCTATGGTGGGAACCGGAATGGCCAGCGGCAGAAGCTGGTCCAGCACATGGTCGTCACGCAGATAAGCATTGGCCAGCACATAATCGCCAAGTCGCTGGCTGCCGCGCAGGCCCCCGCAATGGCCCACCATCAGCCAGACATGTGGGCGCAGCACCGCCAGATGGTCTGTGATGGTTTTGGCATTGGAAGGGCCCACCCCGATATTGACCAGGGTGATCCCCTCGCCATGCTCCTGCACGAGGTGATAGGCCGGCATCTGCGGCATCTTGGCCAGTGGCGGCGCCGAGGGCGGCAGGCCCTTCATGATCGTGCGATTTCCCGGCTCGATGAAGCGCTGGGCGCGGCCCGCATCGATCTCCTTCTGGGCATAATCGGCGAATTCATCGATATAGCGCTGGTAGTTCGTGAACAAAACGAAGCTCTGGAAATGTGCCGCGTCGGTGCCGGTATAATGGCGCAAGCGATGCAACGAAAAATCCACCCGCTCCGCGCTGAACAGCGAGAGAGGTCCCGCTTCAGGCCCCAGCCAGCGCCCGCCATCGGCGATCGCGTCATGGGCAGCGTCCAGCCGTGGCATCGGGAAGTGGCGCGCCAGTTCAATACGTTCCTCGGCCGACATGCGGGCGGCGGCGCGTTCTACCGCGAAAGTCAGGGGGATCGGTGTGCGGCTCTTGCCGACATAGATGACGGCGTAGGTGGTGGTGAGTACAAGCTCGATCTGTTCAATGAGATAGCGTGCGAAAAGCCGCGGGGCGGTGATGGTATTGCCGTACCAGCCCGGCCTGGAGACCTTGCCGAATGCCAGCGTCGTCGAGCCGGGCATGGATACCGAAGTCACCTCCAATCCCAGATAGGGGTAGACGGACCGGCGAGCCGGACTTCGATCACCAGCGGCGAAGGCCTCGAAGTCGCGCTCGATGCTGGCTATGGCCTCGTCATAAAGCTGCGCGAGCCGGTCCACCGCTTCGGCTGCGCTGTTGCAGCGGACCAGCTCGGTGGCGGGAATGTTGCACTGTGGGCTAGAAGTTGTTTCGAAAGTCATGCGTATCGCCGGATGGAAGGATAGTGATGAGTGGGGACGATGGCAAAGACATGCCCGTCGCGGAAGCGGCTCAACTGGTTCGCCAGGGGGTGGCTGCCCTGCAAGCCGCGCAGGTAGGCACCTTTCCGAAGACCGCCCTGGTCCTGGGCAGCGGTCTGGGACCCCTGGCGGATCGGGTCGAGGATGCCCGGGAAATGCCCTACGCCGCCATTCCCGGCTTTCCGCCGCCAACCGTCCAGGGCCACGCCGGGCGCCTCAGGCTGGGCCGGCTGTCAGGTACGCCCGTTGCCTGCCTGGCCGGGCGTTTTCATGTTTATGAGGGCCATGCCCCCCAGGCGATCGCAATTCCCATTCGCATTTTGCGGGCGGCGGGGGTGGAGCGGATCATCTTGACCAATGCCTCCGGTGGGCTGAACCCGGACATGGGCATCGGCACATTGATGGTGGTGCGCGATCACATCAATTTCACCGGCCGCAATCCCCTGCTGGGCCCCAATGATGACGCGGTGGGCCCGCGGTTTTTCGATATGACCTATGCCTACGATCGGGCGTTGCGCGCGACCTTCGGACAGGCCTCGCAGGACTGCGGTGTTGCCGTTCGGGAAGGCGTCTATGTCGGCGTGCTGGGGCCGAGCTTTGAGACTCCCGCCGAAATACGCATGTTCGCGAAATGGGGCGGCGACGCAGTGGGCATGTCTACTGTTCCCGAATGCCTGGCCGCGATCCACTGCGGCATGAAGGTGGCCGCCTTGTCGCTGATAACAAATGCGGGAGCCGGGCTCACGCCAGAGCCGGTGTCGCATGAAGACGTGATGGTGCAGGGCGCAAAAGCATATGATCGAGCGGAAAAGTTGCTCCTGGCCTTCTTTGCCCGCCTGAAGGATTGACCGGCCGAGGTTGCCCTTTCTCCAGCCCTGTGGAATCCATGCTGCATATGGCTGATGATCCTCATTGCGAGGTCCTGAATTCGCTCGCGGCGCGCGGGCGGTTGCGCACGTTGACCCCGCGGGCGGGTATTGACTTTACCTCCAATGACTTCCTGGGACTGGCAGAGTCGTCATTTTTGCGCGCGGCAGCCGAGGAGGCGCTGGCGCGCGGCGTGCCGGTCGGTGCCGGAGGCTCACGTCTTTTGCGTGGCAACCATCCGGAGCATGAAGCGCTCGAGGAGGAAGCTGCCGCTTTTTTCTGCAGTGAGACTGCGCTCTATTTTCCCACCGGATTCGCCGCCAACGCAGCTATCATCGCTACGCTTCCTCGCCGTGATGACCTGATTTTATACGATTCACTGATTCATGCGTCGCTCCGCGCGGGGCTGGATCCTGCGCGCATTCCCGCGCGGGAAGTGCCCCACAATGACGTCAATGCAATCGAAGATGCCATTCGGGTGTGGCGCGGCCAGGGGGGCAGGGGCCGGGTGTGGATTGCAGTCGAAACCCTCTATTCCATGGACGGCGACCGGGCACCACTTAACGATCTTATGGCGCTGGCGGCGCGGAACGGCGCCATGCTCTTGCTGGACGAAGCACATGCCACGGGCGTTTTTGGCGAATGCGGAAGAGGGCTGGGGGCCGCGTTCGAAGGGGCCTCAAATATCGTTTCCCTTCACACCTGCGGCAAGGGATTGGGCGTGGCGGGGGCGCTGGTTTGTATGCCGCGCATCTACCGGGACTTCATGGTCAATCGAGGCCGCAGCTTCATCTATTCGACCGCCCCGTCGCCGCTGATGGCGGCGCTGGTGCGCGCGGCGCTGAAGTTCTGCGCAGGGGCAGATGCCCAGCGGGCCCAGCTGATGGAACTAATCGCGCATGCCGGTGGCTTGATGCGCAAGCTGGGCCGCAAACCTTCAGGCTCGCAGATCCAGCCGGTCATCGTCGGCGCTGACACCGCGGCCACGCGGTTGGCGGCGGCGCTGCGGGAAAACGGTTTCGACGTCCGCGCAATTCGCCCGCCCACTGTGCCGGAAGGTACAGCACGGTTGCGGATCGCCCTGACCCTCAATGTCAACGCAATGGACGTCCATGCACTGTTTGCGGCGCTGACGGCACACATGGGATAATCATGAATCAGTTCGTCGTCACCGGAACCGATACCGGCATTGGCAAGACAGTCTTTTCCGCGGCCCTGGCCGGCATTTTGGGTGCGCGCTACTGGAAACCCGTGCAGGCCGGGCTGGATGGTCCTACCGACAGTGAGACGGTTGCCGAGCTATCAGGCGTTGCGGTCATACCTGAATCCTACCGGCTGAAGCTGCCAGCTTCGCCGCACCAGTCTGCGGCGGAAGAAGGTATCATCATCGATGCCGACGCCCTGATACCGCCGCCGGGCCCGCTGGTAATCGAAGGGGCGGGGGGGCTGATGGTGCCACTGACGCGCCAGGTCTTATTCATCGACGTTTTTGCACGGTGGCGGCTGCCGCTGGTGCTATGCGCGCGCACCGGCCTGGGCACCATAAACCACACCTTGCTGTCTGTTGAAGCGATCCGGTCACGCAATATCCCCCTGCAGGGCATCGCGTTCATCGGTGACGCCAACCCGGAAAGCGAAAGCATCATCATCGAGAAGGCAGGTGCCAAAAGACTGGGCAGGTTGCCACACATCGTCCCCCTGGTCCCCGGACGGCTGGCAGCGGTGTTTTCGAAGACTTTCCATCTGGAGGACTTCGCATGACGGGAAGCACCGCTTCATCTCCCGTCTGGCATCCCTTTACCCAGCACGGCCTGGCGCCGCCGCCGCCGCTTGTTGTGCGCGGGCAGGGGGCCTGGCTTGAACTGGAATCGGGAGCGCGCATGGTGGATGCGATCTCCTCCTGGTGGGTAATTACCCACGGTCATGGCCATCCGCGCATTATTGCCGCGATACAGGAACAGGCAGCGAAACTGGATCAGGTGATTTTCGCAGGCTTCACGCACGCTCCTGCGGAAGATCTGGCGCGCAAGCTTCTGTCGATCGTCCCGCCTGGCCTGGCCCACGTATTCTATTCCGACAGCGGTTCGACGGCCGTCGAGGTGGCCTTGAAAATGGCGCTGGGTTACTGGAAGAACCGCGGGGTGGATCGCACCCGCGTCATTGCCATGAATCACGCCTATCATGGCGATACGGTAGGCACAATGTCTGCCGGCGCGCGCGGCGTGTTCAACGCCGCCTATACCCCCCTTCTGTTCGACGTGGCGCGCATTCCCTTTCCAGAGCCGGGTCGGGAAAGGCGAACCTTGGACACGCTGGAGCACCACGCAAAGGGGGCTGCCGCGCTGCTTGTGGAGCCGCTGATTTGCGGTGCGGGGGGTATGCGGCTCTACAGGCCGGAGGCCCTGCGCGGCATGGCTGACATCTGCGCCCAGAGCGGCACGTTGCTGATCGTCGATGAGGTGATGACGGGTTTCGGACGCACTGGAACCCTGTTCGCCTGCGAGCAGGCAGGCGTAACGCCCGATATCATGACGTTGGCAAAAGGGCTTACCGGCGGCAGCATTCCGCTGGCGGCCACGTTGTGCAGACCCGACGTCTTCGCGGCGCATTTTTCCACCAACCGCAACCATACCCTGTTCCATTCCAGTTCCTTCACCGCCAATCCCATCGCCTGCGCAGCCGCCAGCGCAAATCTTGATGTATGGCTGTCAGAGCCGGTGCTGGAGCGCGTAAACACGCTGTGCGCGATGCAGGACCAAAATCTGGCCGCATTCCGGCACGATCCGCGCGTCGAGAATGTGCGCCGGCTCGGAACCATCACCGCCTTGGACCTGAAGGTCGATGACCCCGGCTACCTGGCTAGCATGGGACCGGAATTAATGGCTTTCTTTCATTCCCGAGGCATTCTTTTACGGCCCCTGGGCAATACCATTTACGTGATGCCGCCCTACTGTATTTCCGCGGAAGAGCTGGCGATGGTATACGCCACCATCAAGGATGCCCTGCTGCAGTTCGCGTAACCGAATCGATCCGGGCGCGAACTATCGGTGCCGACATAGGGAGCAAGCCATGAATTCCCGCGTTGCCCTGTTTTCCGCCTTTCTGCTCCTATCTGGTTCGGCACGGGCCGCGGAACTCAATGAACCCATCCCCGCGCCCGCCGCCGATCCGGCAAACAAGGCCGCCACCGAGGTGGCTGTTCTGGCGGGTGGGTGCTTTTGGGGCCAGCAGGGCGTATTTGAGCATGTAAAGGGTGTGAAAAAGGTGGTGGCCGGCTATTCGGGCGGCTCGGCCGCGACGGCCCATTACGAACTGGTGGGATCGGAGACTACCGGCCACGCTGAGGCTGTGCAGATCACGTTCGACCCCAACGTCATTTCTTTCGGCACGCTGCTGCGTATTTACTTTTCTGTGGCGCATGATCCCACACAGCTCAATCGCCAAGGCCCCGATCACGGCTCCAGCTATCGGTCGGAGATATTTGCAACCAGTCCACTCCAGGCCGGAACCGCACGGGCCTACATCGCACAGCTTCAGGCGACCAAGACCTTTGGCTCCCCGATCGTGACCAAGGTGGAGCCGCTAAAAGGTTTCTATCCCGCGGAGGATTATCACCAGGATTATCTCGCCCGGAACCCGGACGTGCCATATATCCGCGTCAACGATCTGCCCAAAATTCAGGCTCTCCAGCGGGTTTGGCCGCAATATTGGCGGGCTGAGCCAGTGCTCCTTGCCCGCCGCTAGGTCGGCGTTTCTCCATGAAATCGCCGTCATCGGCCGCCCGCGGCCTGGCCTGATTCATCAAAGAGGACGGGGGGAATTCCCTTTGCTGCGGCGATCTGCTAGGTGCTTCGCCCGGCTTGGGTCCCAGGGCTGCCTCGGGGGCGGATTCCGTAGACCAGCCCAGAGAAACTGAAGCGAATCCAAACGATGAAACACCTGACGATCGAACGCCTTGTGTGGGGCGGTGTCGCGTTGCTGGTCGGCCTTCTTCTGGGCTGGATGTTGCGCGGCGTCACCACCTACAATTCCGAGGCCGGCATGGCGCAGACTTTTGAAGACTGGCGGCTGGCTTGCCCAGCCGCCGCGACCAAAGGCGTGTCCTGCGAAATGAGTTCCGACGTAGTTGACACCTCGAGCGGCACACCCACTTCGCTGGCACGGGTCACCATCACGGTCGATAATGCCAACAAGAAGCCGATTTTGGGCTTCACGGTGCCGCTGGGCGTGGCGCTGGAGCCAGGCCTGGGTCTTCTGATCGACAAGGACCCGGTGAAAGTCTACCCGTATCGCACTTGCAATTCGGTTGGCTGCATCGCGGTGGCCGATTTCGACGACAAGCTGGCAAGCGCCCTCGATAAAGCCGAGGATGTGAAGATCGCGCTCGCCGGCCTGGATGGCCGCCAGCAGCAGATCGCCGTGTCGCTCAAGGGCTTTCACCAGGCTCGCAGTGCCTACAAGTCCACTGAAGCGCACCGCCATAACTGGTTCTGGAGACTGTGGTCATGATGACGCCCAACCGATTTTTTTCGCGCGGTCTTTATGCCGTCGCCGGCCTTGTCCTGAGTTTTGGAGCTGCGCTGGCACAGGCGGCCGCTCCCGCCTCTGCTCCCGCCCGCCCACAACCGCCTGACGTCAAGATGGTGGGTAAATGGGCGGTGCGCTGCTTCCCGATCAGCAGCCCCAGCCCTTGCGATATCTATCAGGAGCTGGCCGAGAAAAACACTGGCCAGCGCGTGTTGGCGATTTCCATCGCTTATGTGCCAAGCCTGGATCGCAACGGGATCATCATCTCGGTGCCGCTGGAAGTGTCGATCCCCAAAGGCTTGGTGATTCAAACGGACAACTTTACTTCGCCAGCCCTCAAGTATCGGCGTTGCGACCGCAACGGCTGCTATGTCGAAATGCCGATGGATGCTGCCTCGATCGCCTCGCTCAGCAAATCCGGCCCGGATGCGCATATCAAGATCACTGCAGACGGTGGCAAGGAGTTCACCCTGAATTTTTCGCTGGATGGCTTTGCCTCGGCCTATGACCAGATGGTCCAGCAGGCCAAGGAGAAGGCGAAACCGTTGCCCAAACAGGATGGTGCGACGCCCCCGCAGTAAGGAAAGAATGCCTTCTTTTAGAAGCCGGCGGGCGACCGCCGGCTTCTTTTGTGTCGATCATCATCGGAAGAAGGGCTGCAACAGAAAAGCCGCCTGGGTGGGAAAGCTCTGGTTCAAGCAGGTTTGAAGGTCATGGCCACGCCGTTCATGCAATAGCGCAAGCCCGTTGGCGGCGGGCCGTCATTGAAGACATGGCCCAGATGTCCCCCACAGCGGCGGCAAAGTACTTCCGTCCTTTCCATGCCATAACCGTTGTCCGGCTGTGTCAGGACCGCATCGGGTAGAGGACGGTAGAAACTGGGCCAGCCAGTACCGCTGTCGAATTTGGTGGAAGAAGAAAACAGGGGTAACGCGCAACCGGCGCAGGAAAAGATGCCCTTGCGATGTTCGTTGTTGAGCGCACTGGAATTGGGCCGCTCAGTCCCCTGGTGGCGCAACACCTGATAGGCTTCAGCAGACAGTTGCCTCTTCCATTCTGCATCGGTCTTGGTGATCTCGAAGTCCATAGCCCAAGCGCCAGCGACATTAAGAGCGTAGGCGCTCGCGCCCAGCAGTAAGGCGTTGCAAAAGGATCGTCTGTGCATCGCAGCTCTCCTGTTCCTGTATCGTGCCACTGGACTTCGCTCGGTCTAAAATACTGGTTACATGGAACTCAAGACCAGGCCGGGCCGTTGTTGAAGTGGCGTCTCCCCAAGACGCCCATTCCAACACCTCAAATACCCCAGGAGCAACAATGGATAAGGATAGGATTGCCGGTTCCGCAAACCAGGCCAAAGGCGCTCTCAAGGAGGCGGTCGGGAAGACGACCGGCGACGCAAAACTTGAAACCGAAGGCAAGACCGAGAAGGCGGCTGGCAAGGTCCAGAATGCCATCGGCGGCATGAAGGACGCGGTGCGTGACGCCACCGGGCACTGACAGGCCCCTGGTGCAAAGTGACCGAATGCGCAAGAGCCCGGCCTCCTCTATGGGGGCCGGGCTTTTTCGTTTACTCTCAGTCCTGTCCGCGCCCCGCGTTTCCTGAAGGTATTTCCATGATCGTATTTCTCAACTGGATTCGCGCCACTTTTCTTTCGGTGCTTAACGGCATCGCCAAGTTCGCCTTCTTTTTGGTATTGTTAGCGTTAGTGCTGGTGATCTTTGGGCTGGCACGCGGCGACGGGCTGCCGGGCAACATGGTGCTAGCGCTGGACTTGCGCGACCCTATCGCTGATTCCGATGCGTCGCCATCCTCGCTTTTGGCGCCCACACGGCTCACCGTCATGGATGTGGTTCTGGGGCTGGATGCGGCGGGCCGCGATAACCGGGTCAAGGGGGCGTTGGTCAGGCTGGGCAATGGTGCAATTTCCAGCGCCCAGGGGCAGGAGATTGCTTCTGCCATTCGCCGTTTCCGCGAACACGGCAAATTCGTTATCGTCCATGCCAGCGCCTTCTATGGCGCGGGGCTCGGCGACTATCTGGCGGCCAGCGCCGCCAACGAGATCTGGATTCAACCCAAGAGCGACTTTTCCGCCTCCGGCGTGGGCGGGAGCGAAGTCTTCCTGCGTGGTTTGTTCGACAAGATCGGGGCGGTGCCCCAGATCGCCAAACGGGCCGATTACAAGAGCGCCGCCGACATGTATATGGAAAAACGGATGACGCCTGCAGACCGCGAGCAGCTCACCGAGCTGATGCAGTCCGTTTACGATTCCGGTGTCGCCGAAATCGCCGCGGCGCGGCACCTCAGGCCGGAGCAGGTGCGCGAGGCCCTGGATGGCAGCCCCCAATTCTCCGAAGACGCGCGTAAGGCAGGGCTCATCGACCGCATCGGTTACGACGACCAAGCAAAGGGGGCGGCTCTTGCACGCGCGGGTGCGGGCGCTAAGGAGGTGAAATTGACCGACTATCAAAGCGCGGTCGAACAGAAGTTCACCAAAGCAAACATCGCCCTGATCGAGGCGGCAGGCGAGATACGCGACGGCACGGCTAAAAATTCACTTTTGGGCGGTACTAGCGGCATCGCGAGCGACGATCTCTCTGATGCCATCCGCAAGGCATCCCAGGACAAAAATATTCGCGCAATCGTTTTGCGTGTGGATTCCCCCGGAGGATCGGTATCGGCGTCCGATCAGATACTGCATGCTATCAAGGTAGTCCGGGCCGCGGGGAAGCCGGTGGTTGTCTCCATGGGCGCGGTGGCGGCATCCGGCGGATATTACATTTCAGCAGATGCCAACAAGATTGTGGCGGAGCCCGCCACAATCACCGGGTCCATTGGCGTGCTGACCGGCAAGGTTTCATTCGGAAAGTCTATCAATCTTGTTGGAGTAAATGCGGACCAGGTTGCTGTCGGCAAAAACACATTAATGGATTCGCCGTTTGAGCCCTTTACCGATGAACAATGGGCCAACATCAATCGTCAGGCTGACGTGATCTATGACGATTTCACTCGGAAGGTGGCCGCCGGGCGCAAGCTGCCGCTCGAAAAGGTGCGGGAGGTCGCAAAGGGCCGGGTTTGGTCCGGCAGTGACGCAAAGGCACGTGGCCTTGTGGATTCGCTGGGTGGGTTCTGGACGGCGGCAGATCTGGCGGCAAGCCTTGGCAACGTTCCCAAGGATAACGTGGTGCTCAAGGTTTATCCGGCGCCCACCGGGGTCCTGGGAAGCATCCGGCGGATGTTGAACGGGATGGATGCGGGACTAAGTATGGTCCAACGGGTGGAATCGCTGCTCGGCCTGCCCGCGGTTGAGGCCCTGGAAAGTCAAACGTCCGAATTGTCTGCCATTCAGGGCCGGTCGCATATCGAATTGCGCGCAACGCATCTGCCCCGACCGTGACCGCATTGCAACATGACATAAAATCGCCTAACATGTTATTACATACCTTGCTCGTTATGAGACATAAAAGTTCTCGCCTCGCAATCGCAGCACTGGTCTTGCTGCGTCAAACTTGCGATTATTCGGAAACCGGCTTTTGGCACGCCGCCGAATCCTAGGGCTGTCTGGAGATCTGTCATTCCCGTATCCAAACCATCTGCGGCCATTGAAGAAATGAGCTTTGAAAGCGCACTTAAGGAGCTGGAAGCCATTGTCGCGCGCTTGGAGCAGGGCGAAGTCGACCTGGATGATTCCATCGCCCTGTATGAGCGGGGCCAGGCGCTGAAGGCTTATTGCGAAAAAAAACTGAAGTCAGCCGAGGGACGGTTGGAAAAAATCGTGATGAGCCAGGAGGGTCCCCTGGTGGAACCGCTGGCGGAGGCCTGACGAGTTAGGTCTATGCAGGCGAGCGAGATTTATCGGATTTATCGGACATGAATATTCCCAATACGAAGACCCCGCTGCTGGACAAGGTCGACGAACCCGCCGACCTGCGTAGGCTCGACAAGTCCCAGTTGCGGCAGTTCGCGGACGAGTTGCGTACCGATCTGATCGACATTGTTTCTGTTACTGGTGGTCATTTCGGTTCCAGCCTCGGGGTGGTCGAACTGACCACCGCGTTGCATTACGTTTTTGATACTCCGCGCGATCGGCTGATCTGGGACGTCGGTCACCAGGCCTATCCTCACAAGATTCTCACCGGCCGACGTGCGCGCATGCGAACGTTGCGCCAGGGCGGCGGCCTTTCTGGCTTCACCAAGCGAAGCGAGAGTGAATACGACCCGTTCGGTGCTGCGCACAGTTCAACGTCCATTTCGGCCGGGCTTGGCATGGCTGTGGCGCGGGACCTAAAGGGCGAAGACAACAACGTCATCGCGGTAATTGGCGACGGCTCGATGAGCGCGGGCATGGCCTACGAGGCAATGAACAATGCCGGCGCCAAAAAGAGCCGATTGATAGTGATCTTGAACGACAATGACATGTCGATCGCCCCGCCCGTCGGTGCGATGAGCGCCTATCTGGCGCGGCTGGTGTCTTCGCGCTCCTATACCGGTATTCGCAATATCGCCAAGCGACTGGCGCGAAATCTCCTTCCCCGCGGCCTTTTCAGGGTCGCCCAGCGGACAGAGGAATATGCTCGCGGCATGGCCATGGGCGGCACTCTGTTCGAGGAGATGGGCTTTTTTTATGTTGGACCTATCGACGGTCACAACCTGGACCATCTGATACCCGTGCTGGAAAATGTGCGGGATCGCATGAACGGTCCGGTGCTTGTGCATGTCGTGACCCAGAAAGGCAAGGGCTATGCGCCCGCCGAGGCGGCGGCGGACAAGTGGCATGCCGTATCAAAATTCACGGTGCTGACCGGCGTGCAAGCCAAGTCCACGCCCAAGGCGCCTGCTTACCAGAGGGTATTCGGCGAGGCTCTGATCGCGGAAGCGAAAAAGGACGAGCGTATCGTTGCCATAACTGCGGCCATGCCCTCCGGTACCGGCGTCGACATGTTTCAAAAGGTTTTTCCGGAACGCACTTTTGACGTTGGCATAGCCGAACAACATGGCGTGACATTTGCCGCCGGTTTGGCATCGGAAGGATTGAAACCCTTCTGCGCCATCTACTCCACCTTTCTGCAGCGTGCCTATGACCAGGTGGTGCATGACGTGGCGATCCAGTCTTTGCCAGTCCGCTTCGCCATGGACCGCGCGGGGCTGGTAGGAGCGGACGGTGCCACTCATGCCGGATCCTTCGACATCGCGTATCTGGCCACGTTGCCAAAATTCGTGATCATGGCACCCTCGGACGAGGCCGAATTGGTGCACATGGTCGCCACCGCGAGCCGAATCGATGACCGGCCCAGCGCCATCCGTTATCCACGTGGCGAGGGTGTCGGCGTTTTGTGCCCAGACCAGGGCATTCCGCTGGAGATCGGCAAGGGTCGTATCATCAAGGAAGGAGCCGGCATCGCGATCCTGAATTTCGGGGCTCGCATGAAGGAAGTTCTGCTGGCATCGGAGCGGATGGCCGGCTATGGCCTGTCGCCCACCATCGCCGACGCCCGCTTCGCCAAGCCTCTGGATACCGCGCTGATCCGCCGTCTGGCCAGGGAGCACGAGGTGCTGATCACCATCGAGGAAGGTGCGAGCGGTGGCTTCGGGGCCCATGTGATGCATTATCTAGCGCACGATGGTCTTCTGGACCGGGGCCTCAAAATCCGGCCCATGACACTTCCCGATGTCTTCCAGGACCATGACACGCCCGAAAAGATGTATGCCCAGGCAGGCCTGGATGCGGATGGCATCGTGGCCATGGCTCTTGGCGCGCTGGGGCGTGGGGCGGAAGTCGTGCATCTGGCCGGCAAGCTTGCCTGACGTGGGCGTGCAAGCGCCGCAATGACGGCTTGCAATCACTTCGGCACTTGTGGCGGCTGTGCGCTGCAAGACATGGACCTTGCCGACTACGCCGCGCACAAGAAGCGAGCAGTGGAAGCCGTGCTGGCGAGGGCCGGGTTGAAAGCTGAAGTGCTGGTGCCCTTCACCGTACCGCCCCGGACCCGGCGCCGCGCGGTGCTCAAGATCAAGAGTCTGCCGCAGGGCCTGCATATCGGTTTTCACGCTGCGCGGTCCCATACCGTCATCGACATGCACCAGTGCGAGGTGCTCACCCCCGGCCTGTTCGCGCTGGTGGGAGATCTGCGCGCCCGGCTGGAGGCACAATTCGGGGTAGGCGAGGCGGCCGAGCTGCACGTCACGGAAACCGATACGGGGTTCGACTGTGGCTTCCGCTGGAAGCGCAAGCTAACCCCCAACCTGGTCGCCGAATTGTCCAGGGCCCTGTCCAGGATCGGCATCGCGCGCCTGGTGATGAACGGCGAGACGGTATTCGAGACCGCCATCCCCACCGTGGCGCTGGGCGGTGTTGCGGTGGCGCTTCCGCCCGATGCCTTCCTGCAATCCACCGCGGAGGGCGAGGCGGCCCTTCAGGCCCGCGTGGCCGCCATTACCGGCGGGGCGAAAACCGTCGTGGACCTGTTTGCGGGCTGCGGCACCTTTTCCCTGCCACTGGCGCGGGCCGCCAGGGTCCATGCGGTGGAACAGAACGTCCCGGCGCTGACGGCGCTGGCGGCCGCCGCCAGGGCCCCAAAACTCAAGCCCGTCACCACCGAGGCGCGCGACCTGTTCCGCCTGCCGCTGACGGCGCTGGAACTGTCGCGCTTCGACGCGGTGGTTCTGGACCCACCCCGCGCCGGAGCCCAGGCCCAGGCGAAACTGCTGGCGGCGTCGAAGGTCCGGACCATCGCCTATGTCTCCTGCGACGCTGCCAGTTTTGCCCGCGACGCCGCCATCCTGGCGGGGGGCGGCTTCACCGTCGGACCGGTCAAGCCGATAGACCAATTCCTCTGGTCGGAGCATATTGAACTGGTGGCCGGTTTTACCCGTGACCGATGATGAGACGCCTGCTGCCCGCCATTCTCGTCGCGCTGATGCCCGCCGTGGCGCTGGCGGCGGATCGCGTGCCCACCGATTATTCCAGATGGGCGGTGGTGATTGTGGCGGGCGACGACCACGCCCATGACGGCAGCCACAGCGAGGTGTTCGACAATGCCCGCAAGAAGCTGGCGGCGGCCTTCGCGCGAATCGGCTTCTCCCCCGCCAACATGATCCAGTTCTCGGTCGACCCCGATGCGGCCGCCCGGAAGTCCAGCGTCCGGGGCTTTGCCGACGAACTGTGGGACCTGTCGGGCCGCGCGCCGGACGGCTGCCTGATCTATTTCACCTCCCACGGCACGCCCGGCGGCATCGTGGTGGACCAGTCCATCCTGCCGCCCGAGCAGATGCGCTCCATCGTGAACAATTCCTGCGGGACCAAGCCCAGCGTGATCGTGATGAGCGCCTGTTTCTCGGGCCAGTTCGTGCCCGCGCTGGCGGGCGACCACCGCATCGTGATAACCGCGGCACGGGCGGACCGCACCAGCTTCGGCTGCGGCTCGCTGGACCGCTATACCTATTTCGACGACTGCTTCCTTTCCGCCCTGCCCATGGCCGACGGCTTCGCCAGGCTGGGCCGGCTGGCGCAGGAATGTGTGGCGGTTCGCGAGCGGCAGACGGGCGCCGCCCCGCCGTCGGAGCCTCAGGTCTTCGTTGGGGCCGACGCGGCGGACCTGACCTTCCCCCGGTCCTGAGCGAACGCGGACAGGCGGCGGACAAGCCCGGCCTTCCGCAATTTAATTGTTCGCCGGAATTTTTTCTCCCCCCTGCCTTTGTCCAGCGGCGCGTCCGGCCGGGTTTGGCGCCCTTGGGCAAGGGTCTTGCGGGGGGCTGGGGGCCATGCACGGACGCGGGCTGTCCAGCGCTGGGCGGCCGCGGCGGGGGCCTTGGGACGGGTGGACAAGGGGTGGACAG
>DASTRG010000304.1:0-3169 GCA_035761325.1 Rhizomicrobium sp. | reverse complement strand
CGGTCACCGGCTATGCCTCGGCGCCGAAAATCACGCTGTCCAGCGCGCCGCCGCTGCCGCAGGACGAGATCGTCGCCCGCCTTCTGTTCCAGCAGAGCGTCAAGCAGCTTTCGCCGCTGCAGCTGGCTTCGATCGCCCAGGCGCTCGCCGCGATCGGCGGGGTGGGCGGCGGCTTCAATCCGCTGACCTCGGTGCGGCGCACCCTGGGGCTGGACCGGCTTGCGGTAGGCTCGGCCGCGGTCGCGGGCAGCACCCAGACCCAGACCACGGTCGAGGCCGGACGCTATGTCGCCAACGGAGTCTATGTCGGGGTGAAGCAGAATCTGTCGGGCGGCACCCAGACCCAGGTGCAGGTCGACATCACCCGGCGGCTGAAGGCCCAGGCAACACTGTCCACCGGCACCACCGCCGGCACCAGCACGCCGCAGCAGGACAATGGCAGCAGCGTCGGCCTCAGCTATCAGTTCGAATACTAGAACCACCCAAATCACAGGTTCAGCAGCGCGGGATCGCCGCCCCGCGCGGCGATGTTGATCGACAGCGCGCGCTCGACGCAGTATCGCGACAGCGCCAGCGGTCCCCCCGCCTTGGGCCCGGTGCCCGACAGGCCTTCACCGCCGAAGGGCTGCACGCCGACGACCGCGCCAATGATGGAACGGTTGACATAGGTATTGCCCGCCGGCACCGCGCGACGGATGGTTTCGGCAAAGCTTTCGACGCGCGAATGGATGCCAAGGGTAAGACCATAACCGTTGCCGGCGAAATCGCGCGCCACCGTTTCAGCCTGGCGCGGATCATAGCGCACCACATGCAGGATCGGCCCGAACACTTCGCGCGTCAGAAACCGCGCCGAAGCAATCTCCGCCAGCACGGGCGCGAAAAAGGTGCCCGTGGCCGGCGCGGGCAGGCGGTGCAGGATCTTCGCCTCGCGCGCCAGCAGCTCCAGGTGCCGCTCCAGCCTGTCCCTGGCGCCTGCATCGATCACCGGTCCCACATCGGTCCCCGGATGCGCGGGATCGCCCACCACCAGCGTCGCCATCGCGCCCTTCAGTCCTTCGATCATGTGGTCTGCCGTCTCATGCGGCAGGAACAGCAGGCGCAGGGCCGAACAGCGCTGTCCCGCCGATCCGAAGGCCGACAGCATCACATCGTCCAGCACCTGCTCGCGCTGGGCGCTGGTGTCCACGAACGCGGCGTTGAGCCCGCCGGTCTCGGCGATGAAGGGAACGATCGGGCCGGGGCGCTCCGCCAGAAGGCGGTTTATCCGCCGGGCCGTTTCGGTGCCGCCGGTAAAGGCCAGGCCATCGCAACCCTGGTGCGTCACCAGCCTTTCGCCCACGCGCCCATCGCCCGGCACAAGATGCAACACCTCGCGCGGCAGGCCCGCACCGTGAAACAGGCGCACCGCCTCGCGCGCGACCAGCGGCGTCTGCCCGGCGGGCTTGGCCAGCACGGCATTGCCCGCGGCCAGCGCGGCGGCGAGCTGGCCGGTGAAGATGGCAAGCGGGAAATTCCACGGACTGATGCACACAAAAACGCCGCGCCCGTGCCGCGACAGGAAGTTGCGCTCGCCCGCCGGACCTTTCAGCTCTTCTTCGCCCGCGAACTGGCGCCGCGCCAGAAGCGCATAATAGCGGCAGAAATCGGCGGCCTCGCGCACCTCGGCGATGGCGTCGCCATAGCTTTTCCCCGCTTCCAGCACGCACAGCGCGATCAGCCTTTCGCGCGCCCCTTCCAGCGCGTCGGCCATCCGCTCCAGCACCGTCGCGCGGCCTGGTCCGCCCAGTCCGTCCCAGGCAGCTTGCGCTGCGCGCGCCGCCGCGAAGGCTGCATCGATCTGCGCGGCCGTGGCCTCGGCGATGTGACCAACCACCATGCCGGTGGCGGGCGCGAGTACTGCGGCGCCATCCTCCGGTTCCGGCCGGAAATCGCGCACCGCCGCGACCAGCCGTGCCCGCTCGGACGCAACGCTCATGTCCACGCCCAGCGAATTCCTGCGGTCGCCATAAAGATCGACGGGCAAGGGAAGGCGCGGATGGCCCTGCGCCCCCGCCGCCTCAACCGCGGTGAAGGGATCGGCGACGACATCCTCCGGCGGCACGTCGTCGTTCAGGAGCTGGTGCACGAAGCCGGTGTTGGCGCCGTTCTCCAGCAGCCGCCGCACCAGATAGGGCAGAAGATCCTCATGCGCCCCCACCGGCGCATAGGTGCGCACGCGCATCGGCCCGAACAGGTCCCGGGCGGCCGCGTACAGCGCCTCGCCCATGCCGTGCAGGCGCTGATATTCGACCTGCACGCCGCGCCGGACCGCCATCGCGCGCACCGAAGCCAGCGTGTGGCCGTTGTGGGTGGCGAACTGGCCATGGAGCGCGGGCGCCGCCACGATCAGCCGGGACGCACATGCCAGATAGGAAAGATCGGTCGCCGGCTTGGTGGTGAAGACGGGATAGCCTGGCCGGCCGGCCACCTGCGCGCGCTTGATCTCGCTGTCCCAATAGGCGCCCTTGACCAACCGCACCATCATGCGCCGGCCGGTTGCGCGGGCCAGTTCCGCCAGCCTGTCGATCACATGGACGGCGCGCGTCTGATAGGCCTGCACCGCCAGCCCCAGTCCGCGCCACGATCCCAGCACGCTCTCGCCCGCAAGCCTCTCCAGCAGGGTCAGTGACAGCACCAGCCGGTCGGATTCCTCCGCGTCCAGGGTCATGTTGATGTTGGCGTCCGCCGCCAGCCGGGCCAGCCGCAGCAGGCGCGGATACAATTCGTCCCACACGCGCTCTTCCTGCAGCGGTTCATAGCGGGGCGACAGCGCCGACAGCTTCACCGATATGCCGTGGCCGCCTTCGGGGCCGTCGCGTCCGGCGCCGATGTCCGCGATCGCGCCCAGCGCCCGCCCATAGGCGGCTTCATGGCGCGCCGCGTCGTCAGCGGTGCGCGCGCCTTCGCCCAGCATGTCGAAGGAACAGAGAAAACCCTCGCGCTCCGCCCGCCGCAGCGCCTCATCGATGGTGCGGCCCAGCACGAACTGCTCGCTCATGATGCGGACCGCCTGGAAGATGGCGGCCCGGATCACCGGCGCGCCGGCCCGCGCCACCGTCCGCCGCAGAAAGCCGGGCAGGTCCCCGGCCGCTTCGCCACCGATCTCGACCAGCCGGCCGGTCAGCATCAG
>DASTRG010000303.1:0-2084 GCA_035761325.1 Rhizomicrobium sp. | reverse complement strand
AAAGCTGGTATATGCAGGCGGACGGGCGTTATGTCCGTGATTCCCACGCCGAGGACGCAGATGCCTTTTCCGCGCACATGTACTTCATGACGAACCCGTCTCTTTCGGGCCGTGGCCGCGCGCTCAAGATGCAGAACCCGGCCTCGGCAAAGCAGCGGACCTGAGACGTGTCTGCCATCGGTGAGCCTCGCGGCGCCTCGCCCCGCGCCGGCAGGGCGCGCGGCCCCGTCGCCATTGTCGATATCGGCTCCAATTCGGTGCGTCTTGTCGTCTATGAGAGCGCCAGCCGCATCGCCGCCACATTCCAGAACGAGAAATCCATCTGCGCCATCGGCCGGAACATGGTCACCAGCGGCCGGCTGCATTCCGAGGGCTGCGCGCTGGCGCTCGAGGCACTGGCCCGCTTCCGCCTGATCGCCGACGGACTGAAGGCCGATACGCGCGAGGCGGTGGCGACGGCGGCAGCCCGCGACGCAGTCAATGGCGCAGAATTCATCCGCAAGGCAGAGGCCGTCTGGGGCGGGCCGATCCGTATCCTGGCGGGCCAGGACGAGGCCCGCATTGCCGCCGAAGGGGTGCTTGCCGGCATTCCTGATGCCGAGGGCATCGCCGCCGACCTGGGTGGGGGCAGTCTGGACATGGTGTCGATAAGGGACGGTACGGCCGGGGCGGCCTTTACGCTGCCGTTCGGGCCCTTGCGCCTGATGGACCAGTCGAAGGGCGATCCGGACAAGGCGCGCAACATCGTCGACAAGGGGCTCAAGAACCTTCCCGGCCTGTCGGCGCCGGCGCTCTATGCGGTGGGCGGCATCTGGCGCAGCCTGGCACGGGTGGACATGGAGGAGCATAACTATCCCCTCCACGTGCTGCAGCAATACACCATCCCCCGCGGGCGGGCCCTGCGCCTGTGCCGCGTGCTGGCGGGGCTGTCGAAGGACAGCCTGCGGAAGATCAAGGTGGTTTCCAAGCGCCGCGCCGAAAGCCTGCCCTATGGCGCGGTGGTGCTCGAGCGGCTTCTGGAGCAGAGCAACATCCAGGAAGTGGTGATCAGTGCCTATGGCCTGCGCGAGGGTATTCTGTTCCAGCGCCTGCCGCCGGACGAGCGCGCCAAGGACCCGCTGGTGGAGTTCGCTCGTGCCGCCAATGCGCGCTTTGCTCGCGTGGCCGCCCATGCCGACGCAATGCTGGCCTGGACGCGGCCGCTGTTTGACGGCGAGACTCCCGAGATGGCGCGGGTGCGCGAAGCCTCGGCAAATTTCTCAGATATCGGCTGGCGCCGCCACCCGGACGACCGCGCCGTTGGCGCCTTCAGCCAGGTGCTGACCGCGCCTTTCGCCGGGGCAAGCCACCGGGCGCGCGCCCTGATCGCGGCGTCGGTGTTTCATCGCTATTCGGGCGACGAGGATTTTCCGCAAGGTCTGGCGCTGGACGGCCTTCTGGACCGGGACGATCAAATGCGGGCCCTGATCCTGGGGCTCACCTGGCGCTTCGTCTTTTCGCTGTCAGCCAGCGCCGCGGGCGAGCTGGCGCATTATCGCCTGCGCCAGACGCCGTCCAAGGTGATCCTGGAAGTTCCTGCCCATCGCGAGGCGGTCGCAGGCGAGCCTGTGCAGAAACGTCTGGGCGTGCTGGCCGATGCGCTGGGCAAGAAGGGCGAAATTCTGATCGGCTAGTGCCCGGCCGCCGCGCACGGAAAGACGCTCCCGTAAATCGATTCGCCCGGAGGCTATTTGGGCGCCCTGGCCAGCGCCGGCCACGCGTCGATCGGCACCTTGGCTACCAGGGTAGCGCCGCCCTTGCCGTCGGGACGGAACACGAGGGCTTCGCCGTCCCCGAGGCCGGGCGCATCCGTGGGAAACGCCGCGACGATGTTGGGCATATGGGTCACAATCAGCGTGTCATGGCCAGGCGCGGGCGTCATGGCGGCGTGGGCGCGCAGCCAGGCGGCAGGACCCTTCGCCTGGATTGGCGCCATGCTGTGGCCGGCGTCGCCCAGTTCGGGCACCAATTCCGGTTTTACCGTTGCGACCAGCGCCACGGTCTGGCGGGCGCGGAAGGTGGGGCTGGAATAGACCTTACCGATC
>DASTRG010000302.1:0-3383 GCA_035761325.1 Rhizomicrobium sp. | reverse complement strand
TGTCGAGCGCCTTCTCCACGATGTCGATGGCGCGCACGACCCCGGCACAGAAGCCGCGGGGCTGGGCTAGGATGACTCGCATACGGATCCCTGATCCAAAGGGCTGGTTTCCGGACGGGGGCATATCAGAACCCGCGCCTTGGCCCAAGCGGTGGCTGCAGTGCAACATGGGTATTGTCCCGTATCCCGAAAGGGGGTGCAACCCTTTCGCCGGTACGGATAAGCCCCTGCTTTGGCAGGAAACGCCGCCACTGTGGCAAGGGGGCCATAGCGGCGACTTGGTGGTTGCATTCCGGCCTGAAAAGAGGCCATGAACCCGCCGGAAAGACGGCATTCGGGCTGGGAACCGGCCCCGACAGCCAGCAATGAGGCATCTTCATGTCTGACAATGCCCAGGGGGCCGGGCCGGGGAACGATCCTGCCCTTCTGCCCGTGGCCATCGCCGAGGCGGCACGCCTGGTCGATTCGACCCTGGACGCGGTGCTGCCCCGGCCCGCGGGCCGCCAGGCCCGGGTGCAGGAGGCGATGCGCTATGCGGTGATGGGGGGCGGCAAGCGCCTGCGCCCTTTCCTGGTCCTCCATTCGGCTCGGCTGTTCGGCGTGCCCGACGCATGGGCTCTGCGCGCCGGAGCGGCCATCGAATGTCTGCATACCTATTCGCTGGTGCATGACGACCTGCCCTGCATGGACGATGATGACCTGCGCCGCGGCCGGCCCACCACCCACATCGCCTTCGACGAGATGACGGCGGTCCTGGCGGGCGACGCGCTTCTTACATTCGCCTTCGAGATACTGGCCGGCGCGGCCACGCATCCCGATGCCGGCGTCCGCTGCGCGCTGATCGCCCGCCTGGCCGAGGCCGGCGGCCACAGCGGCATGATCGGCGGCCAGATCATCGACATGCTGGCCCCGTCCTTCATCAAGCAGGGCAGCTTCGGCGTGGACGATGTGATCGAGCTCCAGCGCAAGAAGACCGGCCAGCTGTTCGAATTTTCCTGCGAGGCCGGACCGGTTCTGGCGCAGGCCGGCGCGGACGACCGTGCCCGTCTCAAGGCTTATGCCGAGGAGATGGGGGTTGTGTTCCAGATCACCGATGACCTGCTGGACGTAACCTCGACGGCGGAGAAGACCGGCAAGGCGGTGGGCAAGGATGCCGACATGGGCAAGCAGACACTGGTCACCCTGCTTGGTGTCGAGGGCGCCAGGGCCGAGGCCCGGCGCCGCGCCGCCAGGGCGGTCGAGGCCCTGGGCCCCCACGCGGCGCGGGCGCCGCAGCTGTCCGGCCTGCCATTTTTCCTGCTGGACCGTGACGCCTGACGGCTTTCAAAAAGACGGAAAATTGCCGTCATTTGCCGCCAAAAGCCGCCTTTGTGCGTTAGACCGGAGTATCGGGAGAATTTCATGAATCGCATGTTGAAACCCATTTTCCTGGGCCTGATGCTGGCGGCGGCCCCGGCCATGGCGGCGGCGCCCGCGCTGGCCCAATCCGCCACCGACAAGACGGACGATCCGGCCGTGTCCCAGATCCAGGGTTTCTATGACGCGCTGACCGCATCGATGAAGGCGGGCGGCTCGGCCAAGGCCCGCTATGACAGGCTCAGGCCCGCGGTGGAAAAGGCCTTCGACCTTCAGGCCATGACCGCGGCGGCGGTGGGGCCCAGCTTTGCCGCCATGTCGGACGCCGACAAGAAGGCGCTGGTGGATGCCTTCACCCGCATGACCGTCGCCAACTACGCCAAGAATTTCGACTCCTACAATGGCGAAAAATTCCCCGTCGAGCCCAAATCCATCGCGCGCGGCAACGATCATTTCGTCAAGAGCAGGCTGGTGCCTTCGTCCGGCGAGCCCGTCGCCTTCATCTACCGCATGCATGAGACGGCGAACGGATGGAAAGTCATCGACGTCTATCTGGCGGGCAATATCAGCCAGATGGCGCAGAAGCGCTCCGATTTCGCCGGCACGCTGAAGGCGGGCGGCCCCGAAGGCCTGGCAAAGAAGATCAACGCGCTCGCCGATCAGAATCTTTCTTGATTTAATCCCTTCGCAACTTTGCTCAAGGGCGGTGCGCTTTGCGCGCCGCCCTTTCGCGTTGCCACGACCACCTTCCCCTTGCCTGCGCTGCGCGCAGAAGGGGGAGGCGGGCCTGCGCGCGCCTCAGACCTCGGGATCGTGGAATTTCATGTGCACCGGCGGCGGGCCCAGCAGCGCCGGCGACAGCAGCAGTGTCGTCACCAGCACCCACATCAGCGAGATCATCAACAGCTCGCCCATGCTGGCGGTGCCCGGATGCACGCTCAGCCACAGCGTGCCGAAGCCCGATGCGGTGACTGCCGCGCTGAAGATCACGGCGCGGGTCAGGGCGGAAGCCAGGAAGCAGCGCTGGCCGTGCCGCCAGGCCACCACGAAATAGATGTTGAACGCCACCCCGATGCCCAGCAGCAGCGGCAGCGCGATCACGTTGGCGAAATTGAGCCTCAGTCCGATGGCCACGCAGGTCGCCAGGGTCAGAAGGCCCGCCAGCACCAGCGGCACCAGGGTCATCATCACTTCGTGAACGCTGCGCAGCACTGCGGTCAGCAGGATGATGATGGCGATGAAGGACAGCACCCCCGCCTCGGTAAAGGCGCCGACGATGGTCTTGCCGGATTCGCGGATCGAGATCGGTGAGCCGGTTGCGTCGGGCGCCACACTCAGCACCTGGTCGGAGAAGGCCGACAGCGCGGCCGGATCGTTGCTGGTATCCCTGGGAAAGACCTGGATGCGCGCGGTACCGCCCGGCGAGACCCAGTCCTGGCGCAGCTCGGCCGGCATGCTCCCGATGGTGACGGGCTCCGCCTTCAGCGATTGCGCCACCTGGGACAGCATGGTTTTCAGCCCCGGAACCAGCGCCTCACGCGCATGGCGCAGGGCCGCCGGTCCAGCCTTCACGACCGCATCCAGCGCGTCGGCGAGCCGGCGCGCTTCGCGCGCCGGCTTGTCCTGGGCGGTGCCGGCGGCGGCGCGCAGCTTGGCGGCGGTCGATTTCATGGCGGCAAGGTCTTCCCCCGGCGTCGGCGGCGGCGCCACGTCGAAGGGGTTGATGGTGGCATCCAGAAGGTTGTCGGCATCCGCGATCAGCGCCAGCTTGGCCTGCTGGTCGGACGGCAGAAAACTGGAAAGGGTGATGACCTGTCCCACCAGCGGCTGCTGGGAAATGCGCTCGGCCAGCGCGTCGGCCACCGTCAGGGACACCGCGGGAATGTCGATGGTGTTGGGCGAGGTCTGCGGATTTTTCATCAGGTCGTACAGGGTGGAGACCGATTCCATCTTGCGGCTGCGCAGATCCAGCGGATTGGAATCGAAACTCACAAAGCCCATCATCGCCAGCGACACGACGGCGGCCA
>DASTRG010000301.1:0-5175 GCA_035761325.1 Rhizomicrobium sp. | reverse complement strand
TCCAGATGGGTCAGCTTGCCGGCCATCAGCGTTCCAGGAACCGGCTGCTCAGCTCCGCCAGGTTGCAGGGCCTGTGACGGATGTCGAGCTGGAATCGGATCAGCTTGTCCCAGCCATCCTTGCAGGCGCCGTTCGAGCCGGGCAGGCAGAACACCAGCTTGCCCCTGGCAAGTCCGGCGCAGGCGCGGCTCTGCATGGTGGAAAGGCCCACGCTCTGGAAGCTGGTCATGTGCCAGACCACTTCGAATCCCTCGATGGCCTTGTCGAACAACGGGCGGATCGCTTCCGGCGTCACATCGCGGCCGGTCAGGCCGGTGCCGCCGGTGGAGATGATCACGTCCACGGAAGGATCGGCGATCCACGCCTTTACCTGGGCCTGTATGGCGGCGATTTCGTCGGCCACCCAGGCGCGGCCGGCCGGTATGTGACCATCGCGAGCCACCCGCTCGGCCAAGAGGCGGCCGGACGTATCCTCGTCCGGGCCGCGGGTGTCGGAAACGGTCAGCACCGCAATCCGCAACGGACGAAAATCGCGATCCTCGTCGATCCGCCCTCCGCCGGGCACTTCCAGCGCGACGTTCATGCCTGATTCTCCAGCGCGGCGCGGCGCAGGCGATCGTCCTGCCGCGGCTCGACCCAGCGCGCGCCGTCGGGCCCGGTTTCCTTTTTCCACAAGGGCGCGTCGGTCTTGAGATAGTCCATCAGCACCTGCACCGCCTCGAAGGCAGCGCCGCGATGGGTGGACAGGGCAGCCACCAGCACGATCGCTTCACCAGGCAGGATCGGGCCTATGCGGTGTATCACCAGCAGGTCGGGCACCCTGTACCGGCGGGCCACATCGGCAGCCAGATCCGCGATCTGCGTCTGGGTGAACCCTTCATAGTGATCGATGGTCAGGCCGGTGACGGCGCGGCCCGCCGTTTCCTGCCGGCACAGGCCCACGAAACTGACAAGCGCCCCGGCATCGGCACGATCCGCCGCGAAAGCGGCGCATTCGGCATGCGGATCGAACGGCGCGGCGGTGATGCGGATATCCATTTCAGCCTCCGCTCATCGGCGGCAGGAAGGCGATCTCATCGTCCGCCCGGACGGGGCGGGAAAGATCGTGCACCAGCGCCCGGTTCACCGCGACGCGGGTCGTCGTCAGCGCCATCGCCTTTCCCAGCACCGGCGCCTGGCCGGCAATCCAGTCCTTCAGGTCCGCCAGGGTGCGCACATCGTCCGGCAGCGTGGGACTGGCAAGGCCCTTGGGCGCCAGTTCGCCGAATTTGCCGAGAAAAACGAGCTGCATCCGTCAGCCCCCCGTCATCGACATGTGGCGGGCAACAGCAGGCCGGGCGCCGGCCACCGGCACCGTGAAATCGTGCGCCCTGGGCTTGAGGAACATGGCGCGGTCGAGCGCCGCGTCCAGCAACGTGTCGTCGGGCCCGGCGCGCAGGGTTTCGCGCAGATCCACCGATGTGTCCTTGCCCAGGCACATGAACAGTGTGCCGGTACAGGTCAGGCGCACGCGCCGGCAGCTTTCGCAGAAATTGTGGCTCAGCGGCGTGATGAAGCCCAGCTTGCCGCCGGTCTCGGCGACGCGGACATAGCGGGCAGGCCCGCCGCTGCGGTCGGCCAGGTCCGCCAGGGTCCAGAAGGCTTCCAGCTCGCGCCGCACATCGGCCAGCGAGAGGAACTGCTCGGTGCGATCCTCGTCGACCGCGCCCAGGGGCATGGTCTCGATCAGAGTGATCTCCATGCCCTTGCCATGCGCCCACTGGATCAGTTCCGGCAGTTCGGCATGGTTGTCGCGCTTCAGCGCCACGGTGTTGATCTTGACCTTCAGCCCGGCATCCCGTGCCGCTTCGATACCTTCCAGCACCTTGTCCAGGCAGTCGCTGCGCGAAATGCGGGCGAAGGTCGCGCGATCCAGGCTGTCCAGGGAAACGTTGACGCGGCGCACGCCGGCCGCCGCCAGGGGGCGCGCAAATTCCCGCAGCCGAACCCCGTTGGTGGTCAGTGTCAGTTCGTCGAGCGCGCCGCCTTGCAGATGGCGCGACAGGCGATTCACCAGGTCCATGAATCCACGCCGCACCAGGGGCTCGCCCCCCGTCAGACGCAGGTGCCGCACACCCCGCCGGATGAAGGCCGCGCACACCCGGTCAAGCTCTTCCAGCGTCAGCAGGTCCTTGCGCGGCAGGAAAGTCATTTCCTCGCTCATGCAATAGGTGCAGCGCAGATTGCAGCGATCGGTGACCGAGACCCGCACATAATCGACACGGCGGCCAAATCCGTCGATCAGGGGCGCTGTGGAAGCCATGAAGCAAGTATAGGCGGGAACGGGGTGCGGCAACAGCCGCCGGCCCAATGGCAAATTGTCCGGGCCGCCAACGCCTTGCGGCAGGTGGGGGCGGATGCACGGGGCCTGGCTTTTGGCTAGGATCGTCCGATGAGCCCAGAGGCTGACGAGGCCACCATCCTTCAAACCGCGGCGCGCTGGCTGCGCGAGGGTCATAAAGTGGCCCTGGGAACTGTTATTTCGGTTTCCGGCTCGGCGCCGCGCCAGCCCGGCAGTCATGTGGCGATCCGGGACGACGGCGCCTTTGCGGGGTCGGTGTCGGCCGGCTGCGTGGAAAATGCCGTGATCGAGGAAGCCTTCGCGGCAATCGCGGAAGGACGCCATCGCCGGGTCAGCTTTGGGGTCAGCGATGATGGCGGCTTCATCGTGGGCCTGATGTGCGGCGGCGAGATCGAGATCGTCATCGAACCCCTTGCCGGTACCGCCGGGATAGACGCCGTGATCGCGGCGCGACGGGCCGGCCGTCCAATGGTCCGCGCCCTGGACCTGGACAGTGGGCAATCCCGGCTGATCGATCCCGCCGACGCTGACGGCCTGCTGGCGCGCCAGGCTTTGGTGGCGATGCGCGCCGATTCAGGCGGGCGGGTGCGGCACGAGGGGCGCGACTGGTTCCTGAGCGTTTACAATCCGCCGCGCGAAGTCGTGATTGTCGGGGCGGTGCACATTGCCCAGGCGCTGGTGCCGCTGGCGACAGCGGCCGGATACCGGGTGCGCGTGATCGATCCGCGCGCCGCCTATTCGACGGAGGAGCGCTTTCCCGGCGTGCCGCTGGAGCGGACCTGGCCGGAGGACGCGCTGGCGCGAAAACCGCTGACCCGCCGCAGCGCCATCGTTGTCCTGGCGCATGACCCCAAGATCGACGATCCCGCGCTGGCCGCCGCCCTGCGCTCACCCGCCTTCTATATCGGCGCGCTGGGATCGGTGCGCACCAACGCGCGGCGGCACGCGCGGCTGTCGAAGCTGGGTTTCAGCGCCCGGCAGCTGGAACGCATTCACGGGCCGGTGGGCCTTGCCATCGGCGCGCGCGCGCCCGTGGAGATCGCCATCGCCATCATCGGCGAACTGGTGCAATGCCGGCGCGCGCCCGCGATCGCCGGCGTGGTGCTGGCGGCGGGCACCTCCAGCCGCATGGGCCGCAACAAGCTGGCGCTTCCCCTGGGCGGCAAGCCCATGGTCCGGCATGTGGTGGAGGCCGCCCTGGCCAGCGGGCTGGAGCGTGTTCTGGTCGTGACCGGCCATGAGGCGGAAGTGACCGAGGGCCTGCTCGCCGATTTGCCCGTGGGCTTCGTGCGCAACCCCGATTATGCGGGGGGCATCAGCACTTCGCTGCGCGCCGGCATCGCCGCGGTGCCGCAATACTGCGCCGGCGCGATGGTGCTGCTGGGCGACATGCCCGGCATCGACGCCGGGCTGATCGACAGCACCATCGCCGCCTTCAATCCGCCATCGGGGCGCGGCATCTGCGTGGCAAGCTGGCAGGGGACGCCGGGTCATCCGGTGCTGTGGGCGCGCCGCTATTTCGATGAGATCGCGCAGCTGGGCGGCGACGCGGGCGCGAAGTCCCTGATGCGTCTTCATGCCGCCGATGTCCATGCCGTCGAAGCGGCCAGCGACGCACCGCTTTCAGACATCGACACGCCCCAGAACCTGCAGGCGGCCATGCCGGGCGCATGAGCCGGGCGCCGCGGGCGGCCGTTCAGACCAGCCCGTCGCCGTCGATCTTCAGCGCCACGCCATAGTCATGGGCGGCGCCCCTGGGCACGGTGATGTGTACGCCCGCGCCGTCCTGGCTGAAGGAGAGGGCGCCCGGCGTGCCTACGATCTCGATCCGCCTGACCGTGCCCGCGCCCGCCAGCGACCTGATCGTGACCGTTCCGGCGGGCTTTCCCAATGTCATGGCGTAAAGCGTGCTGCCCTTGGTGGTGAAGCGTATGTCCGCCGCCTGGAACGGCTTGAGCTTGCCTTCGCCGAATGAGCCCGACGCCACCTGGGTCGGCCCCTCGCCCGACAGCCGCCACGGACGCGAGCCGAAGATCGCCTCGCCATAGCGGCCGGTCCAGGAGGCAATGCCTTCGACGATCTTGCGCTCCTCCGGGTCGATCGTGCCGTCGCCACGTACCGGAATGGAAAGCAGCAGGCAGCCGTTCTTGGAGACGACATCGCACAGACGGTGCACCACCGCATCCGCCGGCATGTAGGACTTGTTGAGAAAGCGCTCGCGATTGTAGTGCCAGTCGCCGATGCAGGTGTCGGTCTGCCAGGGATGGGGCACCACTTCCGAGCGAAAGCCGCGCTCGACATCCTCGACCACCGCGGCGCGATGATCTTCGGGCAGCATCTTGCAGTTCAGGACCGGCAGCGCGCCGCTGCGGGCCAGCGAACTGTTGTAATAGTGTGCGGCCATGTCCAGTCCCGCCTGGCCCAGGGGCAGGCCGGTATTGTCGAAATACAAAAGGTCCGGCTGGTAGCTGTCGATCAGGTCCTTGCAGCGCAGCCGCCAGGTCCGCACGAAGGCAGGATTGGCCAGCGGCGGATCCTCGTTCCATACCCGGTCATGGCTTTCGTGAAACGCGTCCGCATCCTTGATCGAGCGGATGCCGTCGGGCATGGGCATCACCGCGCCGGCGTAGAGCTCCTGCGGGTCCAGCCCCTCCCACCACTTGCCCCTGCCGTCATATTTCGTCAGGCGGAAAGCGTCGTACCGTTCGCCGGCGCGCGGCCCTTCCGGGTCGTAGCCATAGGCCGGCTGGAACCAGTGCCAGGCATGGGCGGAGTGATTGGAGACGCCGAACTTCAGCCCGCGCGCGCGCGCCGCCTTCGCCCAGGTGCCGACA
>DASTRG010000300.1:0-4548 GCA_035761325.1 Rhizomicrobium sp. | reverse complement strand
GTGCTGTAATCGGTGTAGCGGCCGGCCAGGTTCAATGCCAGGCGGCGGGCCAGGGGTACGTCCTTCAGCAGCGGAACTTCCATTTCCGCCGCAATCTCCCAGACATTGGCGGACGCACTCACCGGGGCCAGGACGCCCTGGGCATAGAGCGGCAGGCTGGGACTGCAGATACGCAGGCCCGTGCAATCCACGTTCTTGATGGGTGCATTCGCGGTGACCGTATAGTCCTGGAAGCGGGCCTCGCCGGAAAGCGCCGCGGTGACCGGGCCGGCCCAGCCGTCCCACACCGGGCCGGAAATGGCGGCGCCGACATCATCCAGGACATTGGTCTGATGGAAGGATGTGGTCTCTGATTCATATTCGAAGGCATTTCGGGTGATCGCAGTCGGCCCGAAGGGGTTGATCGGCACGCAATCGGCATATTCCGCCGCCGTCGCCGCCTGGGTCGCGGCATAGCATTTGATGGTGCCGCTAGACGTCACGACCGCATCGGATGCCGCATAGAGCTTCTGGTAATTCTGGTTGTTGGCCAGGTCCACCGCCAGGCGGTTTTCACCGTGGGTGTAGAACAGGTTCCAGTTGAAGCGGCTTGCCAGCGTGCCTTCCAACCCGACCTGCATGCTCAGAAGCCGGTTTACGTTGGTTGTGTGGTTGAGCTCCTTCTGCCCCAGGCCCTCGAGGAATTCGCCGATCTGAAAAATGTTGGATGTGTCATGCCTGCCGTTGTTGCCAAGCTGTGCCTGCACGGTCGGCGACAGGAACGGGTTATCCTTGAAAAAGGTGGCGGCCTGAGAAAAATAGTCCGCCCGGGCGCTGGCCGAGCCCGGCGTCATCTTCTGCGGGAAATGGTAGCCGGTCGAATAGGCCTCCGATCCGCTGGCCTGTATATAGGCGCTGGTGGTGTCGTTTATGGCATAGCTGAAGCGGCCGAATGCCGTGGCCTGGCGATAGGCATCCTGGGCGGTGGAATAGATCGTCTGGGCGCCGTCACCCCCCGAATTCTCGTTCGAGGTGCCGGTGGTCTTGCCCTCGTCGAAAGGTGTCAGCACGCCATCGGTTGCGAACTGCCAGCCATTCACGGAACAGGGCGCAACGCAGTTGTTGATGCGGCCGCCCAGACTGGAATTCGGCCGGTTGCCATTGGGCAGGACGACATAGGGTTTGGCCGCCGAGCCGTTGCCCACCTGGGTATAGACCGTCGGACCGTTGGGCCGGGAGAAAAAGTCATAGCCGTCCATGTGACGATATTCCACCGAGCCTTCGACATGCCCGCGGCCACCGAACAGTTCCGATCCGGCGGCAACAGCCATCTTGTAGCTCATCGCGTCGCCATAATTGGACAGGCCGGCATTGAAGTCCGTCTTCAGTCCGGTGAAGTTGCGGTCCAGCACGAAGTTCACCACGCCGGTTACCGCGTCGGAGCCATAGACAGCCGAGGCGCCGCCTGTCACCACATCCACCCGCTGCACCAGCATCTGCGGCAGCGAGTCGATATCGACCGTGCCGTCGGCGTTTGAAGGCGGTGCGCGATGGCCGTCGAACAGGATCAGGGTGCGCTGGGAGCCGAAATGGCGCAGGTCCAGGATGTTGCTGGCGGCGTTCTTGGTGCCGTCGCCGGCCTTGCCGATGGTTTGCGAGCCAAAAAAGACCGGCAGCTTGTTCAGGCCGTCGGGAATGTTGGTGGGGGACGTGGCGGCGAGCTGTTCAGTCGAAACGATGGTGACCGGTGTCGGCGAATTGGCGGTATCGGAAATCACGCGCGAACCGGTAACGACGACACTTTCAACGCCGGGGCCGGACTGTGCCAGCGCGGCCGAACCGCACAGCGCCGAGACCGCGGCGCCGTATGCCAAGATGTTTCTGCATTTCATGATTTTCCCCTTCCCTGGTCGAAATTTTTGTTCGCTATCTGAAAATGCGCCGCGTACCTCGGGGCACAAAACCGTCGTGCCGCACTGACAGGTCAATGCCGACCTTCCACCGCGCGACCGATGATCGTGGGCTTAAACCGAGAATGCCGCGCTCGCCGGCGCCCTTTGCACGCCGTGAGATTATTCCCTGAGCGTTTCGGTCCTTTCTTTGAGGGCCTTGTGACGCATTCGTTCTATCGCGCGTCCTGAAACGCGTCTAATTCGAATTTCCTATCAACCCATGCAGATTTTCGAGAACGAGCGGGTATCAATCCGTATACGGACCGATCAGCGCCGCGCCGCCGGATCGAACAGTGTGCGGCACAGCGCCAGGAACGGCGCCAGCGCGGGATTGCGGTTCTCGGGCCGCCACGCCATGAACATTTCCAGCGGGTCCGGCGGATCGATCTTCACCGGTTTAAAAACCACGTTGGGGACTGCCAGCATCGCCAGCGAATCGGGCACCAGCGCGGCGCCCAGCCCGGCCGACACCAGCGACAGAATGGTGTGGTTCTGGTCCAGGTGGTGGACGTATTTCGGATTGACGGCGGCCTTTTCGAACATGGCGGTGATGATGCGAAAGCTGTACCCGGCGCCATCCGCCGAATACATGATGAAGGGCTTGCGGTCGAAGTCGCGCAGAGTCAACCGCGCCTTGTCGGCGCGCGGATCGCGGGCATGGATGGCGGCGATAAAGCGTTCGCGTCTGAGCGGCATGATGCCGAAGGTTGTGCGGTCAATGGGGGGACGGAGCACGGCGACATCCAGCATGTCCGCCAGAAGCGCGTCTTTCTGCACCAGGCTGTAGCTTTCCTTGAGCAGGATTTTCACGTCGGGCAGGACGATCGCCGCCCTGCCCAGGATCAGTGGCAGATCGACAAAGGCAGCGGTCGCGGTGAAGCCCAGCCTGAGCACGCCCGCCTCGCCCCGCCAGGTGCGGCGCGCCAGATTGGTGGCATTCTCGATCTGCACCAGGATGCGTTTGGCCTCGGGCAGGAAGATGCGGCCCGCCATGGTCAGGGTAACGCGGCGATTGGCACGCTCGAAGAGCCTCACGCCCAGCACCCGCTCGAGCGCGTCTATCTGACGGCTCAGGGTCGGTTGAGTCATGTTCAGCCGGGCCGCGGCGCGTCCGAAATGCACCTCCTCAGCGGCGGCCACAAAGCAGTTCAACTCGGCGATATTGAACATCGTGATCGGGAAAATCCGCCCCTGCCCCGTGCACCGGGTGTGGCGCCAACTTAGCAGAAATTGAATCCCCGCCAACAATTTGCCGTCATGCGGCGGCGTCGGTCCTCTTGAAGTGAATTCTGAAAGGTTCGCACGGATCCTCCGATTGGGGTGATCCTGCCGCTTGCGCGCCAAAACGGATGGCTCCGGTCCGGGTGGAAAACAGCACGCCCCGGGCGATCCGCCGAAACAGAACAGACCGCGTGGAACCAAATTATGGAAGGAATCTTCTAGGGGGGAGGACCTTCAATGCCAGCCCCACAACTGCTCCACAGCGTTCAATCGCGTCCGGCTCCGGCGCCGCCGTTTCCCAGGCTCTCCCTGTTCGGACGCATGGCAAACGCCGTCTCCCACCTCGCCGGAAAGCCGGCAACCTTCATCCTTTGCTGCGCAATCGTCATAGGATGGGCCGTCAGTGGGCCGCTGTTTCATTATTCGGACACCTGGCAACTGGTGATCAACACCGGGACCACGATCATCACCTTCCTGATGGTTTTTCTGATCCAGAATACCCAAAACCGGGAAGGAGCCGCCCTGCAGGCCAAACTGGACGAGTTGATCCGGGCGACCCGGCAGGCGCACAACACACTTGTCGCGCTCGAAAGGCGCCCCGAGGAAGAGGTCGAAGAAATCCGGGAAGAGATCGTGAAGGAGACCCTGCATTTTCCAGGAGGGCAAGACGCAGCCTCTTAGGGCGTACCCCGGGCACCCCGACACCCTGCGTGCAGCAAGCCACCCCTCGGGCGGCAACCAGGCCGGCAAATCCGCCTGCAACGCCACATCATATCCAGAAGATCAGATCCAGAAGTCGCTTGCGGCCAGCGACCCCGTGAAGTGCGCCAGGTCGATGACCGTGTGCGAGCCGAAGGATGACAGATCGATGGATGTGGTCGTCCCGGAAACGGAGATGTGGCTGGCGAGCTGGGAGAATTGGGTAAGCCCCGCAAATGAATCCAGCTCTATATGATCTGCCTGCGCATGACTGAAGTCCGTGATGGTGACATGGCCCGAAGCAGGCGAGAAGACGAACTGGTCGGCGCCCGTTCCTCCCGTCAGCTGGTCGGAACCGGCGCCACTTACCAGCCGGTCATTGCCGCCGCCGCCGCTCAGGGTATCCGACTGCCCGCTTCCGATCAGCAGGTCGTTGCCCTCGGTACCGATCACCGTGTTCGTACCCGCTGCGATGGCGTGGGAGGTGCCGCCCGGTGTTCCGCCATTGTTGGGCTGCTGGGCCAGGATGGCGTTGTACCAGATTTGCGCGAGCTTGGCGTAGCCGTCCGCCGTCGGATGTGCGGCGTCGGAAATGTCGCTCAGGGTCATGGCCGACATGTCGACGAGGCTGACATTGTTGCCGGCCGCGATCGCCTGCGAGACGGCAGTTGCGATTGCGGAATTGACCGTCGCCACC
>DASTRG010000299.1:0-8611 GCA_035761325.1 Rhizomicrobium sp. | reverse complement strand
TTCGCCGCCGCCGCGGATGTTCGCCACGACATAGATGCCGCCCCCGGCCAGCCAGATCCGGCCGATCGCGCCGCTGTAGGACGGCGTCAGTGACACTTCGAAGCCGCCATAGCCATAGAGCAGCGTCGGCGCCGGACCATTGAGGTCTTTCGGCCTGGTGACGAAATAGGGAATCTGCGTGCCGTCGGCGCTGGCCGCTTCGAACTGTTCGGTGACAAGACCGGAAGCGTCGAAGCGCGCAGGCAGCGACTTAATCGCACGCAGCCTGTCGTCGCCCGCCTCGAAATACACCGTTGGCGGCGTCAGATAATTTTCGAAGCTGAACATCACCTCGGGGCCATCCTCATTGACACTGACGATGCCCGCCGTGCCCTGCCCCGGCAGGTCCAGCACCCTTTCGTCCCAGCCATCGCCGGCGGGCCAGAACACATGCACCGCGCCGATCACATTCTCGGTGACGGCGGCATAAAGCCGGTCCCGCCCCACGCCCACGCTTTCGACACTGGCGCGCGGCCCCGGCGCGTAGAGCAGCGTGACCGCGCCCAGCCTGTCCGCATCGGTCCCCGCCAGCGCCAGCGCTGCCAGCGCCCCCCTGGGAAGCGTGGCCCCGCCGGGAACCTGCCAGTCCTCGCGCAGGGTGAAGATCAGCCGCCCATCCAGAAGGCCCTGAAGCTGCAGCGAACGCGGCACCGGAAGCTTCCAGGGCGCGCCATCGGCGGCCAGGACGAAATACTCCGTCTCAAAGAAGCTCACCGCCCGGGCGATCACCGCCAGGTTGCCATCCCTTGTGTGGAAGGTTTCGGGCGCGGCCAGCACGTCTTCGACGGCGCCTTCGTAGATGGTCCTGGCCGCCGACACAGGCGTGCCGCGCGTCCACATCTTCACGATACGGCCATAGCCGGAGCGGGTGGCGCCGTCGGCCGCTGTGGCGAACAGCACGGTCCTGTCGTCGAGCCAGGTGCTGCTGCTCTTGGCCTCGGCCAGGGCGAAGCCGCCGTCCGCGAAGCGCCTGGCGCGGAGGTCGAACTCGCGCGTGACAACCGCATCGCCGCCGCCGCGCGACAGGCTGATCAGGCAGCGCTGCTGGTCAGGCGAACAATCGGCGCCCTTGTAGACCCAGTTCTCGCCTTCCGCCCTGGCCAGGGCATCGACGTCCAGCAGCAGCTCCCAGGGCGGGGCGGGGCTTAAGTAACCGGCAATTGTAGTGCGCCGCCACACACCCTTTGGGTTGGCTGCGTCCTGCCAGAAATTGTAGACATGGCCGCCGCGCAGCCTCCCATAGGCGATACGGTCGGTTGCATCGGCCAGCGCCAGGACGGTGTCGAAATTCCGCTGATAGCGCGGATCGGGCTTGAGCCGGGCCAGGGATACCGCATTGTGCGCCCTGACCCATTCCAGGGGCCTTTGGCCGTGGGTATCCTCGAGCCAGGCATGGGCATCGGCGGGATATTGCGATTCTGTCACGGCGTTTGCTCCCGCCAGGGCTGTCCAAATCAGGGTCATGGGAAAAACGGCGAGGCACAGGATTGCGCGCATGGCGGGCCCGTCGGATTTCGGGCCCAGATTGGGGATTTTCGCCCTTTCCGGCAATGGCAAATCGGACGGCGAACCCATATAAGGCCCCATGACCGCTTTCATGAAGATGCATGGCCTGGGCAACGATTTCGTTGTCTTCGATGCACGCGACGCCGCGCTGGCGCTCGATGAGGTGCATGTGCGCGCCATCGCCGACCGGCGGCGCGGGATCGGCTGCGATACGGTGGTGGTGATCAGGCCGGGCGGCGCGGCGGCCGATGCGGCGGTCGTGTTCTACAATGCCGACGGCCTGGAAACGGAAAGCTGCGGCAACGCCACCCGCTGTGTGGCGCGTTTCCTGATGGACGAGCGCGGCCTGCCGCGCGTGCGTCTCTCCAGCAAGGGCGGCATGTTGTTCTGCAGCGACGCCGGCAAGGGCCTGGTGACGGTGGACATGGGCGAGGCGGTGCTGGACTGGGAGAATATCCCCATCGCCAGGCCCGTCGATACCGCAAATTTCCCGCTGGAACTGGCAGGCAACGCGCAACCTTCCCTCGCCGCCAGCGCCGTTTCGATCGGCAATCCGCATTGCGTGCTGTTCGTGCCCGATGCGCAGGCCGCGCCCGTCGCCCAGCTGGGCCCGCGCATCGAAACGCTGCCCCTGTTTCCAAATCGGATCAATGTGGAATTCGCCCAGGTGCTGGACCGCAAGAATGTCCGCATGCGGGTCTGGGAGCGCGGCGTGGGCATTACCGAGGCCTGCGGGACCGGCGCCTGCGCCACCGTGGTGGCGGCAGCGCGGCGCGGCCTGACCGACCGCAAGGTGGATGTGACCCTGGACGGCGGCGTGCTCTCCATCGAATGGCTTGAGGACGGCCATGTGCTGATGACCGGTCCCACCGCCATGCCCTTCCGCGGCTATGTGGACATCAACCGGCTATGACGGTGGAAGTCCTCACCTTCGGCTGCCGGCTCAATGCCTATGAGAGCGAGGCGATCCGCCTGCGGGCGGGCGAGGCGCAGCTGCGCGACACAGTGGTGGTCAATACCTGCGCGGTGACGGCAGAAGCGGTGCGCCAGTCCCGCCAGGCGATCAGGAAACTCAAGCGCGAAAATCCGTCGCGCCGCATCATCGTCACGGGCTGTGCCGCCCAGACCGACCCGGAAAGCTATGCCGCCATGGCCGAGGTGGACCAGGTGCTGGGCAACGCCGAAAAGCTGACGGCGCAAGCCTATGCGGACTTTGGCGCCGGCCGCGCCGAGCGGGTGCGCGTCAACGACATCATGAGCGTGCGCGAGACCGCCGGCCAGATGGTCGATCATTCGGACGATGTTTTCGGCGGCCGCGCCCGCGCCTTCCTGCAGGTTCAGAACGGCTGCGATCATCGCTGCACCTTCTGTGTGATCCCTTATGGCCGCGGCAATTCGCGCAGCGTCCCCATGGGCGCGGTGGTGGAAGAAGCCCGGCGCCTTGTCGAAGGCGGCTTTGCCGAAATCGTGCTGACGGGCGTGGACCTTACCTCCTATGGCGCCGATCTTCCGGGCGCCGGCACGCTGGGCCAGCTGGTGTCGAAGATCCTGAAGCTGGTGCCGGAGCTGAAACGGCTGCGCCTGTCGTCGATCGATTCCATCGAGGCCGATCCCGCCCTGATGCGCGCGATCGCGCAGGAGGAAAGGCTGATGCCGCATTTTCATCTCTCGGCCCAGTCGGGCGACGACATGATCCTCAAGCGCATGAAACGCCGCCATGCGCGCGCCGACACCATCGCCTTCTGTGATGAGGTGCGGCGGCTGCGGCCGGATGCGGCATTCGGTGCCGACCTGATCGCGGGCTTTCCCACCGAGACCGAGGCGATGTTCCAGAACAGCATCGACCTGGTGGATGATGCCGGGCTGACCCTGCTGCATGTGTTTCCCTTTTCCCCGCGCCCCGGCACGCCCGCCGCGCGCATGCCGCAATTGCCGCGCGCCCTGGTAAAGGAGCGCGCCGCCCGGCTGCGGGAAAAGGGCGCCCGGGTCCTTGCGGCCCGTCTTGACGGGATGGCCGGCAGCCGACAGACCGTCCTGGTTGAAAAGGCAGGCGCCTGCGCCAATCAGAGAATTGGGCGCACGCCATGCTTCGTCCCGGTATCCTTCGACGGGGACGCCCAGCCCGGCACGCTGGCCCCTGTAGCGATCACCGGCAGGCAGGGCGACCAGCTTACGGGCGAGCAACTGACAGGCGTTCGCGCATGAGAACATTCGGAGAAGCCCCGCCGCCGCCCAATTTCTTCGAGCGGCTGACCGCCGGCCTTTCCAGAAAAGGCAGCCTGAGCGAGAGCCTGCTGGGGGTGTTCACCCGCAGGAAGCTGGACGCCGACACGGTCGCCGGGCTGGAAGAAGCCCTGATCGGAGCCGATATGGGCGCCGGGCCGGCAGCCAGGCTGGCGGCGGCAGTGGCCAAGGGCCGCTATGACGCGGAAATGTCCGACCGCGAACTGCGGGGAATTCTGGCGCAGGAAGTAGCCGCCCTGCTCAAGCCCGTCGAAAGGCCGCTGGAAATTGACGAAACCCGCAAGCCTTTCGTCATCCTTGTCGCCGGGGTCAACGGCACCGGCAAGACCACTACCATCGGCAAGATCGCGCATCGGCTGGTCAAGGGCGGCGTCAAGGTCACGCTGGCCGCGGGCGACACCTTTCGCGCCGCGGCGGTCGAGCAGTTGCGGGTCTGGGCTGAACGCGCGGGGGCGCAGTTCGTCTGCACCCGGGCGAACGGCGATGCAGCAGGCCTGGCGTTCGAAGCGCTGGAAAAAGCGCGCGCCGCCGGCAGCGATATCCTGATCATTGACACGGCCGGACGGCTTCAGAACAAGACCGGGCTGATGGCCGAACTGGAAAAGATCGTCCGTGTGATCAGGAAACTGGACCCCGCCGCGCCCCACGCCGCGCTGTTGGTGCTGGACGCCACCACCGGCCAGAACGCCATCAGCCAGGTTGAAGCCTTCAAGGCCGCGGTACCGCTCACCGGCCTGGTCATGACGAAGCTGGATGGAACCGCCAAGGGCGGCATCCTGGTGGCTCTGGCGGCGCGCTTCGGCCTTCCGGTGCATTATCTGGGCGTCGGCGAAGGCGAGGACGACCTGCAACCATTTCGCGCAGAAGGTTTTGCCCGCGCGCTGGTCGGCGTCGGGGAGACCGCATGAACAAGCAATTGCTGCGCCTGACCCTGGATCTTGGACCGCTGCTGATCTTTTTCGCCAGCTTCAAATATTTCGGTATTTTCGGGGCGACCGCAGCCTTCATGGCCGCGGTGCTGGCGGCGCTGGCCCTTGGCTGGCTGATAGAACGGCGCCTTTCGCCCATGCCGCTGTTCACGGCGGTGCTGGTCGTGGTTTTCGGCGGACTGACGCTTTACCTGCGCAACGACGTCTTCATAAAAATGAAGCCGACCGTGCTTTATGCGTTTTTCGGTGCGCTGCTGCTGGCGGGGCTTTCATTCAACCGCCTGTTCATCAAATATATTTTCGCGCAGGCCTTCGAACTCACGGAAACCGGCTGGCGCAAACTCACGGTGCGCTGGGGGATTTTCTTCCTTGCGCTGGCAGCCGCCAACGAGATGATATGGCGCACAACCAGCACCGGGACGTGGGTGTCATTCAAGGTCTGGGGCATACTGCCGCTTATCTTCCTGTTCGCTCTGGCACAAACGCCGCTGGTGATGAAACATCAGGCGCAGAGCGAAACGAATGATGCCTGATCCCGGTTGTGCAGGCGGGAACAAGGCCGGACTTTCTTCTCATTCCTGACAGAGTGCGGCAACAAATGGGGCCCGCAGCCCAGCGCATACCATGATTTGTGTTTCGCCTCGGTACATGCGCATGCACGAAATTTTCCACCTGAGCCATGGACAATCGCGGAACGCGCGGGGCGCGGGATTGCAATATGCAGCGGAAAAAATTTTGCGCATGGACTTCTGCGTTCAAACCAAGTTTAACTCGCCATGAGAGCCGCGCATTCCGTGTCAGCCCGGTCCGGGCGCTTTGAGCGCCATCAGGTCCGGCTCACGCCAAATGAGAAGTGCGTAGCCTGTCAGAAGTGAAACCGGGGGAACGGATGATGAAGGGGCGCAGAGCGGGCAATGGTTTCGACCTTTCCGAAGCGCCGTCGTATCTGATCCGCCGCTGCCAGCAATTCTATGGCGACCTTTATGCACGTGAAGCGGGCGCCAAGGACCTGACCAAACAGCAGTTCACCCTGCTCTGCGCGCTGGAACAGAATGACGGTGTCAGCCAGACCGCTTTGGTGGAGATTACCGGCATCGACCGTTCGACCCTGGCCGAAATGGTGCGCCGGATGCTGGACAAGGGTCTTCTGTCACGCAAGCGCACCGAGGAAGACCAGCGCGCCAACGCGGTGGCGATTTCGCCGGCCGGGCGCAAGGCCCTGCGCGGGGCACGCAACGCCGCCGACCGTGCCGAGCGCGCGCTGCTGGAGCCGTTGCCCGTGCCGGAGCGGCAGAAATTCGTCAGGGCTTTGTCTCAGATTGCCCAGGCGGCCGAAATGCTGGGCACCGATAGCGGAAAGCCGCGCCGCAACCTGCGCCGCCGCAAGCTCTGAGCCGATCTTTCAGACCGTGATGTCGACATGCTGGCCCATCCGGGCCGGCGGCTGGCCCCTTGGGCCGGCGGGCGCCGCCGTGGCTTGGGGCTGGGCCGCCTGTTTCAAGGGCAGCGGGGCAAAACCGTCCACCGCCCCTGCGGACGACGGCTGTGCGGCGTTCTGGACAGGTCCAGGAGGCGGCGGAGCCGGGGATCTTATCTGGGCCTGGAAACGGGCCTGCGCCTCGCGGGCGGCTGCGAGGGCGGATTGGGCGGCGATATGCGAACTGGAGACCTGCATGGCCCCAGCATTGGCAAAACAGGGTTAGGAAAAGGTTTAAGAGCCCTTGGCGTCGGCGATGGCGGGCATCACCTCGCGGGCCATGACGTCATCGGTCAGCGGCCCCACATATTTGAATCGCACCACGCCCTTGCCATCGACCACAAAGGTTTCCGGCACGCCATAGACACCCCATTCGATGGAGGCGCGGCCGTCATCGTCGCGCGCGATCTTGGCGAAAGGATTGCCGACTTCGTTCAGGAAAGCGCGCGCGGCCTCGGGCTTGTCTTTTTGCACCAGGCCGTACAGCGCCACGCCGGGCAGATTGGACATGGCGGCGAGCTGGCTGGTTTCGGTGCGGCAGGGTGCGCACCAGGAGGCAAAGACGTTGATCACGCTGACGTGACCGGCGGTGAGATCGGCAGGCGTGAAGGCCGCGGTCTTGCCATCCAGCGCCGGCAGGACCAGGCGCGGCGCCGGCTTGTTCAGCAGGGCGGAGGGAATGATGTCGGGGGCGGGCGCCCACAGGCTGCGGAACAGGAAATATGCCAGCACCGCAAACCCGGCGACGGGCAGGATGAAGAGCCAGCGCTTCATTGTTTCTCCTCCCGCGCTGTCTTTTCGATATCCGTAAGACGCCGCCAGGCGCGCTGCCATGCCGCAAGCGTCCAGAGCGTCAGGCCGCCCAGCGCCACCGCCGAAATGGCATAGGCAGGCCAGATGAAGTCGCTGTAGGGCCCCAGGTCGAACACTAAGCCGCTCCCTGCATCAGGCTGCCCGCTGCATCAGGGTCGTGGCGCGCCGCGTCACGATGGCGGTGCGGATACGGATCAGCCATAGAGTGACGAACAGAAGCATATAACCGGCCATCATGGTCAAAAGCGGCCACAGATACACCGGATCCAGCTTGCCGCTCATGATGCTTTCGCCCTGGTGCAGCGTGTTCCACCAGTCGACCGAAAATTTGATGATGGGAATGTTCACCGCACCTACCAGCGCCAGCACCGCCGCGGCACGCCCGGCCCTGGTTTCATCCTCGATGGCGCCCCACAGCGCCATGTAGCCCAGATAGAGGAACAGCAGCAGTAGGAAGCTGGTCAGCCGCGCATCCCACACCCAATAGGTGCCCCACATGGGCTTGCCCCAGAGCGAGCCGGTGACCAGGCCGAGCGCGGTAAAGACCGCGCCCAGCGGCGCGGCGGCGCGCGCGGCGGTATCGGAAAGAGGATGGCGCCAGACCAGCGACAGCAGGGAGCAGACCGCAATGGCCCCATAGACGCTCATCGCCGCGGTGGCGGCGGGAACATGAATGAACATGATCAGCACGGTCAGGCCCTGCTGGTAATCGGGCGGAGCGGAAAAGCCCATGTACAGGCCGGCGCCCAGCGCCATCACGGTCAGGGCCGCCGCATAGGGCAGCACCGCGCCGGACAGGCGCATGAACATCGCAGGGTTCGCATAACGGAACAGGAACTGCATCAATCAGCCCGACAAGTTCAGGCGGACGGAGGCCGCCGCCGCGAAAGGACTTAGCAGCACGGCGGCCAGGGAGAAAGCGCCAAGCAGTCCCAGTGCTCCGGCGGGCGAAAACCCGTCCAGTCCGGCGGCCACCGCCCCCGCGCCGAAGATGACCGCCGGGGACAGGAGCGGCAGGATGATCAGGGGCAGGATCAGCCCGCCGCCGCGCAGCGACACCGTGAGCGCCGCGCCGATGGCGCCGATGGCGCTGACCGCCGGAGTTCCCATCAGCAGCGAAAGCACCAGCACCGGCATGGCATCCGGCGACAGGTTGAAGAGCTGTGCCAGCAGCGGCGACATGACGGTCAGCGGCAGGCCGGTGGAGAGCCAGTGCGCGAGAATCTTGGCGAAGCTGGTCAGTTCCAGCGGCAGGGGCGCCAGCGCGATCAGTTCCAGGCTTCCGTCGTCGTAATCGGCCTGGAACAGCCGGTCCAGCGACAGGAGCGCCGCCAGCACAGCGCCCACCCACAGGATGCCGCCCGCCACGCGCGCCAGCAGCTTCAAGTCGGCGCCGATGCCCAGCGGTACCAGGGTGGCGACCAGCGCGAAGAAACAGAGCGCCAGCGCCGCGCCGCCGCCGCTGCGCGTCGCCAGCTTCACGTCGCGCCAGAGAAGGACGAGGAATGGGCTCACAGCGTCACGCTTTCGTTGCCCAAGCCCAGCGGATCGTGCGTGGCGGCCACCACCATGCCGCCATTGCCGCAATGGATCGCCATCAGCC
>DASTRG010000298.1:0-7734 GCA_035761325.1 Rhizomicrobium sp. | reverse complement strand
AGGATAAGTGTCGTCAGCCGCTTTTGCCTATCCGGTCAAGTCGGCGGAAGCATTTCGCACCATCAGCGAGGTGGCCGATGAGTTGGATGTGCCGCAGCATGTGCTGCGCTTCTGGGAAAGCCGGTTCGGGCAGATCCGTCCCGTCAAGCGCGCCGGCGGCCGCCGTTATTACCGGCCGCAGGATGTCGATCTTCTCAAGGGCATCCAGGCTCTGTTGTATCGCGAAGGTTTCACCATCAAAGGCGTGCAGAAGGTATTGAAGGATCGCGGCGTGCGTCATGTCGCTGCGCTGGGCCGTGATGGTGCGCCGCCGCCGGCGCAACCCGAGCCGGTGGTGATCGAGAAGATTGTCTATGTGGAAAAGGCGCCGGCGAAGAAACGCCCGGCGCATCTGCGGCCCGTACCTGCCGGGGAAATGATGCTGCCCTTGTTCGATTCGCCTATGGCGGTGCAGGCGCCTGAACTGATGGACGAGCCGGACGGGGTTGCCGTGCTGGATTGCGCCCCCGCCGCGGAATCCGGGGATGCCGCCTCTCGGCTGGGCGATGAGGAACGTGCCCGGCTGAAGGAATTGCTCGATGAATTGACGGGCCTGAAAGTCCGGCTTGTGGCGGCGCGCGGCGGAAGAAAATAACTCCAATTTCGCGGTTGCTGCGGCGGGGACCGGCCACTATAGTCCGCCGCCTTCTGGTACCCCCTGGGCCCATCCGGCCCATCACTGAAGAGTCGGAGCGTGGCGCAGCCTGGTTAGCGCACCAGTCTGGGGGACTGGGGGTCGTGGGTTCAAATCCCGCCGCTCCGACCAATTCACCGCCTTCGCGTGACTGCGTCGTTGTTTCATATCCGACGCCCGAATTTGCCGGATGGACTTCCGTCATCTTGATTGCGATCAAAACAACGTCCGCTCCTGCGGCAAGGATAGAACAGTCTCTTCTATGGGCGCGGCGGCACACGGCGGCATTGGCCTTCCTCAATTCGCCTTGGCGGCCGGTTATGGACCTGCTGCCAGCGCCCCGGTGGCCCTTTCGTCCTCAACGGTTTTCTGCGCTCTGATGACCGCCTGTTCGTTGGCGGAAGCATGGACGGTGTGATCGCCTGCCGAAACCAGCATCAGACGGCGGCGCACGACGACAATGACAGTAGTAGCGAGTGTCGCACAGACCAGAAGGAAGATCGCGGCTTTGATGGGCGACAAGTACAAAAGAAATTTGGCTTCTCTGGCCACATCGCGCAAATCGGCGAACATCGTCGCCAGTTCGACGTTGGCCAGAAACGCGACGCCGTAGAAAAGCTGGGGGCTGCGTCTCTCCAGGGCGAGGACAGGTGATTTCACCCAGCGTATGAAAGGGGCACTGTCGGCGAGTTGCTTGAAAGCAAACGCGGTACCAACTCCGATCAGTGCGCCAAAAAAGACGTCGGAAGGATAGTGAATGCCCAGGTAGACGCGCGGCAAGCAGATCCAGAATGCGGAGTAGAGGAGCAGAATCCAGCCCAGTCCCCGCCAGAGCAGCCACACGCCAAAGGCCAGGGCAAAATAAAGCGCTGCATGGTCGCTTGGGAAAGAGCTCCAATGCTCAAAGTCCGAAACGATCGGAATGGAAGATGCATGGTATCCGATCCCCGCGTACATTGGGCGCACCCGGAACGGAAGAAAATTGGCCAGAATGCGCGCGAACAGGGTTGCTGCTCCGCCGCCAATCAAGGCGGCTAGAAGATGGCCCCTCTGCCGGGACCGGCGCCAATCATTGCCTTCGAACCAGAGCCACAGATAGGCGCCGACAACCACGCTTCCGTTCAGGATCCAGAGATCTTCTTCAATCTGGACCAGGTGATCGAGAAACCAGTGCCCGCACCAGAAATTCACAAGATGGAACAGATAGGTGTCTACTACATGAAATGCGTGAAATGATGGCGTCGTCCCCAAGCCGCTCCCCCGCACGTTTCGAGCGCTGAAACATTCGTGACCATGGACCGGCGGGCCAATACCCAAGATAGCGTAGTTGCCCCGTCATGAAGGAAATCAATCTGTGTCATCGCGTTTGTGTAACGGCGCGGGGAGGGGTGCTCCTGCAGATGTTCCAGTACTCCCGGAAATTCATGGTTACCGGGCAGTCTTCAGGTATCGGCTGGCGAAATCGATGAAATAAGGCCAATTGGGCGCGGGCGTGTGGCCATAAGCGTGCTGGCGGTATGCGACCCTGCCGCTGTCTATAAGATGGCCCATGGGCGGGAAGATCGTTGTGCCCAAGCCCTGCATCCCCAGAACGCGCCAGGCTGGACTGGCCGCCGCCGCCGCCATGAACATGCCCTTCGCATCTTGCCATGCATCGCCCGGCGCGAACTGCGGATCGGTGATCAGCGCGCCGCCGCCGATAAAGATAGGCCGCGGCGCCACCAGGGCGATGAACTCATGGCTGTCGACGGGCATCTCACTCGCGGAGTGACCGTCAGCGGCATAGCGCAGAAAATTGCCGGTGAACCAATGGAATTCGCTGGCACCCGCCAGGTTGCCGATCGTTTCGCCGTAATTGCGGCGGTAAAGATCGGCACCTCCCGCGCCCGACGAGGAGATGTAACCGATGGCGATGCGCGGATCGTCCACCATTGCCACCAGCGCTGCCTTGCCGCCGCGCGAGTGGCCCATTATGCCCACGGCCTTGCCATTCACGTCCGGATCCGACTGAAGATAGTCCAGCGCGCGGCTGTCCGCCCATGCCCACGCCCGCAGCACGCCCCAGTCGTCCAGCTTACGCGGATGGCCCGTGTTGGTCAGGCCGATGATGCCCGCCGTCAACCCCGCGCCATTATCCGCCTGCACGCCGGCATAGTCGATGAAGGCAAAGCCCCAACCTTTCTGCAGAAGCAGCTTTGCCGAATCCGGCGGATTGTCGGGCAGCTTCAGCCGGTGCACGGGTTGGCCGGGCGGCAAGTGGAACGGGGGCCGCGGGCGGATCGAGCCACCGCCGATGATCAGGGGCACTTTGTGGCCGCGCATGGAACTGGGCGTAACCACATCCATGTCGATGACGACACTGACCGCCGGGTAGGCGGAATTGTCGACATGGCCGCTGACATGCTTGATCAGGGCGGGCACGCCCGAGACATATTTCTGCTCTGTGCCCGTCACCGTCCAGGTCACGCCCGGAATATGCGCGGGGTATTTGCCATAGATATTTTCGTCGAACAGAGCCCTTATTTCACCGCGCCGTTTTTCCCACAGGGCCGGGGTCGTCACGGGCGTGCCGTCGTTCAACACCATCAGGGCCGGCAGGTGGAGCCAGGGATTGGCCTTGGCCTCGTCGTAATTAGCGTTGCCTGGCGCTCCGATATCATAGGCCGTGGCGCCGTTTTGCATTTTGCTGATGCCCAGCAAGCCCATCTCGCGCTGGCGTTCGGCGGCCGAGGCCGCGGTGATTGTCGCGCGGTCCTGCGCCAGGGTGGACGGTGCGGCAAACAGCATGCCGCAAAGCAGCAATATGATGATCCTCCCCATGATTTCGTCCCCTTTCCCCTGTCTTGTAGGACGACATTGGCCGTCAAATCCATCGCGCTTCCTGAAATAGTTTGCACGGTCGCGCCGGCGCAAAGCCATGCTAGGCTGCGCCTGGCGGGGAGTGCAGCGTATGCATGGAAAGACCTGGAACCGGCGCGGCGCCATCGCCGCGGCAGGGGCGGTGCTTGCGGCGCCGGGCGCGAGCTTGGCTGCGCCGGCGCCGACCGTCCGGGACGTACTGGAGCGCATGCGCGGCCAGACGGGCACGGCCTGGTTTGATGGCGGCGTCGATCATATTGTTGCGGGCAGCGCCGATGCGCCCGTCACTGGCATTGCGACAGTGATGATGGCGACCTTCGATGCGCTGAAATCGGCGGTGGCGCGCGGGCTGAATTTTGTCATCACCCATGAGCCGACGTTCTGGTCGCACCCGGACCATGTCGAACAGCTTCAGGACGATCCGCTCTATCGCAGGAAGCTGGCCTATATCGGGGAACATGGGTTGACCATATTCCACCTTCACGACCACTGGCACGGGAAGAAGCCGGTCGACGGCATCAATGCCGGCATGATGCGCAAGATGGGCTGGCAGCCCTACATGGACGCGCAGAACAACCGCATCTTCAATCTTCCGCAGACCACGCTGGCCTCGCTGGTGGACCGGTTTCGCAGTACGCTGGGCGACCGGACCTTGCGCGTGATCGGCGACCCCGCGCTCGCGGTCCACCGCGTGATCGCCAGCTGGGGCAACTGCAGCAGTTTTCCCGGCATCCCCTATCTGGACCTTGCCGACGTCCTGGTGATCGGTGAGGCGCAGGACTGGGACCTGATCGCCTACGCCAATGATCTGGTGGTGGCAGGCCGGCCCAAGGCGCTGGTCCTGCTGGGGCATGTGCTATCGGAACAGTGGGGCATGGAGTATTGCGCCGACTGGCTGAAAACCTTTGTACCCGAAGTACCCGTGCGCTTCCTGCCGATCGTCCAGCCTTATTGGAACCCGGCAGATCCGGTGTTCGAGATCGACACGAAAATCTGACCATGGCCGATTCCAAGACCGCTCCCGCCCGTCCTTCCTTCGCGCCACGCCATACCGGTCCTGTCACCGCATTGCAGGTGATCGAGCTTGTGCTGGACAAGGTCGGCGCGGGCTATCGTCCCGCCACCATCGACCATGTTAGTGCCGGCGATCCGTTGGCGCCCGTGACCGGCATCGCCGTGACGCCCATCGCCTCATTGGCGGTGCTGCGGCAGGCCGCGGAGGCAGGCCATAATCTTGTCATTACCTATGATCCAGGTTTCTGGTCCAGCAGCGACAATCTGGACGGCGAGGAGGGCAACGATCTGTTCCTTCTGAAGCGCGATGTCATTCGCGATCACCACCTTGTTGTGTTCAACCTGCATGATCACTGGCGGGACCGCGTGCCCGATGGCCTGACCCAGGGCATGGCGCAGGCGTTGGCCTGGACCATGCCGAGGGAAAGCGGGGTATTCGAGATTGCCCCGACCCTCCTTCTGGTCCTGGCGCGCAGCCTGGCCGACAGGTTCGGGGACAGAACCATCCGCGTGGTCGGCGATCCTCGCCTGCCTGTTCGCCGGGTCGCCATGGCGCTGGGCAACGCCGCGCAGATGCCGACGATCGCGCTCCTGAACGGGCCGGCCGACGTAGTGCTGGCTGGATATTGCCGCGAATGGGAGGCGGTGGAATATGTTCAGGACATGATCGCCAGCGGATCGAAAAAGGCCATGATCCTTTTGGGCGAAATCGTCTCGGTCGCACCGGGCATGAAGGCTTGCGCCGAATGGCTGAAGACCGTGACGGAAATTCCTGTCGCCTATGTCGAGTCCGCGCCAGGCTATTGGTCATAGACAACTGCAAGAGCGTGTGATGGATCTCAAAAAGCGTGATTTTCTGTTTGCGGGCGCCGGTCTCGCCATTGCGGCAGAGGCGATGGCGCAGACAGACCAGCCACGCTGGGCGTGGTCGGGCCAGCAGCCGTCCACCGTCGATCCCAATTACAAACCGCGCCGGATCAACAAGGCAATCGAACTGTGGGAAGACGGCCAGCAGATGTACTACGTCTCCTGGGGGCCGTCGGGCGAAGGCAACGGCTATGAGGCCGGCAAGAAAATGGCCCAGACCTGGGCCGACGCCATATGCATCGACCTTGAGCACGCCTGTTTCGATCTGGCCGATGTGCGCAACTTCGTGCGCGGGCTGGTGGATGGCGGCCCTACCCGCAGCGGCCACCGCACACCGGCCACCTTCTGTCCGATGCCGGTCATCGGCTACAGCAAGGAATATATGGAACACAACAGCTGGATGGTGGCGCAGATACTGGCCTGTGGTGTGATGGGTATCGATATCTGTCATGCCCGCGATCCGGACGCGGTGGCCGCCGCCGTGCAGGCCATGCGCTATCCTTTCCCCTATCCCGCGTCGGCAAAGAAGACCTTGGGCGATCTTCCCTATGGCGGCGAAGGCCTGCGCGGCAACGGCAGCCAGGGCTTTGCCGCGCGCATGTGGGGCGTGAACGCGAACCGGTACACGCGTGTTGCCGATCTGTGGCCGCTCAATCCCGAAGGCGAGCTGATGCTTGGCCTGAAGATCGAGGACAAATGGGCACTGGACAATGTGGAAAAAACCTTCGCCGTGCCGGGCGTTGCCTTCGCGGAGTGGGGGCCGGGAGACATGGCGATGTCGCTGAACGGCCTCTCCTTCTATCCCGATCCGCCGGTGCCGCGCAGGACGGAATTCAGCGTGCCGTCTTCTATCGCGCCCAATGTCAATGCCGCGCGTTTGCGCGTGGCGGCGGCGTGCCGGGCCAGTGGCGTGAAGCTGCTCGATACCTGCATCCCCGAAACGGTGATAGACAGCATCAAGCTGGGCGCGGGTGTCCTGGAATGTTCACAGGCCTCCGCGCTGATCGGGCGCGAATATACCAAGCGGCGGATGCCGGTATGAAAAAGGTCGCGGCGCCGGTGCGGATGGCGATGGCGGTGGCGGTGTTACCGGCGGCGGCGGCGGCGCCGGCGCTGGCAGGACAGGGGCCGCAACAGGGCGACTTCACTATCCACAACTTCCGTTTCCATGACGGGGCGGTGTTGCCGGAATTGCGGCAGCATTACACCACGCTGGGCGACCCGAAGAGTCCCGCCGTGCTGGTGCTGCATGGTACGGGTGGAACCGGCAGCGGCATGCTGAATCCCCGCTTCGGCGGCGAGCTGTTCGGCCCCGGCCAGCCGCTCGATGCCAGCCGTTATTTCATCATCTTGCCCGATTCCATCGGTGCGGGAAAATCATCCAAGCCCTCAGATGGCCTGCGGATGAAATTTCCGCGCTACAATTATGACGACATGGTCGCTGCCCAATATCGGCTGCTGACCGAGGGACTGCACATCCACCACCTGCGGCTGGTTTTTGGCAATTCCATGGGCGGCATGATGAGCTGGACGTGGGCGGCCGCCTATCCCGGTTTCATGGATGCCGCGGCGCCGCTGGCCAGCCAGCCTGTCATGGCAGCGCGCAACTGGATGCTGCGGCGCATGCTGGTCGAGACGATCAAGGCCGATCCGGCATGGCACGGCGGCGATTATGCCAGCCAGCCGCCGATGCTGAAGATCGCACAGGTCACCTTCGGTCTGGCCACCAGCGGCGGCACCTTGGCCTGGCAGCAGCGCGCGCCCAGCCGCGCGGCCGCTGATGCCATCGTGGATGCACAACTGGCCGCGCCTCACTCCGGCGACGCGAACGACACGATCTATCAGTTCGAGGCTTCGCGCGATTACGACGTCGTGCCCCGGCTGGGTCGCATCAAGGCGTGGGTACTGGCGATTAATTCCGCTGATGACGAGCGCAATCCCAATGAGACGGGCACCTCAGTTGATGCATTGAAGCGGCTGGCGCATGGATCGCTCTATCTGATACCGGCCAGTACGGTTACGCGTGGCCATGGCACCACCGGCAATGCCGCGTTCTGGAAAGGCAGGCTGAAAAGCTGGCTGGCGACCGTGCCCGCCGAGAGATAAACACTTGAGTTGCGTCAATTGCAAATGAGTTCAAAGGCTTACTGCAAAATTTGAAGATATAACTTCAAAGCAACGGTCTGTCTCATTCCTTGGCGAGAACGTCTGCCGCCTCCGGGTGGCGTTGGAACCAGACACGGGCATAGGGACAGCGCGGTTTCAGGGTGAAGCCGCCGGTTCGCGCCGCTGCCGCCACGGCGGCCATCAGTCGGCCGGCC
>DASTRG010000297.1:0-3594 GCA_035761325.1 Rhizomicrobium sp. | reverse complement strand
ATCGGGCAGACCAGAAGCTGGAAGGCGATGGCCGGCGCGGGCCGGCCCTGGCGCATCGCATCGCGCGCGATACGGCATACCACCGCGGCCAAGGTGCCGCCCGCGGAGTCGCCGGCGACGCCCAGCCGCCTGGCGTCGATGCCGAACTCGCGCGCATGGGCGAAGACATGGGAGAGCGCGGTGCAGGCATCGGACAAGGCGAAAGGAAAGGGATGTTCGGGCGCCAGACGATAATCCACCGCGATCACGCGGCAGCCCGTCTCGTTGGCCAGGCGCCGGCAGAAGCCGTCATGGGTTTCGAGGTTTCCCGCCACCCAGCCGCCGCCATGGAAAAACACCATCCCCGGAAGCAGGCGCTGGGGCGTCTCCAGGGGCGAATAGGTGCGCAGGGTAATGTGCCCGTCGCTGACACGCAGCAGATGATCGCGCACGCCGCCGATCGGCGTGGTGCCCGGCGGATCGACCAGTTCAGCCAGGCTGGTCAGGGCACGGCGGCGATCCTCCACATCCCCATAGCGGCCGCGGCTTTGCCCGGCAGCGGCAAGCATTTCCAAAAAGCGTCTCGCGTGGCGATCCAGCGGCATGGCGGCTTTCGCTATGAACAGGTGCAAATGTCTCAAGCCGCCCTGGCAGTGATCGAGACAAGCTTCTCGATGGCGGCCACGGTGTCGAAATTCTCGGGCGTCATGGCGCTTTGGGGAACCTCGATGTCGAACTCTGCCTCGATCGCCAGCATCAGGTTGACCATATCCAACGAGGTCAGGCCGGCGTTGCGCAGGTTGTCGCCGCGGGCGGGACTTGTCGTGACGCCGCGCTTCAGCAGCATGCGGGCGGCGATTGCGGTAATGCGTTCGGTAGGCGACATCAAGGGCTCCGCGGGACGAATGCCAATCTAGGCCGCCAGGCGTAAATCATTGGTTGCGCGAATGCTCCACACCGCGCTTTACGCTTTGCTTACCATGATGGAGCCGGTTCATCCTTGTTTCAGATTTGACCGATAATCTCGGCGCCAGATTCCGGCCCAGCTTCCAGCCAAGAGCGCGCATCATGCCGAACATTGCCCAGTCGATCGTCAATCATGACGACGAATCCCACCGCCCGCTTGCGGAGAACCTGACGGACCGGGCCTCGCGCGCCGCGGCCGTGGCCGCCGAACACGCCGGCGCGGTGGACAGCCAGGCGCGCTTTCCCCAGGAAGCCCTGGAAGCGCTGAAGCGCGAAAGGCTGCTTGGCATCATGGTGCCTGCGACGATGGGCGGCGAAGAGGCATCGACCGGCGATGTCGTCGACATCTGCTATGCGCTGGGCCGTGCCTGCTCCTCGACCGGCATGATCTTCGCGATGCACCAGGTGAAGGCGGCCTGCATCGTTCATCACGGCATGGAAAGCGCGTGGCACCGCGACTTCATGCGCCGGATGGTCGAGCAGCAGCTGCTGCTGGCGTCCTCGACGACCGAGGGCAAGGGTGGCGGCAATGTTCGCGCTTCTGAAGCGGCGGTTCAGGTCGCCGACGAGCGCATTCTTCTGGTGCGCGACGCCAGCGTGATCTCCTATGGCGAACAGGCCGACGCGGTGGTGACCACCGCGCGCCGCAACGCCGAGGCCGATGCCAGCGACCAGGTCCTGGTGGTGTTCGAAAAGAAGAATTACGTGCTGGAAAAGACCGGCGGCTGGGACACGCTGGGCATGCGTGGCACCTGCAGCGCCGGCTTCAGCCTGAAAGCGGTGGGAAGTCCTGCCCAGATCATGCCGGTGCCGTATGCCGTCATTCACAGCCAGAGCATGGTGCCCAGCGCCCACCTGATGTGGTCGGGGGTATGGGCGGGCATCGCCGCGGGGGCGGTGGACCGGGCGCGCAAATTCATGCGCAAGGCCCAGCGCGGTGGCAGCCTGCCGCCCGGCGTGCCGCATTTCGTCGAGGCCCAGGCCAACCTGCGCTCCCTGCGTGCCCTGGTCGGCGCCATGCTGGCGCGCCATGAAGCCTGCGTTCACGACGCCCAGGCGCTTGCGGCGATCGACTTCCAGACCGCGATCAACCTCTTGAAGGTGGACGCCTCGGAACTGGCGGTGAAGACGGTGATGAACGCCATGCGCGCCACCGGCCTGTCCGGCTATCGCAACGACGGCGATGTCAGCATCGGGCGCAGCCTGCGCGATGTGCTGTCCTCGCCCATCATGATCAACAATGACCGCATTCTCTCCAGCCTGACCACCGCCACCATCCTCAGCGACGTGCCCGCCGCCATCCGGGACTAGACCCATGAACATTTCCACGCCGGTCCACAAATGTTGCGCGCATCATTTCGAGCCCGATCATCTGGACGCCATCGCGTCGAAGCTGTTCGTGCCGTCCGGCGTCGACGGGGTTTACGGCCGCACCGGCGCATATGAGAGCGTCGTGGAAGCGCTGGCCGCGCTGATCAGCCGCCACCGCCCCGATGGCGCGGAGGTGTTCCGCTTTCCGCCGGTGATGCCGCGCGCCAGCCTGGAGAAGCAGGGCTATCTGAACAGCTTTCCCAATCTGATCGGCGCGATTTCAACGCTGACCGGGAGCGAGCGCGAAATCACCCGCTCGGCCGGCAAGCATGAAGCGGGCGGCGACTGGACGGAAGACCTCAGGCCGTCCGACCTGGTGCTGGCGCCGGCGGCCTGTTACCCCGTCTATCCCATCGCCGCCGAACGCGGCCCGGTGCCGGACAGCGGCTATGTCTTCGACGTGGCCGCCGACTGTTTCCGGCGCGAACCGTCGCGCCAGGTGGACCGCTTCCAGAGCTTCCGCATGCGCGAATATGTCCGTATCGGCACGCCGGGCCAGGTGCAGGCCTTCCGCGATCCGTGGGTCGAACGCGCCAAGGGCATCGCGGACGCGGCCGGCCTTTCCTATCGCGTCGATGTCGCCAACGATCCCTTCTTCGGCCGCGTGGGCGCCCTGATGGCCAGCCAGCAGCGCGAGGACACATTGAAGTTCGAGCTTCTGGTGCCGGTGCGTTCGGCCGAAGCCCCCACGGCCTGCATGAGCTTCAACTACCACAAGGACCATTTCGGCGAGGTCTGGGGCCTGCACAATGAAGCCGGCGCGCCGATGCACACCGGCTGCGTGGCGTTCGGCATGGACCGGCTGGCGGTGGCCATGTTCGTCACCCATGGCGTGAAGATCGCGAACTGGCCCGCCAGCGTGCGCGCGGCGCTGAATCTCTAGGCCGTGTTGCCTGCATCCACGGTCAGGACCGTGCCGGTGACGTTTTTGGCCGCATCCGACATCAAGTAAGACACCGCGCCCGCCACATCGTCCACATCGACCAGGCGCCTGAGCGCGCTGCGCGAGGCGATCTTCCGGCGGTCGGCTTCGCCCAGGCTGGCGGTCATTTCCGTATCCATGAAGCCCGGCGCCACCGCATTGACGGTCACGCCCAGCCGCCCCACCTCGCGCGCGAGGCTCCGGGTGAAACCCAGCATCGACGCCTTGGTCGCGCCATAGACCGACAGGCCGGAATAGCCGGTCGAACCGATGATGGAGCTGATATTGACGATTCGGCCCGCGCCCGCCGTCATCATGGAGCGAACGGCATATTTGGTCAGCACGATGGGCGAGAG
>DASTRG010000296.1:0-4243 GCA_035761325.1 Rhizomicrobium sp. | reverse complement strand
CCATCGCCACCTTGATCCTGTTGGCCGCTGTCCTGCCGGCCGGCGCCCAGGCGCCGGCCGCCGCGCCCCCGACCCAGGACTGTCTGCGGATCATCAACATCTATGATTACACGCCCGTCCCGGGCAACCGTGCCCTGATCGTGACCGACAAGGCGCGGCACAAGTTCAAACTGACATTCATGACACGTTGCACCGGCCTTCAATATCACATGGGGCTTGCGTTCAAGTCGCTTGGAACGGGCGGCCTGTCCTGTCTGGCCAAGGGCGACAAGGTCATCACCCGCGACGTGGCCGGCCCGCCCGAGTGCATCATCAATTCGGTGACGCCCTACACCCCGGCGATGGAAAAGGCCGATGCAGACGCGGCCGCGAAGGCCCCGAAGCCGTAGCGCATTCGCGCATTCGTGTTAAAACCCGCACGGATTTCTCCCCTTTCGGCACGTAACGCCGGGATGAGGGAGATGTCGCAGCGAGGTGTTTGCGGCACGCAAACCCGAGCGGTGACGGATGGGGGCAGTTCATAATGCGCGGATATTTCGGCGTGGGTGTCGACGGCATTTCCAAGCCGATGAACCTGGGCAATCTGGTGCGGATCGCCCATGCCTTCGACGCCAGCTTCTTCTTCTCGGTGGCGCCCAGGCTGAAACTGTCGGACGCCCAGTCCGACACCAGCCGGGCGGAAGGCGCGCTGCCCTTCTATTCTTTTCCCCGTTTCGAGGATCTGCGCCTGCCCAAGGGATGCCGGCTGGTGGGGGTCGAGATCACCGACGACGCGGTGGAGCTGCCGCGTTTCCGCCACCCCCATCGCGCCGCCTATGTTTTCGGCGCCGAGCGCTTTTCGCTGTCGCCCCGGATGCTGGCGGCCTGCGAATTTGTGGTCAAGATACCCACCCGCTTCTCGATCAATGTGGGCATGGCGGGCGCGATCGTGCTTTACGATCGCATGCTCAGTCTGGGCGGCTATGGCCAGCGCCCGGTCAAGGCAGGCGGGCAGGGGGCCGAGACGCCGCCGCCCCACACCTGGGGCGCGCCGCTGGCAAGGCCCCGCGATGATTGACGGCATCAACCGGGTTGGCAAAGCCGGTCACGGCTCCATATAAGGGGGGCTCCATCCAGAGATCTCCCTGTGCCCACCCCCGCTCTTGCCATTCGCAACCTGCGCAAGGTCTATCGCCGCGGCAATGTTGCCGTCGATGACCTGTCGCTGACCATAAATGAAGGCGATTTCTTCGGCTTCCTGGGCCCCAACGGCGCCGGCAAGTCCACCACCATCCATTGTGTCACCGGCATTGCCGAGCCCACCTCCGGCACCATCGAGATTTTCGGCGTGGACGCGGTGAAGAACTACCGCGAGGCGCGCCGCCTGGTGGGCCTGTGCACCCAGGAATTCAATGTCGATCCCTTTGCCACCCCGCGCCAGATCGTGGACTGGATGGGCGGCTATTTCGGCATGGGCCGGGCCGAGCGCAAGGCGCGCCTGGACTATCTGATGGATCGGTTCGAACTGGGACCGCACGTCAAAAAGCCGTTCCGGGAACTGTCGGGGGGCCTCAAGCGCCGCGTGGTGCTGGCCCGCGCGCTGATCAACGATCCGAAGCTCCTGATCCTGGACGAGCCCACCGCCGGCGTCGATGTGGAGCTGCGGCGCGTCCTGTGGCGCTACCTGCAGGAGATCAACGCCGACGGCCGCACCATTCTTCTGACCTCGCACTATCTTGAAGAGGTCGAACGGCTGTGCCGCGACGTCGCCATCGTCAACAATGGCCGCATCGTGCGCCAGGGTACCAAGAACGAGATTGCCGGCACGCCCGGCGGGCTGGAGGATGCCTATCTTGCGGCCACCGGCGCCGTCGCCGACCATATCGCGGGACAATAGCGATGAGCGGAACCAAGACCGGGATCAACTGGATCGGCCTCTACACCATCGTGCGGCGCGAGGTCAGCCGCATGATGCGCGTGCCCATCCAGGCCTTCATCGCCCCCTGGATCAGCGCGCTGCTGTTCATCTTCATCTTCGGTTATGTGGTGGGCGGGCGCATTTCCTCGATCGGCGGGGTGCCCTATATCCGTTTCGTGCTGCCGGGCATCCTGATGATGAACATCGTCAACGCCAGCTTCCTGCAGTCCAGCTCGGCGATCTATTTCTCGCGCTTCCTGCGCTTCATCGAGGAAACGCTGGTTTCCCCGATGTCCTATACCGAGATGGTCGCGGGCAGCCTGGTCGTTGTTGTGGTGCGCTCCACCGTTACCGCCCTCGGTATTCTTGTGATGGGGCTCGCCTTCGGCGCCACCACGATCCAGTCCATACCCGCTTTCCTTTACTGGGTGGTGGCCGTGTCGATGATCTTCGGCCTGATGGGCATCGTGATCGGCCTGTGGTCCAAGAGTTTCGAACAGCTCAACGTGCTGACGGTATTTTTTATCACGCCGCTGTCGATGGTGGGCGGCGTGTTCAACACGGTGGACATGCTGCCCACCTGGCTGCGGTTCCTGGCCTGGGGCAATCCGTTCTTCTATTTCATCAACGGAATCCGCCACTCGATGATCGGCTTTTCCGAAACGCCGGCCGGAGTGGGATATGCCTTCACCACGCTTCTGGCGGTGGCGATGTTCCTGTGGGTCCTCAGGCTCTATTCCAGGGGCTATGGGCTGCGCGAGTAGTGAAGAATCGCCGGAAGCTTCACGCGGGTTGAGCGGAGGGGACCGAGCCCCTATGCTACCGCACCATAATCGCGCCCGATTTTGTCCATAAAAGCGGAGCATTCGAGTCTCGCGGAGTTGTCATGTTTCGAAATCTCATGCTCGCCATGGCGGCCCTCTGCCTGGCGATTGGTCCCGCCGCTGCCGCTGAATCCGCCACCCTGCTTGGCGTATTCGACAACTGGTCGGCCTATATGGCCGGCAATGGCGCATCGAAGACGTGTTACATCCTGTCCAAGCCGCGCGCGGTTCAGCCGCGCGGTGCCAAGCGCGGTCCCATATTCCTGATGGTCAGCGACTGGCCGGCCCGCAAGGTCAAGGCCGAACCCCAGATCGTCTATGGCTATCCCACCAAGGAAGGCGCAGAGGGCGCCAGCCTGGGCATAGGCGGCGACAAGTTCACCTTCTTCATGCGAAACGTGAACAAGGATGGCAGCGGCTGGCTGCAAACGCTGGGCGACAATCCCAAGCTGATCGATGCCATGCGCGGGGGCGTCACCGCGGTGGCCAAGGGCCTTTCCTCACGCGGCACCCACACCACCGACACCTATTCCCTGAAAGGTTTTTCGGATGCGCTGGACAAGGCGCATGCCGCCTGCGGCATGTGATGCCGGGACGTTGATGGAAAAGATCAACCTGATCGGCATGGACAAGCCGGCGCTGAAGGCGGCGCTGGCAGGGGCGGGCGTGCCGGCCGGGCAATTGTCCATGCGGGTGGGGCAATTGTGGAACTGGGCCTACGTCCACGGCGCGCGCGAATTCGCCGCCATGACCAACCTGGCCAAGGATTTCCGCAGCCTTCTTGAATCCGGTTTCACCCTGGCGCGGCCGGAAATCGTCACCGCCCAGGTCAGCCAGGACGGCACCCGCAAATGGCTGCTCAGGACCGGCCCCGGCATCGAGTTCGAGACCGTCTATATTCCCGAGGAAGATCGCGGCACCCTGTGCGTGTCGTCCCAGGTCGGCTGCACCCTGACCTGCAAATTCTGCCACACCGGCACCCAGAAGCTGGTGCGAAACCTCACGCCCGCCGAAATTCTCGGCCAGGTGATGATCGCCAAGGACGCGCTGGAGGACTGGTCCGCACCGCGCGGGGCCGCCGGAGCGTCGGCGGGAGCCGGAGCGACCACCAGAAAAGTCACCAACATCGTGATGATGGGGATGGGCGAGCCGCTCTATAACTTCGACAACGTCAAGGCGGCGCTGGCCATCGCCATGGACGGTGACGCCATCGCCCTGTCGAAGCGGCGCGTGACCCTGTCCACGGCGGGCGTGGTGCCGATGATCCCGCGCGCGGGGGCGGAGATCGGAACCGGCCTGGCGATCTCGCTGCATGCGGTGCGCGACGAACTGCGTGACGTGATCGTGCCGATCAACAAAAAATATCCCATCGCCGAGCTGCTGGACGCCTGCCGCAACTACCCCGGCGCGTCGAATGCCCGCCGCATCACCTTTGAATATGTGATGCTCAAGGACGTGAACGACAGCGTCGCCGATGCGAAGGAACTGGTGCGGCTGGTCTCTGGGCTACCCGCCAAGATCA
>DASTRG010000295.1:0-7047 GCA_035761325.1 Rhizomicrobium sp. | reverse complement strand
CGGCGGCGGCGCGACGGCGGCACCAGAAGGATGCTGATGCCTTTTCGTCCCGCCCGTCCGGTGCGGCCGCTGCGGTGTTGCAGCACCTGTGCGTCGTTGGGAAGATCGGCATGGATCACCAGCGACAGGTTCGGCAGGTCGATCCCGCGCGCCGCGACATCGGTGGCCACGCACACCCGCGCCCGCCCATCCCGCAGCGCCTGCAGCGCATGATTGCGCTCGCTCTGGCTCAATTCGCCCGACAGGGAAACCGCGGCGAAGCCGCGTTCCAACAGCATGGCTTCCAGATGGCGCACCGACTGGCGGGTGTTGCAGAATACCAGCGCGCCGGGCGGGTCGATGAAGCGCAACAGGTTGACCACGGCGCGCTCGGCGCCGTGCGGCGCGATCCTGACGGCACGGTATTCGATATCGGCGTGGCCGCTGGCCTGGCCGCGCGTCTCGATGCGCAGCGCGTCGCGCTGATAGTGCTGCGCCAGGGTGATGATCGCCTTGGGCAGCGTCGCGGAGAACAGAAGCGTGCGGCGCGACGGCGGCGTCGTCTCCAGGATGAACTGCAGGTCTTCGCGAAAGCCCAGATCGAGCATTTCGTCGGCTTCATCCAGCACCACGGCCCTGAGGCCGGTGACCTTCAGCGCCCGCCGCTCCAGATGGTCGCGCAATCGGCCCGGCGTGCCCACAACGATGTGGGCACCGGCGGCCAGCTCACGCCGCTCGGCGCCGGGGTCCATGCCGCCGACACAGGCCACGACACGCGCCCCGGCATAGTGATACAGCCAGCCCAGCTCGCGCTGGACCTGCAACGCAAGTTCGCGCGTGGGCGCGATCACCAGCGCCAGCGGCTCGCCCGGCGTGCCCAGCGTGTCCGCGCCATCCAGCAGCGTCTCGGCCAGCGCCAGGCCGTAGGCGACAGTCTTGCCCGACCCGGTCTGGGCGGACACCAGAAGATCGCGCTCGCTGGCCCCTGCCTCCAGCACCGCCGTCTGTACCGGTGTGGCGGCTTTATAGTCCCGCTCGGCGAGGGCGCGGGTGATGCAGGCCGGAGCTTTCAGGAATGCCAAGGGAACCTTTCATGCGCGCGCTGTTACCGCGACTGCCACTCTCTAGCGCAGTCCGCCGCGCGAATCAGCCATTGCCTGCACACGCCGGGGACATTCCGGCCCCATGCGGCCTTATGTGTTGAACCTGAAATGCATCACATCGCCGTCCTGGACGACATACTCCTTGCCTTCCAGCCGGAACTTGCCCGCCTCGCGCGCGCCTGCCTCGCCCTTGCCCGCGACATAGTCGTCATAGGCGATGGTTTCGGCGCGTATAAAGCCGTGTTCAAAATCGGTGTGGATGACCCCGGCCGCCTGGGGCGCGCGTGCGCCCGCCGTCACCGTCCAGGCGCGCGCTTCCTTGGGGCCAACCGTGAAGAATGTCAGAAGGCCAAGCAGGTCATAGCCGGCGCGGATCAGCCGGTTCAGGCCGGGTTCCTCAAGCCCCAGGCTGGCCAGGAATTCGGCGCGGTCCTGCGCCGGCATCTGCGCGATTTCCTCCTCGATGCGCGCCGAAATCACCACGCTGCGGGCGCCTTGCGCCGTGGCCATCTGCGCTGCCCTGGCCGAAATCGCGTTGCCGGTGGCGGCGCTGGCTTCCTCGACATTCAGGACATACAGCACCGGCTTGGACGTCATCAGGCCAAGTTGCGCATAGGCGCCGCGCTCCTCCGGCGCCAGGCCGGCCAGCCGCGCGGGCTTGCCCTCGCGCAGCAATGTCAGCGCCTTCATCATCAAGGCCAGCGCTTCCTTGGACTCCTTGTCGCCGCTTCTGGCCTTCTTCTCCAGCGGCACGGCGCGTTTTTCCAGCGATTCCAGATCGGCAAGCATCAGCTCGGTCTCCACCGTCTCGGCATCCGCGATGGGATCAATCCTGCCCTCGACATGGGTGACGTCGTCATCCTCGAAACAGCGCAGCACATGCACCACCGCGTCCACCTCGCGGATGTTGGCCAGGAACTGGTTGCCCAGGCCTTCGCCCTTCGAGGCGCCGCGCACCAGCCCGGCAATGTCGACGAAGGTGATGCGGGTGGGAATGATCTCGGCGCTGCCGGCGATTTTCGCCAGGGTCTCCAGCCTTGGATCGGGCACAGCCACGTCGCCCACATTGGGCTCGATGGTGCAGAAGGGATAGTTGGCGGCCTGCGCCGCCGCGGTCTCGGTCAGGGCATTGAACAGGGTGGACTTGCCGACATTGGGCAGGCCCACGATACCGCACTTGAATCCCATTATTCTGAATCTTTCTTGCTTGCTTTGGGCGTCTCAGTCCTGGGCGACACGGTCCTGGCTGGCTGAGTCAGCAGCGCCACCTTGCTCATGAATCCGTTGTCGTCATCCTTGGCCAGCAGCGGCGCGGCCTGGACCATCGCGTCCACCATGGGCTTGAGCCAGACGATCTCGTCCTTGCCGAAATTGCCCAGCACATGGCCGGTGACCATCTCCTTGCGGCCGGGATGGCCAATGCCCACGCGCACGCGGCGGTAGTCCGGGCCGACTGCCGCGGTGATGGATTTCAACCCGTTCTGTCCGGCATCGCCGCCGCCCGTCTTCACTTTCGCCTTGCCCGCGGCCAGGTCGATCTCGTCATGGATGACGACCAGCGCCGACAAGGGCAGCTTGAAGAAGCGCAGGGCCCGTCCCACGCAGTCGCCGGAAAGATTCATGAAGGTCTGGGGCTTGAGCAGATACGTCTTGCGCCCGGCCAGCCGGCCTTCGGAAATCAGGCCGTCGAACCTGGTCTTCCATGGCCCGAAGCCGTGGCTTGCGTGAATCTCGTCCACGACGATGAATCCGGCATTGTGCCGGTTCTTGGAATATTGCGGTCCGGGGTTGCCAAGACCCACCAGAAGAAGCGGCGTATCCATAAGGGATGCGCCTCCCTCCGGCGAGCGGCGGTGTTACTTCTTGGCGGGCGCGGCGGCGGCAGGCGCGGCGGCGGCCGGCGCGGCGGCGGCTTCCGCAGCCGGGGCCTCGGCCGCTGTGGCGGCGGCGCGCAGCTCTTCGCGTACACTGGTGGGCGCCACGACGGAGCAGATGGTGAAGTTGCGGTCCCGGATCACCGGCTTGACGCCTTCGGGCAGGCTCAGCGATGCGATGTGCAGCGACTCGTTGATATCCAGGCCCGATACATCGACGTCGATGGTGTTGGGAATTGTCTCTGCCGGGCAGATCAGGCCGATCTCATGGCGCACGACGTTCAGCACGCCGCCCTTTTTCAGGCCGGGCGAAGTCTCCTGACCCTTGAAGCGGACCGGAATGTTCAGGCGCACGGTGGCGCCTTCTTCCAGGCGCATGAAATCGACATGGACCGGGAAGTCGCTCACCGGGTCCAGCTGCACGTCGCGCGGGATGACGCGGGTCTTTCTGCCGTTGATGTCCAGCATGAACAGGGTGGTCAGAAAATGGCCGGCGCCGACCTGCAGAAACAGGGCGTGGCCGTCGATGTTCACATTCTCAGGTTCGGCCTTGCCGCCGTACACGACGCCCGGAATCAGGCCCTTCTGGCGCGCCTGATAGGCCGGGCCCTTACCGGTGCCCGTGCGCGCCTCGACCTTAAGCTCTTGAACCTGCGCCATTTTCCTGATCCTTCGGAAGCCGCCCAAGCCGGCGGGCGGGGCGGAAAGGCGAGGCTTTTAGCCGAAGGGGGCGTCAAGAGCAAGTTGGGCTTCCTGGATCGCCCGTCGCACCGTGCTAGCCTGTCTGCCGCACGGAAAAAAGCAGGGGAAACGTCATGCACAATCCGTTTGTCGTCATCCTCCTGGCGGGGCTGGCTGCCTGGCTGTTCGGGATGGCCTGGTACACGACGCTGGGCAAGTTCTGGCAGCGGGCCCATGGCGTCGCGCCGGGTGCGGGCCAGGAAAGCATGCCGGTCAGGCCCCTGGTGGTGTGCTTCATCGGCGAGGTGATCATGGCCGCCGTGGTCTACCAGACCCTGGACCACCTTGGGGTGATGGGAGCCGGCTTTGGCGCCATCGCCGGGCTGACCTTGGGGGTGGGGCTGCTGCTGACCAGCACCATCATCAACCACCAGTTCCAGCAAAAGCCGCTGTCGGCGACAGCGATCGACGGCACGCACTGGACCCTGGTCGTGGTGATCCAGGGCGCCATCATCGGCGCGCTTGTCTAGTCGAACAGGGCGTCGGCCGGGCGCGCGAAGCGCCGGTCATCAATCGAACAGGCTGGAAACCGACGCCTCGTTGTTGATCCGGCGCATCGCCTCGCCAAGAAGCGGCGCGATGGAGATCCTGCGGATATTGGGGCAGGCCTGCATCTCCGCGGTCGCCTGGATGGAATCGGTGACCACCATCGACTTCAGCTTGGACGCCTTGATGCGTGCCACCGCCCCGCCCGACAGCACGCCATGGGTGGCATAGGCGTAGACCTCGGTGGCGCCGTTCTTCAGCAGCGCCTCGGCGGCGTTGCAGATGGTGCCGCCGGAATCGACAATATCGTCGATCAGCACGCAGGACTGCCCCTCCACATCGCCGATGATGTTCATCACCTCGGACTCGCCGGCTCGTTCGCGGCGCTTGTCGACGATGGCCAGGTCCGTCCCCAGCCGGCGCGCCAGGGCACGGGCACGCACCACGCCTCCCACATCCGGCGAGACCACCATGGGCAGCTTGGGGCCGGCGTAATCGGCGATGTCCTTCACGATCACCGGCATGGCGAATAGATTGTCGGTGGGGATGTCGAAGAAGCCCTGTATCTGGCCGGCATGCAGGTCCACCGTCAGCACGCGGCTGGCGCCGGCCTCGGTGATCAGGTTGGCCACCAGCTTGGCGGAAATGGGTGTGCGCGGCCCAACCTTGCGGTCCTGGCGGGCATAGCCGAAATAGGGGATCACCGCCGTGATGCGGCGGGCCGACGCGCGGCGCAGCGCGTCTATCATGATCAGCAGCTCCATCAGGTTGTCATTGGCGGGATAGCTGGTCGACTGGATGACGAACATGTCCTCGCCGCGGACATTTTCCTGGACCTCGACGAACACTTCCATGTCGGCGAAGCGGCGCACCTGGGCCTTGACATAGGGCAGCTTCAGATACTGGCCTATGGCCTCGGCCAGGGGGGCATTGGAGTTGCCGGTGATGAGGCGCATGCCTCGCGAACCGTTGAGATCCGTCATTGCACTGGCCCCGCCGCTGCTGCCGGTCCGCCCGGGAAGGGCGAGCCCCCGTATGATTTGATGACGGGCTTTTAGCGGCTGGGGGCGGTGCTCGCAACCGCGCGCATTCGCCGCGCGTGCGGGCGCTAATCGCACGAAAATCCTTAAGTCAGCCGGTCATCGCGATGGCCGAGACCTGCCGGCCATAATCGGGTTCCGCCCTGTGGGTGGCGCGGCGGAAGCTGAAGAAACCGTTTTCCGGCGGATAGGTGCAGGCCGGCAATATCTCAACTTCGGCGATCCCGGCTTGCTCGAGCCGGTGGGCCGCATAACCCTTCAGGTCGAAGCGGTAATGACCTTCCTTCCCGGACGGCACGAAGAAACGCCTGTTGCGAAGGCCCCGCTCCAGGAACCGGTCGCGGAATTCCCAGCCGACCTCGTAGCTGTCCTGGGTGATGGCCGGACCGATGGCCGCGCGGATGCGCCCACGGTCGGCCCCCAGCGCTTCCATGGCGGCGATGGTGTTCTCGAGCACGCCGCCCCCCTCCGGCGTTCCCAGGGCGCCCTTCCAGCCGGCGTGGGCCGCGCCGATCACCCTTGCCCCGGCGTCGGCGAAAAGCACCGGGACGCAATCGGCCGTCAGGATGCCCAACGCCACGCCCGGCGTGGCGGTCACCATGGCGTCGCCCTCGCGCGAGCCGGCGGTGAGGGGAACGGGGCGCACAATGGCGCTGTGGACCTGGTAGAGCGTCACCAGTTCGATGCCCGGGCCGAGTTCACTGGCCACGCGGCGGCGGTTCTCCTGCACCGTCTCGGGCACATCGCGCGAGCCCAGACCGCAATTCAGCGACGCATAGATGCCCTCAGATACCCCGCCGCTGCGCTGGAAGAAGCCGTGCACAATGCCGGGAACGTCAAGGTTTCGGGCCAGAAGCCGGGCGATCATGTCTCGGCTCCGGCCGTAAAACCCGGCGCATGGTCGTAAGCGGGCGGCAGGAAGGCCAGCACCTTGAACAGGGCACCCATCTGGTCGGCCCCGGCCAGCCGGTCCACTGCCCGGACCAGGCCCTGCCGGGCCGCGGGATTGGCTCTCGCCAGCCGGTCGGCCCGTTCGGCCAGCCCCAGCGCGGTCAGGAAGGCGCCCTGGGTGACCGGCCCCAGCACGGTGGCCCCACCCTTGCGGCCTGCCGCGGCCATGGCGGCGAAATCGACATGGGCGGACAGGTCGTCGGCCCCTGGCCCGGCCAGCACGTCGGCGAATCTGTGCCTGCCCACCGCCTGCAGGGTCTCGCCAAAGCCGCTCCTGGCCGCGTATCCGTAGTCCGCCACCAGCGCGGCTCCGCCGCGCCGGGCGACGATGCGGGCGATGTCCTCGGCCAGGGCCAGGGTCGCCGGCGATGTTTCATAGACGCCGCCCTCCGGAGCCGTCTCAAGCCCGCCGGGGATCGCAGCCTTGGGCACAGGTACGGGGGCCAGCGCAAAGGCCAGTTCGCCGCCCTCGGCCGTCACCATGCGCTCGCACCAGCCGCGATCGGTCTTTACATACTGGCGCACCGGCAGGGCATCGAAGAACTCGTTGGCCACAAGGAACAGGGGCCGCTCATCCAGCCCGTCGCCGAACTGGGCCTGCCAGCGCACGGGAACTCCGCTCCCGGCTGTCTGCCTTTCCTGGATGGTCCGCAGCACGGGACTGGCCTCCACCAGCACCACCTCCAGTTCCTCCAGGAATTGGGGCGCCAGCTTTGCCGTGCGAAGGATATCGGCCATCAAGGTGCCCCGGCCCGGACCCAGCTCCACCAGCCGCGGGTTTCGGGGGCGGCCCTGGTCTGTCCATGCCTGCACCAGCCACAGGCCGATCAGCTCGCCGAACACCTGGCTGATCTCCGGCGCGGTGATGAAATC
>DASTRG010000294.1:0-2072 GCA_035761325.1 Rhizomicrobium sp. | reverse complement strand
TGTGAATGACGGCTGGTACGAGAAGCTGCCGCCCCCGTCGGACGCGGAGATCGACATGCTGGACATGGCGCTGGCGGTCGAGCCGAACTCGCGCCTGTCGTGCCAGATCGTCTGCTCGGACGAGACGGACGGCATCAAGGTCACCGTCGCGCCGGAATAGGGCGGCGCCGGACCCGATCAAGCCTCCTGAAAAATTCGCAACCGCGAGGGACTTGCCGCGAAGTTCGGCGGCGGGCCATCCTTGGCCCCTTGCCAGGGGACGCCATGATGCTTGACCGCCGCAGCCTTCTGAAATCCGGTTCCGCCCTTATGGCCCTTTCGGCCACGCCCGCGCTGGCCCAGGACGACCGGCCGCTGGCAAGCCTGTTCGACACATTCGTCGCCGAGAATCTGGACGCATCGCCCCTGACCGTCTCGTCGCTGGGCATGGATACCGGCGCGCGGGCCTGGCAGAAGAGCCTGCTGGATGATTTTTCGCCGGCGGCGATTGCGCGCAACAAGAGGGTGGCGGCCGATCAGCTTGCGCGTCTGTCGGCGGTCAGCCGCGCCGGGCTGAAGGGCGAGGACCTGGTTTCCTTTGACGTGGTGATGTACGGCCTGAAAACGCAGGTAGAGGGCGCGCGTTTCGATTACGGCCCCGGCATCGCGGGCCAGCCCTATATCCTGTCGCAACTGACCGGCAGCTACAGCCAGGTGCCGTCCTTCCTGGACAACCAGCACACCATCGTGACGCGCGAGGACGCCGACGCCTATCTGGCGCGGCTGGACGGCTTTGGCCGGCTGATGGACCAGGAAGTGGAAGTGCAGCGCCATGACGCGGCGCAGGGCGTGTTCGCCCCCGATTTCGCGCTGGCCAAAACGCTGCTGCAGATGAAGCAGCTGCGCGAGCCCAGGCCCGATGCCTCGCCCCTGACCGAATCCATCGTGCGGCGGACCAAGGAAAAGAACATCGCCGGCGACTGGAGAAAATGGGCCGCGCGCATCGTGGCGGAAAAATTCTATCCCGCGCTGGACCGGCAGATCGCGCTGGTGGAGGAGCTGCAGAAGAAAGCGACCCATGAGGCGGGCGTGTGGCGCCTGCCGCAGGGCGAGGCTTATTACCGCGCCAGCCTGAAGCAGTGGGCCACCACCGACAAGAGCCCGCAGGAAATCCACCGGATCGGGCTTTCCATCGTCAAGGATCACACCGCCCGCATCGACGCGCTGATGAGGAAGAACGGCCTGACCAAAGGCACGGTGGGCGAGCGGCTGAAGGCGATGTATGCCGACGCGCGCTATCAGTATCCCAACACGGACGCGGCCAAGGAGCAGCTGATCGCCGACCTGAACAGGAAGGTTCAGGAGATTCGCGCCAGGCTGCCCGCCTATTTCGGCGTGCTGCCCAAGGCGGGCCTTCTTATCAAGCGCGTGCCGAAGAACATCGAGGCGGCGCAGCCCGGAGGCTATTACAACAATCCCTCGCTGGATGGAAAACGCCCCGGCATCTACTGGATCAACCTGCGCGACACGGCCGAAGTGCCGAAATGGACGCTGCCGACCCTGACCTATCATGAAGGCATTCCCGGCCATCACCTGCAGCTTTCGATCCAGCAGGAAGCGGGCCTGCCGCTGATCCGCAAGATCGCGTTCTTCTCGGCCTATATCGAGGGCTGGGCGCTGTATGCCGAACAACTGGCCAGCGAGATGGGCGAGTACAAGGACGATCCCCTGGGCCAGATCGGCCAGCTGCATGACGCCATGTTCCGCGGCGTGCGCCTGGTGGTGGACAGCGGGATGCATGCGATGAAATGGAGCCGCGAGCAGGCGGTGAAGTATTATGTCGACACGCTGGGCGACAAGGAGGCCAGCGCCGTCACCGAGATCGAACGCTATTGCGTGTGGCCGGGGCAGGCCTGCACCTACATGCTGGGCAAGCTGGCCTTCCTGAAGGAACGCGACCGGGCGAAGGCGGCGCTGGGCCGCCGCTTCGACATCCGCAGATTCCACGATGCCATGCTGACGGCGGGGGCGGTGCCGCTGGACGTGCTGGACGCCATCACCGACCGCTATATAGCGGGCGCAAAGGCCTAGGG
>DASTRG010000293.1:0-13768 GCA_035761325.1 Rhizomicrobium sp. | reverse complement strand
GGCAGGCGCGTCACCGGCAGACCGAGGGTAGCTGCTTCCTCGGTGACGCGCCCGCCCGTGCCATGGGTGAGGATATGCACCCGATGGCCGGCTTCCCGTAAGGCCTGGGCAAGGACCAACGAGGAAGCCGTGCTGCCGCCGAACCGGTCAGCGACATATGGAAATCCAATTGTAAATGAAGCGGTCATTGGGCCTGCGCCAATCGCGCCAAACCGGCGGGCGCGTGATGCCCCGCGACCGCGGCCGGTATCACAAGATGCAAACGCCGGCGTTCGGTACGGCTAAACACAGGCAGTCGGGTATCGACACAGGCCCGGGTGTAAAGCCCTGTTAATATCGCGCAGATCCACGCGATATCCGTGTGTTTGAAGGCCACACTGATCGAGAAATTGTTGAGAATGAAGACGAAGAAAAAAATTGCGAAAGCCGCCCAAACCGGTTCGGCTGGTTCGCGCAGAATGCGGCGCGTCAGCCGCACGATCATTGCAACCAAAAACACGGCAAAGAGCGCTACGCCCGCATAGCCCAGTTCGAGCCAGACATCCAAATAGCCGTTATGTCCATGGCTAGGAACACGGAACCAATCCTGGATATAGTCACGCACGCCGGCCGCTCCGGTCGCCGTCCAGAATGCGCGATAGCCTGCACCCAGTATGGGATGATGAGCATTGGCAACCGCGATTGCCCCAGTCCAAAGCGTCGTGCGCCCGGAATAGGTAGCGTCACGGCCGACATCGGCCAGAAGATAGTCCCAGCTAGTGACTACCAACCCAACGAACGCCAGCCCACAAAGAACTGCTACCGTAAGCTTTATTCCCGACGACAAGCGTCGGTTGCGGACAATGGCGATCAGAACCATGAAGCCAATTCCACCCAGCATCATCAGCCAGCTCGCGCGCGATTGGGATTCGACAGACAGGAAAATAAACATGGCGATCGTCGCCCAGCGCATCGGCCCCTCCCAGACATGACGGGGCCGCACGTAAACCGAGACCGTAACCGCCAGGGCCGCAATGCGGCCCAAAATCGCCTTGTGCCCGTACACACCTTTCCAGGAGCCGGTATTGACGGCTGAGTGCTCTATAGCATCTCGAGGATCGATTACTGTGTAGGCAAGACTCATGATGCCGCCCAGGAACAACGCCAGCAACAGGTAACGCAGGAAATCGCGCGGCGAGAGGCGCCTGGCAATATAGATGCAGTATACGCCCGTCATCACCAACGCCACCACACGACGAAAGCTGACGCTTTTATCGACGCTCCAGACTACCGATGCTACGGGCAGAAGAAACATTGCAAGCAACAGCAGATCGTCCCGCGCGGTATCCACCATCGCAATCGGCCTGCGCATCAACAGAAAAAACGCTACACAATAGATCGCCAACGCTGACAGCATCGTGGCAGTATTGGAATCTCCCAGCGCATCGGCGTCCGTTCCGCCGAGCGCAATAAGCGGTGTCAAGGCCTGTGTCACCAGCAGGAGCGAGACAATAATGAACGCACGCTCCCACCGACCCGGCGGCGGCAGGCTCAGCGAGGTGGGCGCCGGCTTCATCGGCCCTCCATGACAGCCATGTAGCGCGCTGTCGCAGCGGCAACGCTGAACTCCGTGGCGCGCACCCGCAGGCCACTACCTGCAGGCCGGTTCCGCAATGTGGTCAGTATCGCCTCACTAAGCGCGTACGAATCATCCACAGGGACCAAAGGCGCGAGCCCGCCCATAATCTCCAGCGGCCCGCTGGGGCAATTGGTGGCAACAACCGGCGCGCCGCAAGCCATCGCCTCGACCAACGCGTTGGGAAATCCTTCCCAGCGCGAGCTGAGAACAAAACACCCGGCACGTGCCATAAGCGCGAAGGGATTCGTGCAAAAGCCTGGAAGGTCAACCTCGCTCGACAGGTTCAGCGCCTTGGCCTGCGCCTCAAGGCGGCCCCGCTCTTCACCTTCGCCAAGGATGACCAGCCGGCACTCCATTTTGCTACGAACATGGGCAAAAGCATCAAGAAGAACATCAAAGCCCTTCTGGGAATGCAGACGGCCCACGGCCAGGACAGCCGGGGGATTCCCCGGCATGAACCACGGATGAGAAGGGTCGGCGCCGGAATAAACGTCGAGATCGGCCTCGAACACCGGATTATGAATAGTGCCGACCTTCCCCGCCGGCAGACGACCAAAGCGGACGAGATCTTCTGCCACGCCCTTTGAAACAGCGATCACCTTGTCTGCAAACCGATAGGCCGCAGGAACGGCGCGGTAGAGTCCGCGCTGCGTCCATCGCTGGGCGGCCCTCGCCTTTGAAGATATCTGGTTGCGCTCAGACACCACGATCCGGGTGCCGGTTGCCGAAAGACGTACTGCCGCAATGGCGGCCACATTCATATGCGTTAAAGCCGACAACACGGCCCGCGGCCGTGTGGCGCGAATATGAAATGCAAGCGGGACTATGGCCTGGACGACGCGCGGCGCGTCAAGCACGCTCAGCGTGACACCAGGAGGGACGTCCGCGAGATAGGCGCCCTCCCCACGCACCAGCACCAAATTTACCGACTCCCCGGTCTGAGCCATGCCGCGCGCCAAGCGCAAACAGGCACGCTCCGCTCCGCCCCCGCGCAGATCGTGCAACACGATGGCAATTCCACCCTCACGCCCGACGTGGGATAACGTGTAACCGCGAGCCGCGAGCGCATCCGCACCGGCGCTTCGGGCGGACGAGAATGACATTAGAAACCCTTTCCGCTGCCCGTCAATTCGCGGCGTATGGTCTTGATGATGATGCCAATGTCCATCGCCAGACAATGGCGGCGGCAATACGCCAAATCCAACCTCACGCGCATGCGCGCATGCGCCGGATCTACTGTCGGACCGCGGTAACCCTGAACCTGAGCCAAGCCGGTTATGCCAGGTTTGACCTGGTGCCGGCGAAAATAGAAGGGTACCAGATCTTCATAGAGCATTCCGCCGGCCAGGGTACCCAATGCGTGCGGGCGCGGCCCCACCAACGACATGTCACCCTTCAGAACGTTGAACAGCTGAGGCAACTCGTCGATATTTGTCTTGCGAAGAAATGCGCCCAGTGGCGTAACACGCGGATCATCACGCACGGTTTGGCGCACGCCGCTCACGTCGCCCAGATGTGTCCACATAGTCCTGAATTTGCGAATGCGGAACGGCCGGTTGTCCCAGCCATAGCGGGTTTGGCTGAACAGGATTGGACCTTTACTCTCTAGCTTGATCGCCAGCGCGACCAGCACAAGCAACGGCGAAAGCAGGGCAAGCGCCAGTGTCGCCAGACCCAAATCGAATAACCGTTTCGGCGTTGCCGCGACGGGATCATGTGCAACACGGGATCGATCGGGAACATACAGAGACCAGGAGGCGGTTGCAAACCTGTTCATGACAAACTCCTAATGCTGACTGTCGGAGACATACCCAACCACTTCCTCAGGCGATGTAATATTGTTGATAAGCAGCCTGCCGGCCGTAGCCGCGCACAGTGTAGCCAAAGGTGTCCAACAGCTTCATGTCAGCGCAGGTCAGTGCCATGCCCGCGATCGGAACGTCGAGTGTTCGAATCAGACGGGCAGCATCTTTCATCGCGCTCTGCGGGGTCTTGTGCCAATGGGAAAGGAGCACGACGCTATCCGCATGCGCCGCAACCAGCCGTGGTTCAGCCAATGGGAGGAGCGGTGCGGTGTCAACCAGAATGATGTCGAAATGGTTGCGCAACCGCTCAAACAGGGGCGCCAGGTCGTGCGCAAAGAATACATCCTTGCTCCCGGTCTCCGCACCGGACAAAGGCAGGATGGTCGCCGCCGACAGTGGATCCGAATGCAGGCAGTTCTCCAGCAATGCCTGACCCTCGACCAATTCGACCAACCCTTGGCGGACAGAACGACCCAGATGCGCTGATAATGAGCGGCGACGAAGATCCGCGTCTATGATCAGGACTCGAGCACCGGATTCAGCACATTGGCGTCCCAATGCCAGTGTCGTGATGGTCTTCCCCTCCTGCGGCATGGCCGACATCATCGCGACGATCCGAGGAACAGGTCCATTACCCGTCACGAATATCGACGTTCGTAGATTTCGGATTGCCTCCGCGAAATCCGATAGAGGTCGCTTTACGACATAAGCAGCAGGATCGGCCTGAGCGATGCGCGGTATTGTGGCGATAACGGGGAGGCCCGTCGTTACCTCCGCCTCCTGCACCGAACGAACCCCGCGTTCGAAGAATTCGCGCAGTCCAATTGCCGCAGCCGATGCAATGGCAGCCAAGGCCGCTGCGGCTGCCAACGCGAGCATCCACGAGGGCCAGGTTGGTGAAAGCGATATGGTGGCAGGAGACACGATCTGAGCGTCCGCCTTCTGGAGATCCTCCTGCGCTGCCGTCTGCTTGAGACGGTTAAGGAAGGATTCATACACGCTGCGCACGGCGCTCGCGCTGCGCTCCAGATCGGCCAGCTTGACCCCGGCGCTGTTACCTAACGCCAGAATCTTGCGGTCACGTTCGATGCTGGCCCGCAATGAAGAGGTGCGCTGGGCAGCTGCTAAGGCCTCGGCGCGCTGGCCCGCGATTATGCGCTGTGTCTCCGCCGCCAATGCAGCATCCAGCGCTTGACGCTCCTGTTGCACCTTGATCAGCGCGGGATACTTGGGACCGTATCGCTTGGAAAGCGCCGCTTCCTCCTGCGCCAGTTCCGCCTCCTGCGTACGCATCTGGCGAATGGTATCGGACGCCGCCGCCTGCCCTACTCCATTGGTGCCATCAGCCCGTAACTGCGAATTCGCGGCAGCGAGCTTTCCCATCTGCTCGGCCTCCTCTGCCTGGGCAGTCGCCATCTGGGTCGAGAGGGCGGAAATCTCCTGCTCGGTCAACGGCGCGCCGACTGCGTTCAGAAGGCCATGCTTTTCCTTGTAATCCGCAACGGCCTGTTCAGCATTTCGAAGCTGGACCTGGAGCTGAGAGACATGCTTTTGAATCAACATATTGGCGTTGCGCGTTGCGCTCGCCTTGATGTTCTTCTGCTGCGCAAGGTAGGTGGTCGCCACGGCATTGGCGATACGCATTGACTTTGCGGCGTCCTCCGACCAGAAGCTGATGTTGATCAGATAGGTCAAACCCTGACGCGACACGTTTAGCCGACGCTCGAATGCCCCGATAATACTGGATTTACGACGTTCCGCGGCGATGGTTTCATCCACCGGACCACCGCCCAGGAACATGGGCAGCGGTAAGTTCAGATAAAGGAACATGCCACGAAGCGCACCGGTGACGGTACGCCGAACCTGCCCCAGCAAGGTAGGCGGGCGAATCGCTGGATTGAATTCCGGATCCTGGTCGAGGTGTAATTTGTTGATCACCAACTCTGCCAATGCCGGGGACTGAAGAACCTGCACTTCGGAATCCACGACGAACGTATCAGAAGGCAGATTCGACAGCACCGCTTGCAGGTCGACGACCTGCTCATGGCGCGTATCCAGCATTACCTGTGCGGTACTCTGATAAAGGGGTGTCAAAAGAAACGTGATCGTCAACACCACGAGAACTGATAGTGTTGCTACAGTGATGGCTAGTTTCCGATTGCGGTGTATCGCCGCCAGAATATCAATCAGGAATATCTTGGCATTGTCCTCGTCCGCGGGCGGGCGAATATAGATCGGATCAACATATTGATCGGGAGCGTTGCCGGGGGCGACGCTGGGAACCAAAGCCATAGTCGTCCTCAAAAATAGCGTTGCGCGACGCGGATCGTATCCCCAGGCAGAACCGCGGTGGTCGCAGTCAGCGAGACTTCGCTCTCTGATGGGTCGGATTTATGCCGGATATAGACGGCAGTGTTGTCGGCGCGATAGGTGAAGCCTTCGGCCGTCGCAACCGCCTGCATAACCGTGAGGTCAGGCGAATAGCTATATCTCCCCGGCTTGTTAACTTCCCCAAGGATGTAATAGGGGCGCAAATCGATCGCTGTCACGGTGACACTGGGATCTTGAACGAATCCGTTCCCAAGAGTTTTGACCACCGCTAACTGGAGCTGGGGGACGGTCAATCCAGCCGCCGTTACAGAACCGGCTAGCGGAAGGGTTATGTGGCCATCGGGCTCGATGACATAATCGCCCGACAGATTGGCCTCGTTAAAGACCGCGACATGCACCTTATCGCCCGGGGCCAGTCGATAATTACGGGCTGCGGCGTCCGCCTGCGCCAATGCAGCCGGCGAGCCGGTCATTGCCCCGCTACAACCGGCCGCAATTACGCCAACCGCCAGAAACGACATAGCCCGCACGCAACATGCGGCCACTACAGACTTTTCCTGTGATTCCTTGCCCATTTTCGCCTCGTCGTCGGTGCGCGCAGGATTCTTCCGCGTGCAACCTACAACGAACGCTAGACGCGTTTGCGCGGAACAGTATGTGATAAAGGTGGGACAAAATTCTTGGTAGGAATCAGCTCTCGCCTTTCAGGCGGATGGCCACTTCAAACCCTGAATTGGAACGGTTGCGGGCAGTCACCGTCCCACCGAGGGACTCCACATTTCGCTTGACGATCCATAATCCAAGCCCCTGGTGACATGCCGGGACGTCCTCGCCGTCCGCTAAGCCGGAACGGGTGCTGAACCCACGCTCAAACAAATGTTGCATATCGTACGCGGAAACGCCGGGCCCCTCGTCCAGGACCGCCAACCTGACTCGCCGGCTTTCGGCCTGCAGACGCACCTCCACCGTCCCAGAAGCCGGCGTAAAGCTTATTGCGTTATCCAACAGGTTCTCTATCACCGTCTCCAGGGCGTCTTCATTGGCATACACCATCACGTCAGGCTCGATCCGGCGGGATAGCCGCTTGCCCTGCCGGGCCAGCGCGATCTCATAATTTTCCAGCATCTGCGCAAGAAAGTTCGATAGATTCAGCGGTCGCCTTTCGGGATAGAACAAATCGGCAGTGTCGACATCCAGATCACGATGCGCCGTGACAAGCCCATCAAGGCGCGCCACCGAACGTTCAATAAGCTGTAGGCTTCGCCGCGCCGAACCCTCCCCTTGGGGGAGAGCGCGCCGTATCGGCTCTACCGATTGAGCAATTACCGCCAGCGGCGTCTTCAGGGCATGGCTGTTTTCCTCGGCCGCCTCCCTGATGCGCCGCTGCGATCCCAGTAGGGCGGCAACCAGCGAATCAAAGTCTTCAGCGACCCCGGTCAGCTCGGGGATCGTATTTGTACGCCGAAAGGAAACTGTCCCGCGATCGCGCATCCGTATTTGGCGCGCCGCACGGCGAAATCGACGCACATTGCGCCACAGATGAATAAACAGCCATATAACCAGCGCCGTGGCGACCAGATATATCGTACCAGATACCATCGCGGTCGGCGCGCGCCAGAAAGACAATCCGATGGGTGTTCGCGCCAGGCGCGCAGCGTCCTGCGACGTGATTACGATCCAGCAATTTCCATCAACATGCACCGGCGTCATCGCGCCGAGAACTTCATGACCGCCCGATGGATTAACAAACCGCATGTCCAGATTGGTATCGCCGTCACAGCTGGGGCCGAGAAGGTCGAAAATTCCCAAGCGCACGAGCTCGTCACGTTCGGCATCCAGGTATTTGGCCGATACAACCGGTTGTGACGCCACATAGACAAAACTGTCCGATCCCTTCAGGCGAACGAGAATCTTGATATGCGTGTCGCCAACAGCGGCCCGGGCCAGCGCCTGGGACAGGACGCTTGGCGGTTCACTGGAAAAACGCTCGAAGTGTCCTTGCAGCATACCCGCCAGAACATGATTGCTCTGAACGACGGCATTACTGATGACGGCCAGTTGCTCCTTTTCCGCTCGGGCGAATTGCCAATAGAGAATGAGCGGGACACTGAACAGGATGATGGCCAGAAGAGCCAGTTTAAGCGTAAATGAATGAAGTAATTGCGCAATTATCCTTCTACTGCTCGTCCCCATCCCGCCACCTGTAGCCGAAACCCGGATAATTCCTGATCTGGGAAAATTCGGGGTCCGCGTCACGGAATTTCTGGCGGATGCGTTTTATAAAGGCGCGCACATTAGTGCGAAAGCCGATTTCCCCTTCTCCTGCGACGAACCCCTCGCCGTGAACGATGTCATAAATTTCCCGATAGCTCACATCGCGGTTACGATGCTCTGCCATATAAGCGACAATGTTGAACTCGGTCAGTGTGAGGTCGAGCGGCACATCTTTCCACATCGCGCGACGCGACTCATAACGCAGAGTCAGCGGGTCCCCCGGATGGGCTTCCTCGCTTCGCGCATGAGAGGGCTTTTTTTCGCCCCCAAGGATGAGTTCTATGCGCCGGCGAAGGATCGCGAAGCTTCGGGACTTTTCAACAAAATCCACAGCCCCACCCAAGAGACCCGCCTCCTCATAGATCTGGTCGCTCAGAACAGTAAGAAAGATGATAGGAATATCGATCTGCTGGGCGCGCAGCCGCTGCATCACCTCAATTCCCGATATTCCCGGCATTTTCCAATCCAGCAACAATAGATCTGCGTCACATCGCGTGCTCAGGTAATCAATCGCCATGGCCCCGTGGGGAAAGGCATTGATGCGATATCCGGCATCGGTAAGATTGGTGCTTACCGATTCCAGAAACAGTACGTCATCGTCAACCACCATTACATGCCCGTTCGCGGCAAAATTCTGATCAGTGTGCATTGCTCCTCGCCACCAAAATCCGATTGACGCAGGCGTCTGAAACGCCTCGTGAGTTTCCGTCATTGTTGGACCCTCCCAATTTCAGCACATGAAAAGAGGCGTCTTCGAGGCTGGGGTAGAAAACAACATGCATCGAGCACCCTGGCGCCTGGTAAACCCAGGTAAGTGACAGGTGATCCGTCCTTACGAGTTTTGGATCGCCCAATAGCCCGCGCACGCCAGCCTGGCTCAGCCCAATCAGTGTCTTGGGATCTATGGTCCGGCGCTCTGCATGCACTGCTGGTTCCGCACGGGGTTGTCGGGATGCCTTTTTTGGCAAAGGCTTGGGTTCCGGTTTTGGTGCGGGCGGTTCAGGCGGCAGAACATCCAGCGCAACAGCGGGTGGGGGAGGTGCCGCCTCAGGGGGCGGCGCGACTGCATCTCCCAAAGTCATGCAGCTTTCGAGCACCGTTGCCAATATTCCCATGCAGGCGCAAACCCGGAGGACACGCCATCGATCGCGAAAGGCCGAACGGGCCATAGGCGTGGACATGACGAAACCTTTCTGTCCCGACCGATCGCCCCCGAGTGCCACAGTTCAATGCCTGCGCACTTTATGTTTCTGGAATGTCAGAATGAAAACACAGGTGCAGAAACATTTCCACTAAAGACTTCGCCGCCAAATTGGTTCCCGCGTTTTTTGCCTTTATAAAACTGCAGACGATGCAACCGCGGATTCGCCCTTCTTATAAGATTGTCCCGAATCGATTAAGGCCGCTCTCTTTCGGGGTTCGCACAATTTCCCGACAGCGCGTGCCTGCCGCGCCGCCTTTACGCCAACTTTCTTAACGAGCGCGCAAGCAAAGCTCGCTCGTGTAGGAGCTGGGTTCCCTTCAGCTCCTGGAAAAAGTATTAACACCGGTATGGGAGGAGCCGAGGGCTGATGGGGGGCGCTGCCGTGGTAAAGGGCGTTTATACTGTTTCGGATCATGGCCGAAACATGGCATAGAGACCGCATGTCTCGTGCGTCTATCGTCATAGCGGCCTTCTCCACCATAGTCGAGTGGTATGACTTTACCCTCTATCTCTATTTCGCCACCGTGTTGGCGCGTGTTTTTTTCGGCCGCAGTGATGCGGCCTTGGCAGCGGCGCTGGCTGGATTTGCCGTCGCTTACATTCTGCGTCCTGTTGGAGCCATCATCTTCGCTCATGTCGGCGACCGATTTGGCCGGCGACGCAGTCTGTTGTTGTCCGTGGCGCTGATAACTGTGGGCATGTTCGCTACCGCCTTGTTGCCCACCCATGCGCAATCGGGCGCCGCCGCAGGCTGGCTACTGATTCTCGTGCGTTGCTTGATGGGATTTTCGGTTGGGGGTGAATACTGCGTGATCGTGTCCTATCTCCTTGAGGGAGCATCACCGGGCAGGCGTGGACTGGTGACATCTCTGGCATCCGCTGCCAGCGAGGTGGGGGGCCTGCTGGCGGTCGGGGTCTGCTATCTTGTTGTAACAAAGTTGGATGCCAGCCAGCTTGACACCTGGGGATGGCGGATTCCTTTTTTTGTAGGGGCGGCGCTAGCCATAAGCGTATGGGTCGCCCGCTCGGCCATGCAGGAATCGCCAGACTTCGAGCGGCAGCAGGTTAACGCCACCGTACCCGACATGCCTTTTCTTTATACACTCTCCACGCAACGCGTTGGACTGCTGCGCGCCTTCACCATCTCTGCGCTTGGCTCTGTCACCTATTACGTGGGGATTACATATATTCCTGTTTATCTCACCTCTGCGGGCAAAATGACCGAAAGCACTTCGTTTGAGCTTTCCACGATCGCCGCTGTCGTCGTCATATTGATCACGCCCCTCACAGGGATTTTGTCGGACTGGTTGGGTCGCAAGCCCGTCCTGGTCGGGCTGGCTGGATTGGGCATCGCACTTCCGATCGCAATGTTTCAGCTGATGGGAAGCGGTTCCCACTTGCTTGCAATGCTCGGCGCTGCCGTCATGGCCGGCGTCGCCGGTGCGGTAAGCGCGGTCGGCGCCGCCGCGACCGCAGAGCAGTTTCCAGGCGAAGGTCGCATAAGCGGCCTGGCGTTGGGCGCCACCACCGCCACTGTCATATTTGGAGGGCTCACGCCTTTTTTGGCGCAAGTGCTGATAGGGCGAACGGGCTTGCCGATTGTACCCGGCATCATGATCGCCGCTGTGGCTCTTTGTGTGCTTCCCGTATTTTTTGCCATGCCCGAAACCGTCACGCCTCGACTTGACAGAGGCGATGAATCCCAGCGGATGCGGCAACTACATTGAGCACTAGTGTGGCGGCCCAGTTTCCGATCGCAGCTGCGACGGCGGACTGCCCAGCGGCCATACCTCTGGTCCATAATGCGAAGGCTTACTGTCAAACTCAATTGCGCCGAGGTCCGGTGCCTTTCCTGTGAAGCCATCCGTGATAGTCGGCAGCACGACGCCCCTGTCTATGGCCACGGAATGCGGGCGCAGACGGAAATCCAGGGCTTCAGGTGCATATAGCCTTCGCGGGTCCGAGGGGTCTACCGGGCCCACATTGACGAACGCATTGAGGTCAACCAGGACGCTGTGAGCATCCTGGCCACTTCCCTTTTGATAGTCGCCCAGCGTGTCATATGTTTTGTGTGCCTTGCCGCCATTTGCACTGTCGAATGGCGGCCCGTCCCAAGCGAAATTTCCCTGCACAGGGTTTGGTCCAAAACCATTGTAGTCCGATGTGGAATAGGGCGTGAATGTCTTCACCTGAAAAATCGGCTTCTTCCAGCCATCACCCACGATCAGATTATTGCGAAAATGCATGTTCGAGGCGGGGCCCAGTGCGCCGGCACCGCCGATGAACGTATTATTGTAGACCAGTATCCCTGCGGGATTGTCCAGCAGCTTCAGTCCGCCCGCCGTCGTGTTGTTATAGGAGATGTTGCGGTAAATGTATGCAGGACCGCCAAAGACGGGCTGAGTACTGTACGCAAGCTGGGCCGTGTTGATGCAGCGATTGTCGAAAGCACGCATATTGTGTACGCCGCCGTCCAACTCGATGCAGTTGTCGGTGATATTGAACATATCGTTCCCGTAAAAATCGACAGAGGCACCCTGCTCCTGCGGCACCGGGCTGGGATTGCCGAACGTCGCGTTGTCGATGGCGTCATGGAAATTGGCCACATAATTATGGGCCACAACATGCCCTTGCCCGTAGACCTTGACCGCATACTCGCTGGTTATCAGAGCGGGAAAGCCGGGATATTTGCCCCACACATTGGCACCGATCCAGCTCGTTAGATGCGCGGGATCGTGGCGGCCCAGGAATACGTTGTTGGCGATGTAATAGTCCTTTGACTTGGCCCAATCGTCACGCACGACCCGCCCTACGTTGTAGGCGCGACTGTTGACAAGAGTGAAACCATCGGCGCCCGTGATATCCTTTATTCCCAGCAGGAATGCGACATTAGTGTTGCGCACCGTGATGCCGTCAAAATAGTTGTAATTCGCTGCCAGAAGGTTGAACAACGTGTCGTTTCCGGCGCCATCAAATATAACCTCGCCGTCGCCCGCCGCCTTGATGACAATGGGCCTGTCGGGGGTGCCGCTGGCGGTGAGATAATAGGTGCCATCGAATGAGGTGCCGTAGTTTTCGACACTTTTATCGAAACCGCCATAGACAAAGCGATTGTCCTTGTAGACACCCGCATGCACCAGAATCACATCGCCCGGCTTTACCCGGGGTGGGAAGACGTTGCTGTGGTCGCTTTCGTCCGCCCCCATATAGTAGGCCGCCAGCAAGCCTATGAACTCGTTAGGGCCAAGTGCACCCTTATGGCTAAAGGGATAGACCTGATAGACATGCCCGCCCGCCGCGGGCCGGGGAACCGCGCGTGTCCTCACCGTAACGGTCTTTTCTGCCACCCCAATAACGCCGTCCGGGTCGCGCATGGCGAAGTGGACCTCATATTCGGTATTGGGCTGGAGATTCAGCACGCTACCGGCAAACCCCGGAGGCACTGTATAATTGTAATAATTAAGGCTGCCGTATTGCGGCTTGGGACCCGCGATGAATTCGCCACCCACGCGAAACAGGGGCAAGGCCTGGCGCCACCCCGCATCCCCACTCTTGCGGTACGTCACCACCACCGCCGCATCGCGATTATCGTCACCACTGATCTTCCATTCAAACCCGAGAGACTTGAGCGTGGGCCTCTCAACGATGAAGGGACCCGGCGTAACCGCGCTGTCCGCCGCCGCCGCCCTACCCGCCAGTCCGCAGATCAGTGCCGTCAAAAGGATGATTCGTCGCATACGGCCCTCCGGTCAATTGCCGGACGGCGCTGACTGCAATGCCTCCGCGATCGCGTGGCGCATCAATTTTGACTCATAGTTGGGGTCATAGAGCGTCGGCCGCTTCAGTGCTCCGTCCTCTCGCATATTGCGGGTCTGCAGCCACGAATGGTGATCGACCAGCCCCCAGGCCACAATGTAGTCAAGCTGGGGATAGTTCAGCATAAACTTGAGATAGCGCCGCGTGATATCGGCATGGGCCTCGTCCCGCACCCGGTTGTCCGGCGGTAGGCCGGTTTCCCCGACGTCGAATTCGGTGATTGAGAGCCGGTGTCCCATCGCAGTAACGGCGTCTAAAAAACTCTTCAGGCTGGCCTGCTCGCTGGCGTCGAAAGACAGGTTGCCCATTACGTCGCCGATGAGCCCGGGACCAATGTGGCTCTGCACGCCGACCATGTCGACCTTCACGCCTTGTGATTTCAATCTGGACAGCAGCTTCAGTACACCGTCACGGTGCCGCGCACTTCCTTCCGTCCACCCCATATAATCATTGTAGACCAGCGATGCGTGCGGCGCAGCCTGGCGGGCCGCGTCAAATGCAATGTCAACGACTGCATCACCCAGACGCTTGTGAAACGCATCGTCGCGCATCTGTCCGGTATGCGGGTCGATCGCCTCATTGACCACGTCCCATGAAAAGATGCGCGTGCCATAGCGCTTGCAAAAGGTGGTAATATGCTCACGCAGCAGCCGCTCTGCCTCGGTGGCGGGCCTGCTGCCGAAGTCATAGTTGTTCAGCCATGCCGGCATGCGGTCGTAG
>DASTRG010000292.1:0-12619 GCA_035761325.1 Rhizomicrobium sp. | reverse complement strand
GAGGTAATTCACCATGTCAATGAGTGTTGGTCAGAAGAGCGAAGGCGAGGTGATGGTGGAAATGAACACCACGCCGTTGATCGACGTGATGCTCGTTCTTCTCACCCTTCTGATCATAACCCTTCCGATCCAGACTCACGCGGTGAAGCTCGACATGCCGGCGCCGAATTCCACGCCGCCGACCGTCATGCCCGAAACGGTGGAGCTGGGGGTGGATTTCGACGGCACCATCACCTGGAATTCGGTGCCCGTGGATCGTGGGACGATGGACGCTTATTTCCTGGATGCGGCGAAGAAGGACCCGCAGCCGGAAATTCACGTCAATCCGAACAGGCTGGCCAAGTATGATGCGGTTGCGAAGGTGTTGGCGGACGCACAGCGCCTGGGCGTCACTCATATTGGCTTCACGGGAATTGACCAGTATAATTGAGGCTGTGAGGGACATAGCCGCGGGTTGAGAAAGCGTGCGGCGATCCCCGCACGCTTTCCCCTTTTCTAGACGACGCGAAACGAGGTCTTGTTATGACTGCCAGTAAACTGCGTGCCGCTATGACAGCGATTCTGCTTGGAACCGTCGCCGTGGGCGTGGTTTCGGTGGTCAGTTTCCTTCCGGCTCAAGCTGCGACGGTCAGTGCCAAGGTGGGCCCGCTTCTGAAGGAAGCCCAGTCCTTGGCCCAGGCCGGGAATTATAAGGCGGCGGCCGCCAAGCTGGACGAGGCGGAGCGGGTCAAGTCCACAGCGGACGATACCGCCATCATTAACCAGTTGCGTCGATTCATTGCCATCAAGTCGGGTGATACCAACACCAAGGAAGGCGCCCAGGCCAAGTTCGCCAATGATTACAATGCTCGCAACTACAAGGCGGTGATTGCCGACCAGGAGATCCTGCGCAAGGTCGGCGCCCTCGACGCCAGCGCGATGCAGATCATCGCCCAATCCTATTACCTGTCGCACGACGCCACAGGATGCATTCGCTACATCAAGAGCAACTTCAAGTCGCCCAGCGATGCGGCTCTGGAACTGCTGATGCGCTGTGCCTATGACGCGGGTGACGATGATACCCAGCGCACCGCGCTGGAGACGCTGGTCGCGCACAGCGGCAAGCCGGAGTACTGGAAGAACCTGCTGCGCCTGTCCGAGCGGGCCAAGGGCCTGACCGACCACAATACCCTTGACGTCAACCGCCTGCGGTTCATGACCGGCAACATCAACACCAAGGACGAATATGTCCTGCTGGCGCAGTTGGCGCTGCAGCTGGGCTTTCCCGCTGAGGCCCAGACGGTCCTGCAAAAGGGTTTCGACGCCAAGGTGCTGACGGACGACCGTTCCAAGAAGCTGCTGGACTTGGCCAAGAACCAGGCGGCGGCATCCACCGCGAGTCTGGACAAGGACATTGCCGCTGCGCAGGGCCAAGCCCAGGGCGACGCGCTGGTCAAGGTGGCTGAGAATGCCATCGGCATGGGCAAGGCCAAGCAGGCCATCGGCCTGATCCAGGATGCGATGAAGAAGCCGCTGAAGGACAAGGCCAATGCCCAGACCCGTCTCGGCCAGGCCTATCTGGCTGCCGGCCAGAAGGCTGACGCGATCAAGGCGTTCGATGCGGTGAAGTCGCCCGAGAAGGACGCAATGATCGCTCATCTGTGGTCGCTGGCCGCGCGTCGCTGATCCGCGTCTACAAAAGTCGCAAAAGGCGCCGGTTTGAACCGGCGCCTTTTTTCTTGCCATCTAGGGGCCACCTCGCCCCGACGACAGCCGCGCGGCAAGGTCGTCTCACGACGTCTTGCGGAACACCAGGGTGCGCGACAGGGTGAAATTGAAGACCAGGCCGGCCAGGACCCCGGCGGCTTGGGCAGCAAATTTGTTGCCAAACGGCGCGGCCGCGTAATGCACCAGCATCAGCGCAATCAAATAGTTCACCACCGCCCCCAGGCCATTGGCGCCCATGAATTTCAGCCATTCCTGCAGGACGGCGGAAAAGCCGCGGGCGCGCCGGTCGCGGAAGGTGAAATAGCGGTTGCCCAACCAGGTGAAAGTCATGGTCAGGAAGATGGTCAGGGCGTTGGCGGCGGCGAAATCCAGCTTCAGCACGCTGGTGAAGAAGCCCAGAAGCGCGACAGCCAGCAGATATCCCACCCCCCCGATAGCCGAGAAGCGGACGAAGGCGTGGCGCCAAAGGTAGCCGGCCAAGCGCGCGGGCGCACTCACGTCCGGCTCTGCTCTTCCAGCGCCTTGGGGCCTGGAATGGCCAGATAGGCCATGCGCTTGGCCTCCCAGCGGCCGCGCGTGACCGTGTCCAGGATCAGCCCGCAGGTCAGGGACAGGAATGCCAGCACCATGAGGCCGGTGGCAAGGACGGCGGTGGGAAGGCGTGGCACCAGCCCGGTTTTCAAATATTCCGCGACCACTGGCGCGCCGGCTACAATCGACGCCAGCGCGAAGAGAAGAAAGATGGACGAAAAGAACACTAATGGCCGCTCCTCGCGCAGAAGATAGGCGATGGTGCCCAGGATACGAAAACCGTCCCGCCAGGTGTTGAGCTTGGAGACCGAGCCCACGGCCCGCTCCTTGTAGCGCGTGTCCATTTCCGTCATCGGCATCAGCAGGCGCACGGCGTGGACCGTCAGTTCGGTCTCGATGGCAAATCCTTCGGCGGTAAAGGGAAAGCTTTTGACAAAGCGGCGGGAGAAGACGCGATAACCGCTCAGCATGTCGGACAGCTTGACCCGGAACAGGGCCGAGGTAAGGCCCGTCAGCATGCGGTTGCCGAAGACATGGCCGGGGCGATAGGCGTCGGCGCGCGAATGCACCCGCCGCGCCGTCAGAAGGTCGGCGCCATCGGCCAGCATCTGCTGGATCATGCGGGGGGCGGCGCCTGCGTCATAGGTATCGTCGCCGTCGACCAGAACATAGATGTCGGCCTCAATGTCGGCGAACATGCGGCGCACCACATTGCCCTTACCCTGGCGGATCTCGCGGCGGACAATCGCGCCCGCGGCCGCGGCGCGCGCTGATGTCTGGTCGCGCGAATTGTTGTCATAGACATAGATGGCGGCGTCGGGCAGCGCGCCTCGAAAATCCCGCACCACGGTGGCGATGGCCGCCTCCTCGTTATAGCAGGGGATCAGGACCGCGACCTTCATTGCCCGCTCCGGGGTGGCTGTTACGTTCGCCTGGCCAGGGGGCACCATTGATAGGTCCCCACCAGGTTGGTGTCGAATTGCTGGCATTCGGACCAGCGGATGGCAAGGCCATAATCGGCCAGCGCGTCGCGCGCGCGGCTCATGTCGGTGGCGTCTGCGATCAAATAAAGAGGACGGCCGGCCTTCAGGTGCCGGGCAACGCGCTGCTTCATCCGGCGGGTGATGAGCGAGCCGTCACGTGGCTGCACCATCCAGCCGTCGATCCGGAGGACCGGAATTTCCGGTGGCAGTGTTGTGGCGATAAAGCCCATTGGGGCATCGCCCGTCATCAGCACCATGGTGTGTGATGGATCGGGAATGGGCGGCAGTGCGGTGCGGATATAGGGATCCTCGACCGGTGCGCGCTCCAGGAAATCGCTGCGTGCCGTCATCAGGCACAGCGCGGCCAGGCCCGCCAGCGCCATGTAGCGCGCCCGGCGCGCGAGGGGCAAAAGCCCCACCGCGCCCACCAGAAGCAGCGGCGCCAGCATTTCGTAGATGAGCGCATAGCGGTAGATGGCGAAGAAATGCAGCCAGACAACGTAGCTGACGGCGGCGAAGGTGAACAGAATGGCGGTGCCGCGCTTGTCCAGCAGCGGGTCGTTGTTTTCGCGGCCCAACAGCCAGACGGCCGCAGCGATCGGCATGAACAGATAGACCAGCGCCGCGCGGATGTCCTGGAAGCCGAGATCGTTGGCCACGTGCCAGTCGAAGGTGAAGAGGAACGGGAACAGGATCTGCTGCCAGAAATGCGTCGGCACGAAGCGCAGGTCGCGATAAGGCGCTGCCAGCGCCAGCGGCGATTTCCAGTATTCGTTGAAATAGGGAAACACCGGATTGCCCGTCAGGTGCCACATGTAAAGCATCCAGGGGCCGGAGAAGACGGCAAAGCCGATCACGCCGGCGATTCCGCCTGCCGCCAGGCAGACGGCGACCTGCCGGGGGCGTCCGCCCACCGCCAACAGCGCCGCGGCAAAGCCGACGCAGTAAGGCATCTCGGGCAGCTTGAGGCCCATGGCCATGCCGGTGACAAGTCCCGCCGCCCCCGCAAGTGCCGCTGCCCGGCCGGGTGGCCCCTCCCGCAACGCGCTGCGGCACACCACCAGGATGCAAAGGCCACTCAGCACGAAGACGGCCATGACATTGTCGTAATAGGTGGTGCCGAATTCGGTGATGGTCAGCGCCCCGACTTGACCCAGAAGCGCCAGCACCCCGGCGGCAATCTTCAGGTCCGATGGCTTCAACGGAAGCTTCAGGAGCGAACGGCCCATCAGATAGAGCGGGATCACGCTGGCACCCTGCGCGGCGCCCAGCACGCCCAGCGCTATCCAGGCGTGGGTGTGGGTGGCCAGCAGATAGAAAGGTACATCCAGATAGGGATTGTAGTAGCTGGCCTGGTGCGCCACCGCCACGTCGAATCCCATCCGGTGGTTGAGCAGCGCATAGGGCGCATACCAGTGATAGTTGCGAAAATCCCACGATGTGTCCTTGCCCAGAAGGATCACAAATCCCGCCCAGAACAGCAGAACCAGCCCCAGGAACACCGTCTCGCGGACCGTCAGGCGGGCGTTCGGTTCTGTCATCGATCGGGGAACCCGGCGGGCTGCATGGGGCCGGTTCTAGCCTACCGGCATCGTTTCGATAAGCCCTGTGGCAGGAAGGCCTTAATCGCTGCGGGCGCCTAGTCCATATTTGGATCAGCGCTGATATTGCGCAAAAACTCCATGGTGCAGGCCCGCCAGGACCGGGTAAGCGCAAAACCGCGCGGCGCATCTGGATACTGCTCTCTCAGGGCCAGGGCGCCCATACACGCTTTCCTGAGATCCGCATCCAGCGAAGCGACCCGCGCGCCTTCTGGGCCGCCCACAACGTCGCGCGGCCCCTCCACGGGATAGGCGGCCACCGTCAGGCCGCAGGCTAGCGCCTCCAGTATCACCAGGCCGAAGGTGTCGGTGCGACTGGGGAAAACAAAGACGTCGGCGCCGGCATAGGCACACACTAGGTCTTCGCCGGCCAACACGCCCAGGAAGCGCACATCCGGATATTTTCGCTCCAGTTCGGCTTTGGCCGGCCCATCGCCCACCACCACCTTGGTGCCGGGCAGGTCCAGCGCCAGGAATGCCTCTACGTTCTTTTCGACTGCCACGCGGCCGACATAGAGCCAGATCGGGGCCGGCCAGGGGTGACGCGCACCGGCGATCGGGCGGAAAAGGTCCACATCCACCCCGCGCGACCAAAGCCGGATATGGCGGAAGCCGTGCGCCAGAAGATCCTGCCGCAAGCCCTGTGTCGCGACCATCACCGCCGTGGCCGGCCGGTGAAACCAGCGCAGCCAACGCCATACCAGACCCTCCGGGACCAGGGGGAAACGGGCACAGACATATTCGGCGAAGCGGGTGTGAAAGGCAGTGGAAAAAGCGATGCCCTGCTCCAGGCAGATTCGCCGCGCCGTCAGGCCCAGCGCGCCTTCGGTGGCGATATGTACCGCATCGGGCGCGAACTGGCGGATTTCACGCTTGAGCGCACGCTTCTGAAACAGGGCCAGCCTGATTTCGCGGTAAGTGGGCAAAGGAATGGTCAACCTGCCGTGAGGCGTGATCATCTTGACGGTATGACCCAGCAGATTGAGGTCTTTGCCGATCATTTCCAGCGTTCGGACTACGCCGTTGACTTGCGGCGCCCATGCATCAGTGACGATGAGGATCTTCAGATGCGCCGCTGCACCGGGGATGGGGCCCGGCATCAAGCGTCTTTTCCTGCGCGGGAACAAGTGCGGCTTCGCCCGTTGGACCGGAGGTGGCCGCCCGGTTGCCCATGGCGCATCTCTAAGGGTGAAGGGCCCAGTGAAGAATCTCCATCTTGCCGCGGGCATCTTCGACAAGGGTGGTACAGCTTTCAACCCGGTCGCAGTCGTTAAGGTGGAGCACGCCCCCGATGCGGCGGACCTCGGTAAGGCGGAGCTGCCCGCAGTTCAGCGGCAAGGTTTGAAGAAGATGTGACCGGAGGGGTTCGCGGAACCCGGAAATCGCCTAATGACGCATCGCACAATTGCCACATAATCCGGCAGACGGCGCTTTTTAAGCGGGGGTGCCGAATTTTACCAGCATTTCCGCCGGTATTTAGCAGGTAAAACCATTTCCGGCCTTGCAGGCGAAAGAGTGATCCGGCATATTGCTGCAGCGCGGTATCGCGATTTCCGATTGCGAGGCCGCCGCCCTTCCGGGGCGTTTCCTCCCTGAACTTGGCCGCTCTTCCGGGCGGCCATTTTTTTGGACCGTGATTTCGCCGCGGCCGGGACTGACGGGTTGAACCGCGACCGGGTTTGAGGAGGGCGGCTATTCCGCCGCTTCGGGCAGCGCTGGGCCAAGCCCGGAAAGCGGAATGGCGACAAGCCCAGCCATCACCTTTTCCAGCCGCGCGCGCAGTATCTGAAAGCCGGACTTCTTGGCCACGCGCTCCTCGTCCAGATAGAGCGCGCGGTTGATCTCGATCTGCAGGACATGACAGCCCTCTTCCACGCGGCCATAGCGCACAGTGGTGTAGCCGCCGGCATAGGGCGTGTTGCGTGCCAGGCTGAAACCGGCCCGCGCGAAGGCTTCTTCCGCCCGGTGAGTCAGGCCCGCGCCTGCCGATGCCCCATAGCGGTCGCCCAGCACGACATCGGGCACCGCCAGCGCCGACGGCATGGAATGACAGTCGATCAGGACCGCCACGCCGAAGCGTGCACGGGTCTCGTCTATCAATGCCTGCAGCGCCTGGTGATAGGGCCGGTAGAAACGTGTCAACCTGCGGTCGGCTTCCATCCTGTCCAGCTTGCCGCGATATATCTCCGCCCCGTCGCGCACGATACGCGGGATCACGCCCAGGCCCGCCGCCACGCGTGGGCCGGGAGAGTCCACCGGCACAGTGAGCGGGGCGTCGAACATCGCCTGATCCAGCTCGCCGATGCCCCGATTGACATCCAGGTAGGCGCGCGGAAATTCCGCCGCCAGCAGCGGGGCGCCCAGGGCCGTCATCCCGGCGAACAGTTCGTCGATATAGGCATCCTCGGACCGGCGCAGGGTCAGCGCGTCAAGCCGGCTGCGCGCCAGGAGGCTTTGCGGATAGCGGCGACCCGAATGGGGCGAGGCGAACACGAAAGGCACGCGTTGGCCGGCCGGCCGTTCCAGGCGGAAAGGCGGGTCCAGAGCGTCAGCTGAGGATTCCTGGTAGTCTGCCATGGTCCCCGCGGGCGGCGATTCACGATATGCCCGCGGACAGGGAAGCATCCATGCACCATGCTGGCAAGCCCGCCAGGCGGGCAATCCCAAGCTCGATTCAAGGGGGAAGGCAGGCCTGGTCACCGGGGCGGAGGGCGCGGCCGTTAGCCCGGTTTACCCTTGCGGCGATATAGGCTTTCATGGCATCGGGCAGACGGGCGGACATGGCGCAAATCCTTCTGGCGGAAGACGACGAATCCCTGCGCAAGTTCCTTGCAGCGGCGCTGGTAAGGGCCGGCCACGATGTTGCCGATTTCGGCGACGGCGCCGAGGCCTGGGAGGCGATGCAGGGCGTTGCCTTCGATCTGCTGCTGACCGACATCGTGATGCCCGGCATGGACGGGATCGAGCTGGCCAAGCGCGCCGCCGCTGTGAACGGGGGCCTCAAGATCATGTTCATCACCGGCTTCGCGGCCGTGGCGCTCCATCCCTCCTCGGGCGCGCCCAAGCAGGCCAAGGTCTTGTCCAAGCCCTTCCACCTGCGCGAGATCGTGGCGGAAGTCGACCGGATGCTTGCCGCGGCCTGAGCCGGTTCCTTGCGGGTTTTCCGGGCCGGTTTGGGCCGGCGGGGGCCGGGCTTGCCCACTCCCACCCCCGACGCTATAGAAGCCGCCCGCCCTGACCGGCGGCGGGGCAGCGTGGGCGGTTAGCTCAGCGGGAGAGCACTACCTTGACATGGTAGGGGCCATAGGTTCGATCCCTATACCGCCCACCATTCTCACGACGATGTGGGAATGCCTTCGGTCTTCGTCACCTCCTCATCGTTGCAGTTCTGGTTCCGTTGTTGGAATGGCGTGGTGGAAAGACCCCGTGCCGCCTGCCAACCCTTTGCCGATGGCAAAATCCCGCAATTCCGCGGGTAAAAGCGTACCGATTTTTGCGACCCCCTCCCGGTTGTCCACCGTGGACAGGATGCACCGCTTTCCAGCCGGAGCAGGGACGGGCAGGCATGTGGCGCGGCATCTCTCATGCCGCGAGTATCGCACACGCCGGAGGCGGGCGCGTGGTGGATATCGCGGGCGCCCATCGCAGATATCGGCGGGCAGGTGGATAAGACAGATCGCCGACGCGGCGGCATGCTGGTCGCGGAATACAACAGTTCGGGCACCATGCAGCGCCGCTACGTGCCGGGCCAGGGCGTCGATGAAACCCTGGTCTGGTACGAGGGCTCCGATCTGTCGTCGCCCCACTGGCTGCATACCGACCAGCAGGGGTCGGTGATCGCCACGACCGACAGTTCGGCCACCGCCACACCCTATGCCTACAGTGTGACGGGCGAGCCGAAAGGCGGTTGGTCATCCTCCGCGCCCGCCTTTCGCTACACCGGCCAGGTCGCCATCGCATCGGCAGCGCTCTACTTCTACAAGGCCCGCATGTATGACCCGGCGCTGGGGCGATTCTTGCAGACCGATCCCGTGGGATATCAAACGGGGATGAATCTCTATGCGTATGTCGGAAACGATCCCGTAAACCTGATAGACCCAAGTGGTCTTATGTGGGCTTGCACGACAGTACAGGAATCTGACCCTCCATCATCGCATCAAGAATGTAATTACATTCCTGATCCTCCAGACGTGAGTGATGCAAGGGTACCAGAGCCGCAGATTCGAGTTAGCATTGATAAAAAGCAACAGCAGCAGATTGCAAATGGCACAAATCAGAATGACTGGCGCAACCAAGTTTGCAGAATTGTTCTGCCATATGCTCAAACCGCCATTCGCGTCGGCACTAGCTTCCAAGATGCAGGGATAGCCGGGAAAATTACCGGCGGCGCTTTAGCTGCTGCTGGAGCGCCCATTGCTGGTGTGGGTGCCGCGCCAGGATTAGCTCTTGCCGGACTGGGCGAGCTTTCAGATCAAGCTGGAACCTTCGTGAGAGGGCTTGGTGCTGGCGCGATCTGGGCGGTTACCGGTGATCTGAGGCCCGGATTGGAGGCGGCCCTGGGCTACTCAACGGGACGCTTCGCCCCTGTTGTGGCGCAGCCATTTGTTGACGCAGCGGTTGGGTATGGTTTGGGTAAGTCATTTGGTAGTGACAATCCTCAGTGTGGAGGATCGCCGGGACGATGAATGCCAACGAAAAAAATGTCGGAATACTTCTTCTGCTAATAGCTGGCGTAGCTGGCGCTATCGCGCTCTATCTGAGGCAAGATGTTTATGTTGCCCTCTGCATAGTCGTCGCACTTTTAGGTTCTTGGCTGATCCGCCATTCGCTGGTCAGCGTAAGTGAAAAGGCACCTGCGACGCATTGGAAGCTATGGCTCTTAGCAAGCCTCTTGTTCCTTGTAATAGCTCGATTGGTTTTCGTTCAGGGACAAAACCTATGGCTATTAATTGGATCATTTTGCGGATTTGCCGTTTGCTTGGCTTTTGCATTCTGGAATTTAGCAAAACCCACCGCGCGCGATTTTCTGGCGAATGTACGGAAGATTTTTGGTCGCTGAAGGCACAAACAACTCGAACCAGAATCTACTGGCCTGCGTAGCCAACAATTCCAATTCCGGTGGCATCGTAGGCGGTGTTCTTGGTGGTGCGGCGGCTCTATCGGCTGGTGCCCCCATCTTGCCTTGCAGCCTCTTCGGCGCAGCGGTATCTGGTGGTGGCCCAAGCGGTGGCACATCGTTCATATCTGCGGCGGCTCGCGGCTTTATAGGTCCCGGTCTTGATTTCAGCCCCAACTCGTTTGTGAACTCCGAAAGCGGGCCGGTGTGGAACACTCTTTCCGAATTTGCAGGTACTGCTGGCAAAGCGGCGATAGTCGGAAGACTAGCGGCAAGAGCTTCGGTGGTCGCAGGCATCGGTCTCGAAGCCTATGGCGCTTACAAAGCCTACCAAGCGTATCAGGTGTGCAAGGTCCAAGCGGGGGCGGGACACTGACATGGACAGCGAAAAGCGGGAAAAAGTCGTCAATCACATAAGAGAGATGTCGGCATATGGCGGCAAAATCCCGATCACCGATGACACCGAAATCTACTATGACCTCCGGCTCCACGGCGACGATCTATATGAGCTTGTCGTCTGGCTGGGGAAGGAGTTCGGCGTCTCGACCAACGTGAAGCTGCGGGACTATGGACCGGGAGAAGGACCGCTATCGTTCCTGTTCCGCAAGCAGCGGGAGCGCCGAGAGTTAGAGCAGCGCCCATACAAGAGCCTCAAGGTCAGAGACATTTTGGCAGTCATCGAGACGGGGCGCTGGCCCGCCTGACGACACCGGCACCATCCCCACCCGCCGGGGGCAGGTAACGGCTTCCAGCACCACCCAGTATCTGTATGATGGCGGCATGCTGGTCGCGGAATACGACGGTTCGGGCACCATGCAGCGCCGCTACGTGCCGGGTCAGGGCGTGGACGAGACGCTGGTCTGGTATGAAGGCTCCGATCTGTCGTCGCCCCACTGGCTGCACACCGATCAACAGGGTTCGGTGATCGCGGCCACCGATGCTTCGGCCACCGCCACGCCCTATGCCTACAGCGTCACGGGCGAGCCGAAAGGCGGCTGGTCATCCTCCGCACCCGCCTTCCGCTATACCGGCCAGGTCGCCATCGCATCGGCGGCGATCTACTACTACAAAGCCCGCATGTACGACCCGGCACTGGGGCGGTTCCTGCAAACCGATCCGGTTGGATATGCAGCGGGGATGAACCTCTATGCCTATGTAGGCAATGATTCCATGAACTCAGTTGATCCCGGTGGGTTGGCCGGGCTTTGCAACCAAGCAGACGAGAGCGGATGTGGCTCCGTGGCTGGCACTGGTGTCATTGACACACAGGCTTATGGCTCTATCCGTTGCGACGGAGGAGTCGACGGCAATGGCGTTGTTCCTTACCATAATTGTCATCCTGACAGCGACCCCTTTGCTCGTGCTCCGAGCATCGATATCTCATTTAGTGGGGGAGGGCAGGCTGCAGCGGGCCTGCAATCTTCAGGCATTGAGCAGGCAACAGTTACGGCGTATCGAGGCACAAACTCGAAGCCGCAGAATCTGCAAGCGTGCGTGCGCAACGTACTGCAAGGGAAATATGGAAGTTTTGTCGCCAATAACCTGATCCCTGAGTTCAGCGTCCTTTCTTTGTTCGATCCTGCAACCAGATGGAGCTATATCAAGGGCTCCGCAGTCACGATTGGACTCAAAGGATTGGTGGGTACGACACCCATCGCGATTGGCAGGACTTTGATGGCGGCAGGAACGAATGCGGCATCAATTCCGGGCTTCGGCTCAGTCGGTGTCGCGACCTTTGAAGAAGGGGCAGCTTGGGCTACCGCAGGTTCGATAGGCAGCGGCGCGCTGCTTGCTGGGGGAGTTGGGCTGGGAGCGTTTTCAACATGGGCCGATTATCAGGCTAGACAACAGTGTCAGGCTTCGCAGTGATTAATTGGTCAGGCTCTCCCGGTGTTGACTATTTTATAGAGCACTACGCCACCACCAGCATGATGGTGGTGGTCTTGCTCTTCTTTCTGTCTGGCCTGTTTGATGCAGTTGTGCTCAAGAGCCGTAACCTCGCTCGGGTCACATGGGTCTGGGGGCTTTTAATTCTTGCCGCATGGACCAGCTTTCCATTTTCATTGGTTAGAATCGTTGGCGCTGCCGTTGTGCTGGTCGTCGGCTTAGGTCTGATCACAATGGTCGATAGAGAACTGACCCGAAGAGATGCGCAAAAGTAGCAGTCAAAGCTCCATCCCTCCGACCTAGCTATCGCCCAGCCGCTTATCCTCCGCAGCCACCAGCTTGCCCAACGCTGTGACGCGCTGTAGTAGCCACCCGCCACATCCAATTCGATCCGGAGCCGCCTGACGGGGGTGATCTGGCTGAGGGGAAGGGGGTGGGTGATGGGTCCCTGCGGTGGGGATTTTGGAAGGGGGTAGGGCAGGGCAGAGAGTGGGCGGGGCCAAATCGCCTATACCGAAACCCCCACTGCATCGACGCCGGTAAGTGGTTGGAACGGCAAGGCCGGATTACGGGTTTTTAGCCATACAGAAACCAAGACGTTTGTTGCATCGATACGCCTATTCATAGTGCCGCCGATGGCGAGCATGAACAGTGGACTCGCCTCCCGCCGCTAGGGCTGCAGTTCAAATCCGAACGCACAGCGTAGAATTACATGGCGAGATGTTATTCCTCTCCGCGTGGCGCGAGCCAAACCGCCAGGGCCAAGAGGGCGAGCGCCACCCCTACTTCGACTA
>DASTRG010000291.1:0-5890 GCA_035761325.1 Rhizomicrobium sp. | reverse complement strand
TACGGCGCGGCGTGGCTGACCCCGGCGCGGCGCGCGACCGCACGCAGGGTCAATGCCGCCAGCGACTCTTCCTCCAGGATGGCGCGGGCCGCCTCCAGCAATCCGTTGCGCAGGTCGCCGTGATGATATCCCCGCGGGGCCTTGTCCCGCGCCGCTTCAGCTCCAAGTGCCTGCTGATCCCGCTCATCCATGCCAATGCTATCCCTTGTTACCCTTGCGCGCGGCTTCCTGACGGACAAACAGGCTGGAGGTATCCCAGCGCTTGCCGCCCAGATTTTCCACTTCCGCGTAGAACTGATCGACCATGGCGGTCATGGGCAGGCTGACTTCCTGCTTGCGGGCTTCCTCAAGGGCAATGCCCAGATCCTTGCGCATCCATTCCACCGCAAAGCCGTGATTGTATTCGCCGGCATCCATGGTCTTGTAGCGGTTTTCCATCTGCCAGCTTCCCGCCGCACCCTGAGAAATCACCTGCTCGACTTCCTTGATGTCGAGGCCAGCGGCGCGCGCCAGGCTGAAGCCCTCGGCCAGGCCCTGAACTATGCCGGCGATGCAGATCTGATTGACCATCTTGGTGAGCTGGCCCGACCCGGCCGGGCCAAGCCGCTTGGACAGCTTTGCGTAAACGGCCATCACCGGTTCGGCGCGAGCATAGTCTTCCTCGCTGCCACCACACATGATGCTCAGCTTGCCGTTGATGGCGCCGGCCTGGCCGCCCGACACAGGCGCATCGACAAAACCGAAGCCGCGCTTGCGGGCCTCCTGCGCCAGTTCGCGCGCGATGCCTGCGGAGGCGGTGGTGTGATCGACAAACAGTGAGCCCTTGGCCATGGCGTTGAATGCGCCCTGCGGACCGAGTGTGACTTCACGCAGGTCGCTGTCACGTCCCACGCAGCAGAATACGATGTCCTGGCCTTTTGCCGCTTCGACAGGGGTGGCCGCCATCTTGCCGCCATATTCCTTCTGCCACTGCGACGCTTTGGCGCTATTGCGATTGTACACGGTGACATCGTTGCCGGCCTTCAGAAGGTGCCCCGCCATGGGATAGCCCATGACCCCCAGACCGATAAATGCGGTTTTCATTATTCCACCACTTCCATTTTAGGAGTTGCTCCAGCCGCAAATTCCGGCCTTTTCATCAGCCATATCACGGCGAATACCGGAAGGCTGATCACAAACATGAAAAGGAAATCGTTGGCATAGGCCTGAACCTGCGCGCGGTATTCTAGGAGAGAATTCAGATTTGCCAACCCAAAAGGAATCTGCGGGTTCATCATCATCGACGGTCCATTGACGCCCAGCGCCCGATTGAACGGCGAAGCGTAAGCGGAAAGATGCGCGTGGATCGTCTGAATGCTGTCGGCCAGGATCGTCGTGGTCAGTGAAACACCGATGGCGCTGCCGATATTGCGCGTGAGATTGGTCAATCCGGCGCCGTCTGTGCGAAGTTTTGCCGAAAGTGTCGCAAATGCCACCAGATTCATGGGCACGAACACCGATCCCATGCCGACTCCCTGCACAAATGTCACCCAGAACAGGCTTTCCACACTGACAGCGGGCGTCCAGGCGGTCATCTGCCACAGCGACCACAACATCAGCCCGGCGCCCACGGTCATGATCAGGCGCGGGTCCATCTTCATGGTCATCCGGCCCGTGACCAGCATCGCCGCCATCACACCCAGGCCGCGCGGCACCATCAGGAAACCGGTCTGGGTGACCGAGCGGCCCGACAGGTTCTGCAGATAGGGGGGCAGCAACGCCGAGGACGCCAGCAGCACCAGGCCCATCACGAACATCAGCACCATGCCGCCGGTAAAATTGCGGTCCTTGAAAATCTCGCGTGGGATGAACGGTTTCTCCGCGGTCAGCATATGAACCACAAACAGATAGAGTGCGATGCCGGCCACGATCGCCTCGATCACGATTTCGCCGGAGGAGAACCAGTCCTTGGTGGTGCCGCGATCCAGTACGAGCTGCAAGGCGCCAAGGCCGATCGACAGGGCACCGAACCCGAACCAGTCGAAGCGCAACGTGGAATCGCGCGCCGTATCCTTGAAGAATATCCACAACGCGACGCAGGAGGCGATTCCGAACGGCACGTTGATATAGAAGACCCAGCGCCAGCTATAGGCGTCGGTCAGGATGCCGCCCACCGTGGGGCCCAGAATCGGCCCCAGCATCACGCCCATGCCCCAGATCGCCATCACGCTGCCGCGCCGGGCGGGGGGATACATGTCGAGCATCACCGCCTGTGACAGGGGCCCCAGCGCGGCGCCGAACACCCCCTGTACCAGACGGAACAGCACCATCTGCTCCAGCGACTGGGCGGCACCGCAGGCCATGGAGGCAATCGTGAAACCGGCGATGCAGGTGATGAGAAAATTCTTCTTGCCGAAGCGCGCCGCCAGCCAGCCGACCGGTGCGGTCATGATGGCGGCCGCGATGATGTAGCTGGTCAGCACCCAGGTAATCTGGTCACGGGCGGCCGACAGGCTGCCCTCCATATAGGGTAGCGCCACATTGACGATGGTGGTGTCCAGCGCTTGCATCAGCACGCCCGCCATCGAGCCCAGCAGGACCGCCCATTCGGCGATCTTGTTATCGTACTGATGAGCGGCGTGCGGCGTATGGTCCATGGAGCCTATAGGCCGTTAAGCAAGCGGAACCAGCGGCGATGTCCGGTGTCGACCGAAATCACCGCACTCATGCCCACGCGCAGCGGACGATCGCACTGGCTGTGGTCTATGGCGATGCGAACGGGAATGCGCTGGACGACCTTGACCCAGTTGCCGCTGCCGTTTTCGGCCGGCAGGGCCGAGAACGAGCTGTCGCTGCCCGCGCTCACGCTGTCCACATGCCCAGTCCACCTGCATCCCGGATAGGTATCGATGGTGAAACTGACCGGCGCGTCGGGATGGATATGGGTCAGTTCGGTCTCCTTCAGATCCGCCTCGACCCATATCCGGTCGCCGATCAGGCCCACTGCGCTGGTGGTGGTGAAGGCAGACAGCGCCGATATCACCAGCGTGCCGGGCTGGAGCGAGTCCACCTCGCTTACCGTGCCGGCGAAGGGTGCGCGCACGGTGGCATGATCCAGCTGGCGCTGTGCTTCATCGACCTGCGCCTTGGCCTTCATGTAGCCGGGTGACTTCTCCACCGGCAGGTCCGGATTGCCGTTCAGCTTGGCCAGGTCGGTGGCCGCGGTCTGGCGCAGGGACGCGACGGTCGCCTGTGCGCTCAGCAGCGCGGCGTGGGCGTTATCGACCTGGATCGCGGCGATGGCGTTCTGCCTGGAGAGCGCCAGATAGCGCTCGTAGGTTTTCTGATCCAGTTTGACCTGTGCCTGCTGGGCAGCCACCTGGGCCACCGCGGCGCGATACTGGGCGCGGGTGGACTCAACATCCTGGACGGCACTCGCCAGCGCTGCCTGGGCATTCTCAAGCGCGATCCGGAACGGCTTGGGGTCCAGGGTGAAGAGAACATCTCCTGCCTGCACATGCTGGCCCTCGCGCACGTTGACGGACTCGACCAGCCCGGAGACGTCAGTGGAAACCATCAGCTTGTTGGCATGGACATAGGCATCGTCGGACGTCACATAGCGGCCGCTCATCAGGTAGAAGACCAGGGCCGCCGCCAGGAACACGGCGACGCCGCCGACCATCAGGATGCGGCGCAGGCGGGCGCGGTCGATACCGGCGCGCCGCAGGGCGCCCGCCGGAAGCGTGGCGGTGTCATTCGCGGACGACATTCTATTCTCCCGCCGCGGCCAGTTTGCCGGGCTCAGTAGTCAGCTTGTCCTTCATGCGAAGAAGGGCGTTGGTGACGGTCTCGAGGGTCTGCTCGTCCAGCCCCTCCGTGACGCTTGCGAAAAGATTGTTCTTGTAACGGTGGATTTCCCTGAGAATGGGCAGGGAAGCCGGCAGCAGGTGCAGGCGGCGGATGCGGCGGTCAGCCGGATCCAGCCGGCGCTCCAGCAGCCCGCGTGCCTCCAGCCGGTCGACAAGACGACCCACCGTGATCGGCTCGACCTCGCACAGGCTGGCCATTTCGTTCTGTGTCATGCCCGGCTGGCGGTCCAGCCTTGCCAGGATCACCCATTGCGCCCGGGTCATGCCGTAGGCGCGTGCCCGCTGGTCGAAACGCGTGCGCATGAGCCGCGCCACGTCGTGCATCAGGACCAGCATGTCCTTGTCCAAATTCATGGCCGAGATCATAAGCAGCGTTATAATAACGTACAAGATTATAAGGCAGCTTTTTGGGCGCCCCTGCCCTGCAAAAACTGGAGGTCAGCCGGTTTTCCCACCGGTCCCGGCCATGCCGATCTGCCTTTGGGCTAGGTAAAATGTTGAGCGTCGAGGCGCGGCCACCGCGATGTCGCCGGCAACCTGCGCGATGGCGTGGCGCCTGTGCCACGCCTTCGGCCGGCGGAGTATTTGCGCCTATTCCCGATCGGTGACGCGCCGGCCGATAACGCCCTCGGGCGGTGAGCCCTGGGCAAGGGCGCTATAGCGGCCCTGAAAGTATACAAGCGGCGCGCCGACGTCGGCATGGCAAGCAAATCGCAGCACCCGACCCAGAAGGATGGCGTGATCGCCGGCGTCCTGAATACTTTCGCGCGCGCATTCGAACACAGCCAGCGAATCGGCAAGCGCGGGCGGACCCAGTTGCGTGGAAATCAGGTCGATCCCCTCCAGCCGGTGCTCACCCGGTCCGGCCAGGCGCGAGGACACCGCCTTGTGCCCCGCCGCCAGGATGGAAACGGTGAAGCCAGGGGCGCAGGCAAACGCCGGATAGCGGCGCGACCGGCGGTCGATGCACCACAGCACCAGCGGCGGATCCAGCGACACGGAGGTAAAGGAATTCACGGTTATCCCGACGTGGGACGCGTCCTCACTTTCGCCGGGAACGGCGCCGATGGTGGTCATCACCGCGACGCCGGTGGGAAAACTGCCAAGTGCCGTTCGGAAAGCGCGCGTGTCAAAATCCATGGCGCAGCCCTTCTGTCCCCCGGCTTTGGTACGCGGCCGCCACGACCCGCTCGCCACGTATGGGTTCGTGGGCCCGCATGGCTCCTCGCTTCCGGACGGCAGGCAGAATGTCGTGCGCGCTCATCATAATAGTTAAGACCTTATCACGCCCCGGTTTCATACTCGGTTAAGCCGGGTTGTGCATGATCGGCAGAGGTTGGGCATAGCGGCACAAGACCGCAAGTCCCGCCAGGGTATTGGCTGTCTAAATGGGGTTGCGGCATCATGGCCGGCGACAACGCGGTTGTCATCAAGCGCATCAAGAAGAGCGGACATGGCGGCCATCACGGCGGCGCCTGGAAAGTGGCGTATGCCGACTTCGTGACTGCGATGATGGCATTTTTCCTGCTGATGTGGCTGATCAACACGACCACCCCGGAACAGAAGCGCGGCATTGCCGACTATTTCGCGCCACAGTCGATCGCCCAGACGGTTTCCGGCTCCGGCGGAGTGCTGGGCGGCAAGGTAATGGGCGAAGACAGCGCCCACGCCGGCGGCGCCCAGTCCGTCATGCAGAAGCAGAGCCCGCCCTCGCCCGATTCGCCGGTCAAGGCAATGGCCAGCGGCAGTGCCCAAGGCGGCGCCAACGCTCACTCCACCAGCGACAGCAGCAGCCATTCCGCCCAGGACAGCGATTTCGCCCATGCCGCTGAGGCGATCCGCCAGTCGATCCAGGACAACCCGGACATTGCCAATCTGTCACATCAGGTGATCCTGGAAAATACGCCCCAGGGGTTGAAGGTGCAGTTGGTAGACCAGGACGGACGGCCGATGTTCCAGCAGGGGACCGCCGAGCCCATGCCCTATACGAAGAAGCTGCTGGCCGTGATCGGCGGCATCGTCTCGGCCCTGCCCAACCGCGT
>DASTRG010000290.1:0-16822 GCA_035761325.1 Rhizomicrobium sp. | reverse complement strand
GCCAAGGATTGAAACCGGGATTGAAGGAAGGACGGGCCCAAAAGGGCCTTCGGGGGACCCACGGCAATGGCCGTCTACACCGAAGTCAGTTTCGAGGACCTGGAGCAGCTTCTGGCGCTCTACGACATCGGCGTGCCCCTGGCGTTAAAGGGCATCGCCGAGGGGGTGGAAAATTCCAATTTCTACCTGCAGACCGACCGCGGGGCCTACATCCTGACCCTCTATGAAAAGCGCGTGGCCGACGGCGACCTGCCCTTTTTCCTGGGGCTGATGGAGCACATGGCCCGCCGCGGCATCGCCTGCCCCCTACCCCTTCGCACCCGCGACGGGCGCCAGCTCGTCACGCTGAACCGGCGGTCGGCGGCGGTGCTGACCTTCCTCAGCGGCATTTCGCTGCGCCGCCCCGGCGTGGCGCATTGCGCGGCCGCCGGGGCGGTCCTGGCCGACCTGCACAAGGCCGGCGAGGGCTTTTCGCTCACCCGCCCCAATGCCCTGGGCCTTTCGGGGTGGCGGCCCCTGGCCGAAGCCATCGGCAACGCCGACGGCATCGAGGACGGGCTGACGGCGCTGATCGCGGCCAGCCTAGGCGACATGGAGGCGAACTGGCCCCGGCACCTGCCGGCCGGTGTCATCCATGCCGATCTGTTTCCCGACAATGTCCTGTTCATGAAGGACGCGGTCTCCGGCGTTATCGATTTCTATTTCGCCTGCAATGATTTCTTTGCCTACGACCTGGCGGTGATGCTGAACAGCTGGTGCTTCGAGATGGACGGCAGCTACAACATCACCAAGGGCAAGGCGCTGATCGGCGCCTATCGCGCGCACCGGCCCATCAGCGAAGCGGAAGCCGCCGCCCTGCCCGTCCTGATGCAGGGTGCGGCGTTGCGCTTCCTGCTGACGCGCGCCTATGACTGGATCAACCACGACGAAAGCTGGCTGGTCCGGCCAAAGGACCCGCGGGAATATTCGCGCAAGCTGCGCTTTCACCGCATGGTCCGTCACGCCGGAGAATATGGGTTGTGATCGAGATCTTCACGGATGGGGCGTGCTCTGGAAACCCCGGGCCCGGCGGCTGGGCCGCGATCCTGCGATACAACGGACAGGAAAAGGAATTGTGGGGCGGCGAATCCGCCACCACCAATAACCGGATGGAGTTGACCGCTGTGATCGAGGGGCTCAATGCCCTCAAGCGCAAGGGCCCCGTCACCATCCATACCGATTCCCGCTATGTGATGGACGGCGCCTCGCAATGGCTGAAGAACTGGAAGGCGCGCGGCTGGAAGACCGCCGACAGGAAGCCGGTCAAGAACGAAGACCTGTGGCGCGCGCTGGACGCAGCCATGGACGGCCACCAGATCAAATGGATCTGGGTGCGCGGCCATTCCGGCCACATCGAGAACGAGCGCGCCGATCAGCTGGCGCGAGGCGCGATTCCATCAGCCCGGCGCTGACACAGGCGCGAGGCGTTTTGCGGCGAACCCCCGGCGCAAAAAGGCGCGTGCCTAGGTGAGCTGCCCCAGCATGTGCTCGGCGCTGGAGACTTCGAACGCCCCGGGCTCCTCGACATTCAGGCTTTTCACCACACCGTCATCGACGATCATGGAATAGCGCTGGCTGCGCTTGCCCATGCCGAATTTGGTGCCGTCCATCACAAGGCCCACCGCCTGGGTGAACTCGCCATTGCCGTCCGCCAGCATGTGCACCTTGCCGCCGGCATTCTGGTCCTTGCCCCAGGCGCCCATCACGAAGGCGTCGTTCACCGACACGCAGGCGATGGCGTCCACACCCTTGGCCTTCAGCGCGTCATGGTTGCTGACAAAGCCGGGCACATGCTTGGCCGAGCAGGTGGGGGTGAAAGCGCCGGGAAGCGCGAACAGCGCGACGCGGCGGCCCTTGAAGAAATCATCGGTCTTCACCGCAGCGGGCTTGCCATCCTGCATCTCCATCAGGGTGACGGACGGAATCTTGTCGCCGACTTTGATCGTCATGGTGCTCTCCGTTTAAAGGCGCCCCTTCGCGAGGTCAGCCCGGTTCGGTGGTGGCGGTAATATTGTAGTGGCGGGCGATATAGTCCAGCACTCCCTGGGCATCGAGGGCGGGCGAGAAGAAATAACCCTGGCCGAATTCGCAGCCCAGCCGGCTGAGGAACTGGGCGTCGCCCTCGCTTTCGATGCCTTCAACCACCACCGCGCGCTTCAAGTCGTGCGCCATGCCCACGATCGAAGCCAGCATCACTTCGCCATCCATGTCCGCGCCGTCCTTGCGGGCCAGGAAACTCTTGTCGATCTTGACCGTGTCCACCGGCAGGGTGCGCAACTCGCTGAGCGCGGAGGCGCCGGTGCCGAAATCGTCAAGCGACAGGCCCGCGCCCATGGCACGGACGCGCTCCAGGATTGCGGCCATGCGCGCATCCGCGGCCACCGCGCTTTCCGTGATCTCGAGATTGAGCGTTCCCCCCGCGATGCCGCTGCCCGCCAGCACCGAACGCAGCATTTCCTCGAAGCCGGCATCCATCAGCTGGCGGCGCGAGAGATTGACGCTGACGAACAAGGGCGGCCGCAGCGGAAAATAGCGTTGCCAGCGCACCAGGTCGGCGGCGGCCCGTTCCAGCGCGAAGCGGCCCAGCGCCACAATCAGGCCCGTTTCTTCGCTGTGGGCAATGAAATCGGCGGGCCCGATCAGCCCCTTCTGCGGATGTTGCCAGCGCAGCAGCGCCTCGAACCCGGCCACACCGCGGTCGGCGAGCCGGATGATGGGCTGGTAGAAGACGTCCAGCTGCCCCTCCGCCAGGGCCTGGCGCAACTCGCTTTCCAGCGCCACGGGGTCGCGCAGCGCCGTTGTCTGAAGCTCGCTGGTATAGGACCGCGCGCACGCCCCGCCCTGCCGCTTGGCCGAAAGCAGCGCCAGTTCGGCATTGCGGATCAGGATGAAGGGATCTTCGCTCTGCGCGCCCGATGCCAGGCCCACGCTGCACGGCGCGAAAACCTGCCGCTCGCCCACGCGATAGGGCGCGGCCAGCGCCTCGGCCAGGCTCTGGCCGATGAGCTGCGGCGCGCGGCGCGGTTCGGCGAACACCAGCGCGAAACTGTCTCCGCCGACGCGAAAGGCCTGCGCTTCCTGGTCCGGCGTCGTCAGCCGCGCCGACACCTGCCGGAGAATCTCATCGGCGCCCTTGTCGCCCAGGCTGGCATGAATGGCCTTGAAGCGGTCGACGTCCAGCAACGCGAACAGCGCGCGGCCAAATCCCCGCCCCAGCGCGTCCAGCATTTCCATCAGCGCCACCCGGTTGCCCAGCCCGGTCAGCGCATCGCGCGACAGCGCCGCCTCGCGCCGGCGTTCCGTCTCGGCCAGCTCGCGCGCCAGTTCGCTTTCCTTGCGCTGGGTGATGTCGGACAGAAGCCCCAGGCAGTCGGACGGCACATCCTCTTCCGTCACGATGGTCGCGCGCAGCTCCAGCCAGCGATAGGGCCCGTTCTCCTGCGCGCAGTTGCGGGCGCGGAATTCCAGGCGAAAGGCCAGTCCCGAGCGGTGGCGGTATTCCTCCAGCGCGCGGTCATACACGCCCCGATCCTCCGGATGGATCAGATGCACCCAGTCGGAATGGGAGATTGTCGTCTCGCGCAGCGGCAGCCCCACCATCTGCGCCGCCTCCGGCGACAGGGTCAGAAGACCGGCGCGAAAATCCAGGTTGAAGATGCCCTGATGGGCCGCGCCGATGGCCACCAGCGCCAGCGACTTGGCGGGCGCCGCCGCATCGATGAGGGCCGTCTCGTCATCGGCCTGCGCCTCCAGAAGCCGCGCCGCATTCGATCCATGCAGGAAGGGCAGCACCGCGATCTCCTCGCTGGCGATTACCGCCAGCGACAAAAGGATCGCGCCCGCAGCGGCAAAGCCGCCGGTGGCCGCCGGGCCCGTGAGGCTTTCGCCCATTCCCCCCACCGCGGTGACCGCCCCGGCCAGCGCCACCAGCGCGAAGGCCGCGGCACTGGGCGCGATCACCTGCGCCGCCTTGTGGCCCTTGCGGCCCCAGACGATCAGATAGACGGCAATGGCGGTCGAGCCCAGCACGATGGCACTGTCGGTCAGCAGCGTCGCGCCCGGCAGCCCCAGATAGGCCAGCGCGCCAAGGCCGATCAGCCCGTACAGCACGCGATGGAACAGCTTTTCATAGCGGGGCCAGGTATCGCGCAGCGGAATTATGGCATTGGCCAGGCGGGCGCCCGCCGCCAGCGCCAGCACCGTAAGAAACGCCGATAGTCCATAGGGGCCGCCGATGGGAGTGGCCAGGCTGGCATCGAACATTCCGGTGCCCGACAGCCAGCTGAACAACAGCAGCATCAAGGTCACCGCCACCCAGCGCGGCGCGCCGTGGCCGATCAGCACCGCAAGCCCGCCCATGATCAGCGCGCCGGCGCCGATCAGCGCCGCCACGCCGGTGATGAAGACGGCAAGCTGGCGATTGTGCGACGCCAGCGCCGGCTCGGTCCAGGCGAACAGGGCCGGCGGCGTGGCGGCATTGCCCACGCGGATCGCCAGGCTCACCGTGGTGACGGGCGGCACGATCACGCGCCATGCGCGATGTCCGTATGCGGTTGCGGTTTCCACCACCGTGCCTGAATCGGAGCTTGCCACGGCCAGCACGGCCGGGCGCGTGCGACGCGGCCGGATCGACAGGCCCAGCCGCGGCGGTTGTCCGGCCAGAAGCACGCGCGTGGCCGGACGCACCGAATCGTTGCTGACCTGCAGCAGGTACCAGACCGAACCGTCTTCCTCGCTGGTGCGCCCGGGCGCGTGATAGGGCGTGAGCTTGTCCTTGAGCGGCAGGACATTTTCACTGCTGCCGAAATTCACGGAAGGGGCGGCGGCGAGAACGGGCGCGGATAAAAGCGCGATAAGCGCCGCCCAAAACAGGGCAATGAGGCGTGCAGTCTTCATCAATCTCGCAATCTGGGGCGCGGCACCGAAGGCGGGCCCGCACCGCTAACCTAGCGGCGCTTCTTCCTTGAGCAAAGCAAATAGAAGATGATCGGCCCATTGGCCGTTGATCATCAGATAGCGCCGCGCCAGCCCTTCCTGGCAAAAGCCCGTCCGCACCAGAAGGTTTTTGGACGCTTCGTTTTCCACCAGACACGCCGCCTCGATCCGATGCAGCCCCAGCGTACGGAACACGAAGGGAATCAGCGTGGTTAGTGCCGCGGTCATATAACCCTGGCGCGCGAATTTCTGTCCGATCCAATAGCCCAGCGTGCAGCATTGCGTGACGCCGCGCCGCACATTGGACAGGGTGCAGCCTCCAAGCAACGCATCGTCACTCTTGCGCAACACGAAGAACACATAGGCCGAATCCAGCCGCGTTTCCTTTTGATAGCGCTTGATGCGGCGGCGGAAGGAGCCCCTGGTCAGTTCGTCACTCGCCCATACCGGCTCCCACGGCGCCAGGAATTCGCGGCTTTCGCCGCGCAGCTTGGCCCAGTTGGCATAATCGCCGATGCGGGGATAGCGCAGGTATATGCCTTCGCCCTGAATCACGGGCTGCTGGCCGCCCGGAAAGGTCAGCCCACGCATGAACGCGATGGGGCTTGTCTTGGCGAGCGCGGCCTTCACCATTTATTCCGCCGCGCTCGGCATCGCGGCGCCGCCGAACCGGCGGGCGAACCGCGCATGACTTTCAAGCCGCGACACCGGGCCGACCGCGGCCATGGCGGGAACCGCGCACTGCATCACCCGCGCCGCATAGCCGCGCACCTGGGCAGCGTCGATGGCGTCGAGATGGGCGACGATTTCGGCGGGGCTCTGCAGCCGGCCAAGGGCAAAGAGCTGGCAGGCGATCTGCTCGGCACGGGTGCCCGGCCGCTCCAGCCCCATCAGCAGCGATACCTTGATCTGCGCGCGGGCGCGGGCGACCTCGGCCTCCGTCAGGTTGGCGGCCATGGCTTCCATCTCGCCGGCCACGACGGCGGCGATCTCGCCGGCTTCCTTTTCCCCCGTGCCGGCATAGATGCCCAGAAAGCCGCTGTCCTGGAAGCCGTTGGCGAAGGCATAGATCGAATAGCACAGGCCGCGCTTTTCCCGCGCTTCCTGGAACAGCCGCGAGGAGGTGCCGCCACCCAGCGCGGTGGCATGGATCTGTCCGACGAAGAAATCCGGGTCGGCGTTGGCAAGGCCCGGCAGCGCGAAGGCCAGGTGGGCCTGCTCCAGGTCTTCTTCCAGGCGGAATTCGCCGCCGGTGTAGCGCGCGGCGGGCGGCGCCGCAATCGCGCCGCTTTTCAGTTCGCCGAACAGGTCCTCGGCCAGCCTCACCATCGCGCCATGCTCGACAGCACCCGAAGCGATCAGCGTCATGGCGCCGGCACGATAGTTTGCCGCCATGTAGTCGCGCAGCATCTGCTGCGAAAAGGCGCTGACAGTCGCCTCCTCGCCCAGGATCGGCCAGCCCATGGCCTGGTTCCGGAACATGGTGCTCTGCAGATGGTCGAAGATGATGTCGTCGGGCGTGTCGCGCGCCTGTCCCAGTTCCTGCAGCACCACCTGGCGTTCGCGTTCCAGCTCGCCCGCCTCGAAAGTGGGGCGGATGAGAATATCGGCGATGATGTCCAGCGCCACGGGCACGTCGTTTTTCAGTACGCGGGCATGAAAGGCGGTCTGTTCGCGGCTGGTATAGGCGTTGAGAATGCCGCCCACCGCCTCGATCTCTTCGGCAATCATGCGGGCGGTGCGCCGCTCGGTGCCCTTGAACGCCATGTGCTCCAGCATGTGGGAGATGCCCATTTCGGGCGGCGTCTCGTTGCGCGTGCCGGTATTGACCCACACCCCGACAGCGGCGCTTTCCAGCCCCGGCACCGGATCCGTCACGACGGTCAATCCGTTGGAAATACAGGATATTTCTGGATTCATGGCGCCAGTCTAGAAGAGATGAAACGCTTAATCAAAATGTCATCCGCGGGCAGGATTTCCATGCGTTCCGGCAGCGCCCCGAGGGCGGCGAGCGCCGCGGGAACCGGCGGCGGCACGCCGGTGGCTCTGGCCACGGCGTCCGGGAACTTGGCGGGGTGGGCGGTGGCCAGGATCACTACCGGGCCGGCGCCCCCCTGGCGGGACGCGAACAGGCGTCCGGCGCTGGCGGCCACGGCCGTGTGGGGATCCAGGATACGGCCAGCCTGCGCCTTCACCGCGGCGATGGTGGCCAGGGTGGCGTCATCGTCGAAGCCATAGGCGCTATAGCGTTCGCGAAGGGCGTGCAGCACCGCGGGCGGCAGGTCCAGGCGACGGTCGCGGCTGAACCCGGCCATGGCGGCGGCAACCCAGCCGGCATCGCGGCCGGACGCTTCGTACAATGCCCGCTCGAAATTCGACGCCACCTGGATGTCCATCGAGGGGCTCAAGGTGGCGTGGCTGGGACCGGGTGCATAAACGCCGTCTTTCAGCGCGCGAACCAGGATGTCGTTGGCGTTGGTGGCGATCACCAGCTCGCGGATGGGAAGGCCCATGCGCATCGCCGCCTCGCCGGCGAAGATATCGCCGAAATTGCCGGTGGGGACAATGAAGGTCGGGCCCGCTTCATGCCCGAGCCGGCGCAAGGCGGCCGCGGCGGTGAAATAATAAATGCTTTGCGCGGCGATGCGGGCGAAGTTGATCGAATTGACGGCCGTCAGCGAAACCGCGCGGGAAAATCCGCTGTCGGCGAACAGCGCCTTCACGATGGATTGGGCGTCGTCGAAGCTGCCTTCCAGCGCGATATTGTGGACGTTGGCGTGTGCGCTGGTGGTCATCTGCAGGCGCTGCACGTCGCTGACGCGGCCCTTCGGATGCATGACGAAGACATCGATATTGGGCAGCCCGCCCAGCGCCGCGATCGCCGCCGAGCCGGTGTCGCCGCTGGTCGCCGCCACGATGGTGGCACGGCCGCCGCGCCGCGCCAGCGCGCGCGAAAAGAGCTGGCCCAGGATCTGCAGCGCCACGTCCTTGAAGGCCAGGGTTGGGCCGTGGAACAGCTCCAGCAGATATTGGCCGGTCGCCAGCGGCGTCAGGGGCGCCACCTCGGGCACATCGAAGCCGGCATAGGCGGCGGCGATAGCCTGGCGCAATTCGTCCTCGCTGAACGAGCCTTCGGTGAAGCGCGACAGCACGCGGAAGGCCGCTTCGTTCCACGGCAGGTCCCCGAAAGCGGCGATCTGGTCCGCGCTGAACTGCGGCCAGCTTTCCGGCAGGTACAGGCCGCCGTCCGGCGCCAGGCCGGCAAGCAGGACATCGGCAAAGGACGCTTTGGGGGCGCCGCCCCCCATGGACGTGGATCGAGTGGAGATGAAATTCACGACAACCGCCTTTTCGGGCCGCCCTTATAGGGCCGGCCGGGCGCCGGGGGCTACCCTGATGAAAGGCCGGGGGCCGCCGGTTTTCGGCCTGTTACCGGGAAATCCGGCCCTTGGAAATGTGATAGGCCAGCCAGATCCCCGCCAGTCCGGCCGCCAGGCCGAACCAGGTGACGGCATAGGACAGGTGCTGGTTGCGGAACGTCACCACGGTCTGTCCGCCCTTCGGCCAGCCGCCGGGGTTGGGCGTGGCGTCCGCCTCGACAAGTTCCGGCGCGGCCAGGCGGATGTGGTCGGCGGCCGCGATGGCCTTCAGGTCGCGCGCATACCAGACCCGCTGCTTCAGGTCCGGCGGCGGGCTGAACAGGCCCGGCCCGTCGGGCAGGCGCCACACGCCGGTAACCCGGACCGGCCCGTCGACATTTCCGGCGGCGCGGCTGGCCGGGTCCAGCCGGTCCTTGGGCACCACGCCCCGGTCCACCATCAGCCAGCGCCCGTCCCCGGTGCGCAGCGGCGTCAGCACATGATAGGCCGGATCGCCCTCGGCATCGGTGCCGAAGACATAGGCCTCGCGCGCATGGTCGAAACGGCCGGTGACGGTGACGCGGCGGTATTGGGCATCGGCGGCATCCATCGCCAGCACGCGATCCAGCCCGACCGGCGCGGCATGCATGTGCCCGTTGACCTGGGCGATCAGTGCCAGCTTCCATTGCAGCCGCTCGAGCTGCCACACGCCCAGGCCGCAAAGAAGGGCGAACAGGATGGCGCAGGCGATCGTCAGGCCGGGATAGGGACGAAACGTCATCCCAGCCGGGCCTCTCCGGCCTTGTTCCGATATTGCAGGACCAGCAGCGCCGACTTGGACAGGCGCAGGAAGATCGCGGTCAGGATCGCGATCAGCGGCGCCCACAGCGCGGCATGCACCCACAAGGGCGGCTGGAAGGTGAACTCCACCCACAGCGCCAGGGCGCAGACGATAGCGCCCACGATCAGTATGCCGAACACCGCCGGCCCGTCGCCCGGATCGAAGATGGCATAATCGAGGGCGCAGGACGGGCACTGTTTGCGCACGGCGATATAGCCATGGAACAACGGCCCCTGCCCGCAACGCGGACAGAGGCCGAGGAAAATGGCTTTGACTGTGTTTGGCGTCGTCAAGAGAACCTCACAGGCCGACGGCATCCTGGCCGGTCCACCGGACCCGGCGATGCGGGCATGACGCTGTGGGCGCTCCCGCAAGGCCGTGTGCGGGCGAAGACCTAGCCCACGCTGATCGGTCCCTCGCCCCAGACATAGATGCAGGCGAACAGGAACAGCCAGACGACGTCGACGAAGTGCCAGTACCAGGCCGCCGCCTCGAAGCCGAAATGGCGGGTGGGCGTGAACTGGCCCGCGATGGCGCGGAACAGGCAGACGGTGAGGAAGATGGTGCCGACAATCACATGGAAGCCGTGAAAGCCGGTCGCCATGAAGAAGGTCGAGCCGTAGATGGCGTCGAAATTGCCCGCGCCCGCGGCCAGGTCGATATGGGCCGCATCGGTGAAGGGCGCCAGCGCCAGATGGTTCAATCCGAAGGTGAACGGCGCATGGGCATATTCCCAGGCCTGCACGGCAGTGAAGCTGACGCCCAGCGCCACCGTCAGGGCCAGGCCCTGGATCGCACCCTTGCGGTCGCCGGTCTGGATGGCGTGATGGGCCCAGGTCACCGTCGTGCCGGAGGTCAGCAGGATCAGCGTGTTCAGCAGCGGGAAATGCCAGGGATCGAGCGTAGTGATGCCGCCGGGCGGCCAGCTGCCGATGCTGACATCGTTGAAGAAGATCGCCGAGTTGAAATAGGCCCAGAACCAGGCGACGAAGAACATCACTTCCGAGGCGATGAACAGCAGCATGCCGTAGCGCAGGTGCAGCTTCACCACCGGCGTGTGGTTGCCCAGGACAACGGATTCCCGGATCACGTCGCGCCACCAGCCGGCCATGGTATAGAGCACGCCCGCCAGGCCGATCAGGAAGACCCAGGGCTGGCCGCCCAGCGGACCGAAGCCCGCATAGCCCTTGTGCATCCACAGGACCGCGCCGACCATCATCACGAAGGCGGCCATCGAGCCGACAACCGGCCAGGGGCTGGGATCGACCAGGTGATAATCGTGTTTCACGTCGCTCGACATAGCATCAGGCCCCAATGTTATTGCCCAGCGTGCCAGCGCACGATGGACATAAGATAAACAAGCACAGCGAACCCGCCCAGAACCAGGGCGAGAGCGATATTCCGTTTGCGACGCGCGCGATTTGCATCGTCGTCCCTCACGCGGCCGGCACCATCAGCAACAGCCGCGCCAGGGAAAGCGGATGCAGGCCGATCAGCCTCTCGGCGATCAGGGCCGCGAACAACGCCGCCAGATAAAGCAGCGAAACACCGAACAGGCGATGGGCGGCGGGCTCCTTCACCGAGTCGGCTTCGCGGAAGACGGCGACCGCCTCCCACAGGAACCACAGACCGATTCCGGCGCTGGCCGCCAGATAGAGCGGGCCGCCGATGTCCAGCAGCGCCGGCGCCACGCCCAGCGGCACCAGCACCAGCGAATAAAGCAGGATCTGCACCCTGGTATGCGCCTTGCCCTTGGCCACCGGCAGCATTGGCACGCCGGCGCGGGCGTAATCGCCCGATCGCCACAGCGCCAGCGCCCAGAAATGCGGCGGCGTCCACACGAAGATGATGGCCACCAGCAGCAGCGGCGCCAGCGCCAGATCGCCGGTCACGGCCGCCCAGCCGATCGCCGGCGGCAGCGCGCCCGCCAGGCCGCCGATCACGATGTTCTGCGGCGTCCGCCGTTTCAGCCAGAGGGTATAGACAACGACATAGAAGAATATCGTGAATGCCAGAAGGCCGGCGGCCAGCAGGTTCACGAACAGAAACATGGTCGCGACCGAAGCCACCGCCAGCGCCCAGCCGAAGGCCAGCGCATCCTCGCGGGCGATACGGCCCAGCGGGATCGGCCGGGTGGCGGTGCGCGCCATCAGCCGGTCGATGTCGTGGTCATAGGCCATGTTGAGGCAGCCGGACGCCCCTGCCCCGACCGCGATACAGAGCAGCGCGGTGAAGGCTGTCAGGGGATGGATCTGCCCCGGCGCGGCGAACAGCCCCGCCAGCCCCGTGAACACCACAAGGCTCATCACGCGCGGCTTCAGCAGCGCGAAGAAATCGCCGACGGTGGTGACACGGGGTTCGACAAGCGAAAGCGACATTGTCCGTCCGGTTTCCTTTAGCGAATCCTGGGCAGTTCGTTGAACTGGTGGAAGGGCGGCGGCGAGGGCAGCGTCCATTCCAGGGTCGTGGCGCCCACGCCCCAGGGATTATCCCCGGCCTTGCGCTTCTTCATGAAGGCCTCGGCCACGATGACCAGGAACACCAGCACGCCGAAGCCCGCGATGAAGGCACCGATGGACGAGACGTAGTTCCAGCCCGCATAGGCGTCGGGATAGTCCGCATAGCGGCGCGGCATGCCCGCCAGGCCCAGGAAGTGCATCGGGAAGAAGGCCAGGTTCACGCCAATGAAGGTGATCCAGAAATGAATCTTGCCCAGCGTCTCGTTGTACATGTAACCGGTGAACTTCGGGAACCAGAAATAGAATCCCGCGAAGATCGCGAACACCGCGCCCAGCGACAGCACATAGTGGAAGTGCGCCACGACGTAATAGGTGTCCTGCAGCACGACGTCGACGCCGGCGTTCGCCAGCACCACGCCGGTCACGCCGCCAACGGTGAACAGGAAGACGAATCCGACCGCCCACAGCATCGGGGTCTTGAACTCGATCGAACCGCCCCACATCGTCGCGATCCAGCTGAACACCTTGATGCCGGTCGGCACCGCGATGACCATGGTGGCGAAGACGAAATAGGCCTTGGTGTCGACCGACAGGCCCACCGTGTACATGTGGTGCGCCCAGACCAGGAAGCCGATGAAGCCGATCGCGACCATGGCATAGGCCATGCCCAGATAGCCGAACACCGGACGCTTGGAGAAGGTCGCCACGACGTGGCTGATCATGCCGAAGCCCGGCAGGATCAGGATGTACACCTCGGGATGGCCGAAGAACCAGAACAGGTGCTGGTAAAGGATCGGGTCGCCGCCGCCGGCCGGATTGAAGAATGTGGTGCCGAAATTGCGGTCGGTCAGCAGCATGGTGATGGCGCCGGCCAGCACGGGCAGCGACAGCAGCAGCAGGAACACCGTCACCAGGATCGACCACACGAACAGCGGCATCTTGTGCAGGGTCATGCCCGGCGCGCGCATGTTGAAGATGGTGGTGATGAAGTTGATCGCGCCCAGGATCGAGGACGCGCCCGCGATGTGGATCGCGAAGATGGCGAAGTCCATCGCCGGTCCGGGCGAGCCGGTGGTGGAAAGCGGGGCATACATGGTCCAGCCGCCGCCCACGCCCATGCCGCCGGAATCGCCTTCCACGAACATGGAAGCCACCAGCAGCGCAAAGCTGAAGGGCAACAGCCAGAAAGAGATGTTGTTCATGCGCGGGAACGCCATGTCGGGCGCCCCGATCATCAGCGGCACCAGCCAGTTGCCGAAACCGCCGATCATGGCGGGCATGATCATGAAGAAGATCATGATCAGGCCGTGGCCGGTCACGAAAACGTTGAACTCATGCGGGGTCCCGAAGACCTGCAGGCCGGGAAACATCAGCTCGGCGCGCATCATCATCGAGAAGAAGCCGCCGATCAGGCCGGCGCAGACGGCGAAGATCAGGTACATCCTTCCGATGTCCTTGTGGTTCGTCGAATAGACGTAGCGCCGCCATCCGGTCGGGTGGTGGGCATGTTCGCCGGGGTGATGGTGCTCGTGGCGGGGGGCGGCGTCGAAAGTCGTGGTCATGGCGCTGATTCCTATTTCGCAGCAAGTCGCGTGGACACCGGGTCCAGCGATGCGAACTTTTCACGGGCCTGGGCCAACCAGGCGGCATATTCGGCGTCGGTCACCACATGGACCTCGATGGGCATGTAAGCGTGCTTGGCGCCGCACAGTTCCGAACACTGGCCGTAATAGACCCCGGTCTTGTCGGCCTTGAACCAGGTCAGGTTCACGCGGCCGGGAACGGCGTCCATCTTCACGCCCATCTGGGGCAGCGCCCAGCTGTGGATGACGTCCGCGCCGGTGGTCTGGATCTCGATCACCTTGTTCACCGGGACATAGATGGGATTGTCGACACCCAGCAGGCGCGGCTTGCCCTGCTTGGCATCGTCCTCGTCCGACAGGACCAGGCTGTCGAACTGGAAGCCCTTGGCGCCCGGAAACTCATAGGTCCAGTACCACTGCTTGCCGATCGCCTTGATGGTCACGTCCGGCTTGGGGATGTCCGCTTCGAAATAGAGCAGGCGGAAGGACGGAACCGCGATGATCACCAGGATGATCACCGGAATGATGGTCCAGACCACTTCCAGGATGGTGTTGTGGTGGATCTTGGACGCGACCGGATTAACGCGGGCGCGATAGCGCACCACGATCCACACCAGAAGGGCCAGCACGAACAGGCAGACCGCCACGATGATCCACAGCAGCAGGCGGTGGAAATCCTCGATCTGCTCCATCACCGGCGAGGCGGCCGGCTGCAATCCAGTTTCATAGTCGAAGGGCAGCGCCGCCGCCGGCAGCGTGACGACCGCCTGCACGAGCCCCACCAGGGCGGCCAGGGCCAGATTTCGTGCGCCGGTTTTCCGCAAAAAACCCGTCATCCCCAAATACCCCGTCTTCCACAAAAACATGGATGGTAACCTCGTATACTGCGGGCGGTGGAATCCGCCGCCATTTTCAGATTCTTGCCGGGGATTTAGAGGGGTTAAGCCCTTAAAGTCATTGCGACCTTATGGCACGGTGGTCCACCGGGCCACCCCCGCCGCACCGCCGGCGCCGCCCCGGAACGCCAAAAGCCGTTCCACTGCTTGCCGGAACCGCGCCGGCGCACGATATCTGGGACCCACGTCCTGCCCCATACGGGGCTTTTTGCCGCGCACCGGCCTTTTGGTCCGCGCATATGTTTGGAGACGGAAATGGCCGACCACGATCTCTTCTTCGCCCGAACCGGCATGGACCGCTTGCGCGTGCAGCAAACGGTGGACCAGGCGCTGCGGGGCGCCGACGACGGCGAGCTGTACCTGGAATTCTGCCAGAGCGAATCATTCTCCTTCGACGACGGGCGGCTGAGGGCGGCCAGCTTCGACACCTCCCAGGGCTTCGGCCTGCGGGCCGTGGCGGGGGAAGCCACCGGCTACGCCCATGCCAGCGACATCTCCGAGGACGCCATTGCGCGGGCCGCCGCGACGGTGCGGGCCGTCAGCCACGGCTATTCCGGCGTCGCCGCGGGGGGCCCTGCCCGCACCAATGTCAGGCTTTACCCCGACGACGATCCGCTTCTGACCGCCGGGTTCGAGACCAAGGTGAAACTGCTTCAGGACATGGACGCCTATGCGCGGGCCAAGGATGCGCGCGTACGCCAGGTCTCGGCCAGCCTTTCGGGCGAATGGCAGCGCATCGAGATCCTGCGCGCCGGCGGCGAGCACTACACCGACATCCGCCCGTTGGTGCGGCTGAACGTGTCGGTGGTGGTCGAGGAGAATGGCCGCCAGGAATCGGGCAGCCATGGCGGCGGCGGCCGCGGCAGCTATCAGACCTACCTGGATCCGGCCTACTGGCAGGCCGGCGTCGACGAGGCGCTGCGCCAGGCGCTGGTCAATCTTTCATCCATCCCCGCCCCGGCCGGTGAGATGACGGTGGTCCTGGGCCCGGGCTGGCCCGGCATCCTGCTGCACGAAGCCATCGGCCATGGACTGGAAGGCGACTTCAACCGCAAGAAGACCTCTGCCTTCGCCGGCCTTCTGGGCCAGCGCGTGGCCGCGCCCGGCGTGACCGTGGTGGATGACGGCACCATCGAGGGGCGGCGCGGCTCGCTCTCCATCGACGATGAAGGCACGCCCAGCCACCGCACCGTCCTGATAGAGGACGGGATTCTCAAAGGCTACATGCAGGACCGGCAGAACGCCCGCCTGATGGGCGTGGCGCCCACCGGCAACGGCCGGCGCCAGTCCTATGCCGCCCCGGTGATGCCGCGCATGACCAACACATACATGCTGGGCGGCGACAGGGACCCGCAGGAAATCCTCGGCAGCGTCAGGAAGGGCATCTATGCGGTGAATTTCGGTGGCGGCCAGGTCGATATCACCTCCGGCAAATTCGTCTTCTCCTGCACCGAGGCGTACCGGATCGAGGACGGCAAGCTGGGGGCGCCGATCAAGGGCGCGACCCTGATCGGCTCCGGCCCCGAGGCGCTGACCCGCGTGTCGATGATCGGCAACGACATGAAGCTGGACACCGGCGTGGGCACCTGCGGCAAGAACGGCCAGTCGGTGCCGGTCGGCGTGGGCCAGCCGACCCTGCGGCTGGACGGGCTGACGGTCGGCGGCACCGCGCAGGCAGCCTAACCAGATGACGTCGGAGCAAGAAAAACCTACCGAACCTCAGGGTTGGATATTCTTCGCGCGTATATTGCCAGAAAGAGTACCTCTCACTTTTCAAGTGCCACCGGTCGAAGTTTGCAGCCCACACTTCGGCGTAAAATTAAAATTTCACGAGACTAATTCAGACAGGGGACAGGTCAGCTGCCGCACAACTCTCCTTGAAGGGCAACCGGACATATTTTTCGTAAGAAACCTGCTCGAACAACATCTGCGAGCAATCATTGATTTTTTTGGCTACCAACAAGGCTTAAGCTTTGATCTCGACATCGTTTCAGCAACTTCTCTAACCGGTGAAACCTTCAACTTCGGAATTGGAATTCCCGGCTTGATGAATGCGCATAAGGCCAAACCGGGTACACATGAACTTCCGGTAGAACTGGTTAAAGCCGCCATATTAGACAGCGGTGCGAATATAGCTTTGGCTCAATTTAGAAAAGCAATGCGAGAGGCAACGGGCACCGGATTTTATTGTTATCAAGCAATCGAGGCCCTAATGCAGTCGGTAAGATTAGGGAGTGATACCGACACGCAGGGCTGGCAACGATTTAGAGAAACACTGAACATTGATCGATCAGCAATCGATTTCGTCAAGTCCCATGCGGATGACCGTCGGCATGGCCGTACGGCCAACATTTCAGACGCAGAGCGCCTCAAAGTCTTTTTGATATGTGACGAGGTCATTCGCCGATACCTGGAATTTGTAGTCAGGGGTCGCGGTATACTGAACGCTGGTGAATTTGAACTGCTAAACAGTTCACAGCTTGGGAACTCATGCTGATCTACAAGATCGTGCCCCGCGCCGACTGGGAATCTTCCGGCGGCGACTATCGCGGCTCGGCCCATGACAAGGCCGACGGCTTCCTGCATTTCTCCACGGCCGCCCAGCTGCCTGATACGCTGCGGCTTTATTATGCGGACGCCGACGATCTTGTCCTGGTCGCGGTCGATCCGGCGGCCTGCGGTGATGCGCTGAAATGGGAACATTCGCCGT
>DASTRG010000289.1:0-2988 GCA_035761325.1 Rhizomicrobium sp. | reverse complement strand
CTTGCGCAGATTGTCGTAGATGCGCCGCCCCAGCCGGATGGTGGCGACGATCGCGGCGAAATCGTCGTTGAGCAGCACCAGCGCGCCCGCCTCGCGCGCCACATCGGTGCCGCGCCCGCCCATGGCGATGCCGATCTGGGCGGCCTTCATGGCGGGGGCGTCGTTCACCCCGTCGCCGGTCATGGCGACGATCTCGCCGTTGCGCTTCAGCGCTTCCACCAGGCGCAGCTTCTGCTGGGGGCGGATGCGGGCGAAGACCGACGTCGCGCCCACCGCCTTTGCCAGCGCCGCGTCGTCCATCCGCTCCAGGCTGTCGCCGTCCAGCACGGGGCCGCCGTCGTCGATCCCCGCCTGGGCGGCGATGGCGCGCGCGGTGGCCGGATAGTCGCCGGTGATCATCACCACCCGGATGCCGGCGCTTCTGCATTCACGGACCGCGCCGGGGACCGATCGGCGCAGCGGATCGGCGAAGCCGATCAGGCCCAGGTAACGGAAGGCGATATCGCGCTGGGAAACGGGGCGGCAGCCGTCGCGCCAGCGCAGGTCCGCCTCGGCCACAGCCAGCAGGCGAATGCCCTGGGCCGCCAGGGTATTGGCCTGGGCCAGCAATTCCTGGTGCGCGCCGTGCGGCATGCGGCACAGCCCGGCGATGGTTTCGGGCGCGCCCTTGGCATAGGCTATGGCGGTTTCCTTTTCCGGCCCGTCCCAGATGTTCGAGGTCGCGGGCAGGTCGGGCTTGAGGCCATAGCTGTGCAGCAGCGTGCCCGGACCGGCGAGTTCCGCCGCCACCGCGGCGTCGTGGATCGCCCGGTCCATCGGATCGGTGGGAATGGGCGCGCTGGCGCCCAGCGCGGCATGCAGCACGGCCCGCACCGGATCATCGCGCGGGGGCGTACCGTCTTGCCGCCACACCATTCCATCGGCGGCGGCAAGCTCCACCCGCATGCGGTTTTCGGTCAGCGTGCCGGTCTTGTCGGTGCACAGTACCGTGGCCGAGCCCAGCGTCTCGATCGCGGCGGCGCGGCGGGTCAGCACCCCCGCGCGCGAAATGCGCCAGGCGCCCATCGCCATGAACACCGCCAGCACCAGGGGAAATTCTTCCGGCAGCACCGACATGCCCACCGCGATTCCCGCCAGCGCCGCCGCCAGCCATGAGACGCGAAAAAGACCATCCAGCAGCACCACGAGCAAAGCCACGCCAAGGCCCACCAGCGCGAAGTCGCGCACCAGCCAGCGCAACTGTTTCTGCAGCCGGGGCTGTTCCAGGGTGATGGACTGCAGCGACCGGCCGATGGCACCCATCTCGGTGGAAAGCCCCGTTGCGGCGACGCGCGCCACGCCGCTGCCGCGCGCGACCAGCGTGCCGGCGAAGACGAAGGGCAGGTCCTCGCCGCCGGGGGCGGGCGGCTTTCCCTCCGTGCCGCCCGGCACCTTGCGGACGGGCACGGACTCGCCGGTCAGCAGCGATTCATCGGCCAGCAGGTCGGCGCAGTCCAGCAGGAAGGCGTCGGCCGGCACGCGGTCGCCTTCGCCCAGGATGATGATGTCGCCGGGCACCAGCTCGCGTCCCGCGATACGCCGGCGCTCGCCGTCGCGCAGCACCAGCGCGCGCGGGCTGGCAAGCCTGCGCAGCGATTGCAGCACCTTTTCGCTGCGGCTTTCCTGCACGATGCCGATGGCCACCGACAGGGTGGCGAACGCGCCCAGCACACCCGCATCCACCGGCTCGCCCAGCAGCAGATAGACAAGCGCGCCGCCCGCCAGCAGCGCGAACATCGGCTGGCCGAGCATGCCCAGCACGATGCGCAACAGGCTGCGCCGCTCGGAACTGGGAAGTTCGTTGGGCCCGAACCGGCGCAGGCGCAACGCGGCTTCGGCGCTGCTCAGCCCCCTCACGGTTTTCACATCCATCGCCGCTCCTCGCAGATGCAACAAAGCAGGAAAGGCGTTGCACCGGCTTGATGCGGCGCAAGGCTTGATCGGGGATGGGCGCGTCTCTAGGCTCGCGGACAAGGGGGACAAATCGTGCCAGCACCGGAAGCACTCGCCGTCCGCCACGTGATGTGGCGGATACTGCCGCTGCTGTTCGCGGCCTATTTCGTCGCCTATATCGACCGGGTGAATGTGGGCTTCGCCGCGCTCACGATGAATTCGGACCTGGGACTGGATTCCGAACAGTTCGGCCTGGCCGGCGGGCTGTTCTTTGTCGGCTATGTCGCCTTCTCGGTGCCGTCCAACCTTGTGCTGGCGAAACTGGGCGCGCGGGTGTGGATTCCGCTGATCACCCTGATGTGGGGCGCCGCATCGCTGCTCAACGCCTTTGTAGTGGGGCCGCACAGCTTCTATCTGGTGCGCTTCATACTGGGCGTGGGAGAGGCGGGCCTTTATCCCGGCCTGCTCTACATCCTCACCATGTGGGCGCCCGAGCGCTATCGCGTGCGCATGCTGATGGTGATGATCCTGTCGACGCCCTTTTCCATCATGGTGGGATCGCTGATCTCGCAGCCCATCCTGCTGATGGACGGCATCGCCGGGCTGCATGGCTGGCAATGGCTGTTCATCCTGCAGGCGCTGCCCACCATCGCGCTGGGCATTGCCTTCCGCTTCGCCCTGCCCGCAAGTCCGGCAGCCGCGCGTTGGTTGCCACCCGCCGAAAAGGCGTGGCTTGTGGAGCAGCTTGCCAGCGAGCGGAGCCACCGCGAAAGCGTGCGGCAATTCAGCGTCGCGGGCGCGTTGACCAACGGGACCGTCTGGCTGATCGCGCTGGCGGGGGTCGGCATCAACGCGGCGGCCTATGGCCTGATCCTGTTCCTGCCGCAGATGATCCACCAGCTGGGCGTGCCGGCGGGCATGACGCCGCTGGTCAACGCCATTCCCTTCGCCGTTGCGGCGGTGGCCATGGCGCTGTGGAGCATCCGTTCCGACCGCAAGCGCGAGCGCAACTGGCATGCCGCGATCCCCGCGGCGATTTCCGGCATCGGACTGGTG
>DASTRG010000288.1:0-4680 GCA_035761325.1 Rhizomicrobium sp. | reverse complement strand
ATTGCGGCCAATAAAGCTACCGCAACAATCGGCACACACAGTATGACCGATGTCTGAAGCACAAAGCCAAGCGAATAAAGCAAGGCAGGTGCGAAAATCAGTGCGAAGCCGCTGAACAGGACAAGACGTTTGGCGCCGCCCGACAGTTTCACGCCAATCCCCTGCTCCCCGGCTTGATCGCGGGCTTGTTGCGAAGGTGCGGCGGCAGCTTGTCGGCCGGCCAGGCCTGCACCTTCCATTCCGCCAGGGCGATCAGCGGCACGCCCACCTTCGCCTTGCCGGCGCTGCGGTCGATCAGGCAGGCGGCGGCCACGACCTTGGCGCCGGTCTTCTTGATCGCGGCGATGCATTCGCGGGAAGAGACGCCGGTGGAGACGATGTCCTCCACCATCAGCACCTTCTGGCCCTTTTTCAGGGTGAAGTTGCGGCGCAGCTGGAATTCGCCATCGACGCGCTCGACATACATGGCCGGCAGGCCCAGCTGGCGGCCCATCTCATAGCCGGGAATGATGCCGCCGATGGCGGGCGAGACGATGGCGGTGATCTCGTCCTTCACTTCCGCCTTCACTTTCGCCGCCAGCGCCTTGCACAATTTGGCGGTGCGTTTGGCGTCCTGGAACACCAGCGCCTTCTGCAGGAACTTGTCGGAATGCAGGCCCGACGAGAGGATGAAATGGCCTTCCAGCAGGGCACCGGCGGCTTTGAATTCCTTGAGGACTTGCTCGACGTTCATATCTTCTGTTCTGAATTGACGTTGCGAAACTGGATGGCCCGACTTCGCAGGGCCTGACAAGGAAATTATGCGGCAGCCTCCTCGGCCTCGCGCACGCGGTCGACGGATTCCACCGCATCCGAGACGCGCAGCGCGCCCAGGATGTTCTGCAGGTGCGGCACGTCGCGCACCTCCACATCGATGGTGAATTCGAAGAACAGGGTGTTGCGGCCGATCACCTTCATGTTCGAGATGTTGCCGCCATTGCTGGCGATGGCGGTCAACACCGCCGCCAGCGCGCCGGGATTGTTGTTCACCCGCACCAGGATGCGGGCGACCGACATGCCGCCATCGGCGCCGCCGCCCCAGCTGACGTCCAGCCAGTCGTCCATGTCGGTGGCCTTGTCCAGTTCGCCGCAGTCGATGGTGTGAATGACAAGCCCCTCGCCCGGCGTATTCAGGCCCACGATGCGGTCGCCGGGAATGGGATGGCAGCACTGGCCCAGGCGATAGGAGATGCCTTCGGTCAGGCCCTTGATGGAAATGGCGCGGGTATCGCCCGGGTGCGGCACGGGCTTGATCTTCTGCTTGCGCTTCAACTCGGGGAAAACCGCCTCCAGCACCTCATGCCCGCGCAGGGCGCCGCGGCCGACATCGGCATAGACGTCCTCGGCCTTGGCCAGGCGGAGCTTTTTGGCCACCTCTTCCATGGCCTTTTCGGTCAGCTCGCGGCTTTCGTCGGCAAAGGTCTTTTCCAGTATCTTGCGGCCGAACTTCACATGCTCGTCGCGCTGGGCATGGCGCAGGAAGCGGCGAATCTCGGCGCGGGCGCGCCCCGTCACCACGAACTGCTCCCACATCGGCGACGGCGCGCTGTCGCGCATGGAGATGATCTCCACCTGGTCGCCGTTCTTCAGCGGCGTGTGCAGCGGCACATGGTTGCCGTTGACCTTGGCGCCCACGGCGCTGTTGCCCAGGTCGGTGTGCACCGCATAGGCGAAATCGATAGGCGTGGCGCCGCGCGGCAGGCTGATCAGCGAACCCATGGGCGTGAAACAGAAGACCTGGTCCTGGTAGAGTGCCAGCTTGGAATGTTCCAGCGCCTCTTCGGCCGTGTCGCCCCTTTCCAGCAGGTCCACCATGTCGCGCAGCCAGCCATAGGTGGCGCTGTCGGGCAGGCCCTTGTCGGGCACATGCTCGCGATAGCGCCAGTGCGCGGCGACGCCGCGTTCGGCGATATCGTGCATCTGCTGGGTGCGTATCTGGATTTCGACGCGCTGCTTTTCCGGCCCGATCACAGTGGTGTGGATGGAGCGGTAGCCGTTGGGCTTGGGGGTCGAGATGAAGTCCTTGAAGCGCTCGGGCACCATCTGCCAGCTCGTGTGGATGATGCCGAGCGCGCGATAGCAGTCCTCCACCGACCCCAGGATGACACGGAAGCCGAAAATATCGGAGAGCTGCTCGAAGCTGAGCTTCTTGGTCTGGAGCTTGCGCCAGATCGAGAAGGGCCGCTTGGCGCGGCCGTAGACCCAGGCCTCCATGCCATTCTCGGCCAGCCGCCGCTTGATCTGATCGGCGATGCGCCCCACCCGGTCGCCGGAGACCATGTCGAGCCGGGCGAAATGGGTGACGATGGAATTACGCGCGTCCGGATCCAGTTCGGCAAAGGCCAGGTCCTCCAGCTCCTCGCGCATGTTCTGCATGCCGATGCGGCCGGCCAGCGGCGCATAGATGTCCACCGTCTCCTGGGCGATGCGGCGGCGCTTGTCGGCCTTGTCGATATAGCCAAGCGTGCGCATGTTGTGCAGCCGGTCGGCCAGCTTCACCAGCAGCACACGGATATCGCCGGTAATGGCGAGCATGAATTTGCGGAAATTTTCCGCCTGCTTGGTGCGCTCGGAAAATACTTCCAGCTGGCTGAGCTTGGTGACGCCATCGACCAGATTGGCGATTTCCTCGCCGAACTTTTGCTTTATATCCTCGTAGGTTACCAGCGTGTCTTCAATTGTGTCATGAAGAAGCGCGGTGGCGATGGTGGGCACGTCCAGCTTCAGGTCGGTGAGGATGGCAGCCACTTCCAGCGGATGGGCGAAATAGGGATCGCCCGAGGCACGGAACTGTTTGCCATGCGCCGTCATGGCAAAGACATAGGCCTTGTTGAGCAGGTCTTCGTCGGCGCCGGGATCGTAAGCCAACACCCGTTCGACCAGGTCGGTCTGGCGCATCAGCCGGCGCCGGCCGCGCGGTGGCGGGGCGTGCCGCGGAGAACTTGCGGCGGCCGCCGACTTTTCAGCCTGTGGCGCGGATGCCTGGGGGGGCGGAGTCATGGGGCAAATATAGGCGCGAATGCAACAAAGCCGAAACCGGCAGGTTGGCTTGGCCTTTCCGGGCGCGGGGACCGGGCCTGGAAAAGCTGGCGCCTCCCCGAGGGTGGCGAGCAAGGCCTGCCGATCGCCCAGACCGCCCATGCGCTGCCGCTATGGACTGCCCCGCCTTTGGCGGGCCGTGGCTCACTCTTCGTAGTCGGCCTCGGGCTCCGGCTGCGGCTCGGCGCGGCGCTGGGCTTCCGTGGTCAGGGCGCGCAGAAGTTCCTCCTCGGTGACCTGGCGGTGCGAGGGATCCTCCCGGTCGTCGGTCTCGGGGCGGGTTTCCTCGGGCTCGTCCACCTCGGCGTGTTTCTGCAGCGAGCGGATATAGTCTTCCCTGGCTTCGTCCGGCTTGATCAGCCGGGCCGCGATCTCGCGCAGCGCAACAACCGGGTTCTTGTCGCGGTCACGATCCAGCAAGGGTTCGGCGCCGCCCGAAAGCTGACGGGCGCGGAAACCTGCGGTCAGCACCAGGTCAAAGCGATTGGGGATCTTGTCGACGCAGTCTTCGACGGTGACGCGGGCCATGGGGATCCTTTGGATTCGACAGGTTCAACAGATTGGCGGCCCGAAAAGGCTGCCAACCCCCGGGATATCGGGCGGGGCATAACAAAATTCCAGCCCCCAGCCAAGGGCTTCGGCTCAGGGCAGCCTTTCGGGCACATCCCGGTCCGGCAGCCTCGCCAGCATTTCCCCGGCGCTTTCGCCGGTTACCGGATGGCGCCAGCCCGGTGCGATCTCGGCCAAAGGCGCCAGCACGAAGCTGCGATCCGCCATACGGGGATGCGGCAGGACGACATCGCCGCACCGGACAAGGCCGTCCTGGTCGATCAGGTCGATATCCAGCGTCCTGGGGGCGTTCGGCACGGAACGCATCCGGCCAAATTCGGTTTCCACCTTATGCAAAAGGCCCAGCAGTTCAGGGGGTTGCAATCCTGTCCGGATGGCGGCGACAGCATTGACGAAGGGTGGATCAGACGGGTCGGGCCAGGCAGGGCTCTTATAGAAGGACGACACGGACACAATATTAAGTCCAAGGGCCTCCAGGCGGCCCAGTGCGGCGGCAAGAGTCGCCGCGGGCGGGCCGCATTCTGAAGGTAGGTTCGCGCCCAGGGCGATAAGGATCATTGGGCGACACGGGGCGCGTAAACCCGCCGACCGCGCAAGCGCGGTGTGCGGCAGGATTTTTTGGCAGGCTTATTGGAGGCCATGATGCTTTTCTATCCGTCCGAGAAACTCGCATTGTTCATCGATGGCGCCAATCTTTATGGCGCGGCCAAGGGGCTGCAATTCGATATCGACTACAAGCGGCTGCTGGAACTGTTCGCCCGCAAGGGCACGCTGGTGCGGGCTTTTTATTATACCGCCGTGGCCGAGGACCAGGAATTCTCGCCGCTTCGACCGCTGGTGGACTGGCTGGATTACAACGGCTTTTCGGTGGTGACCAAGCCGCTGAAGGAGTTCACCGATGCGGCCGGACGCCGCCGGGTCAAGGGCAACATGGATATCGAACTGGCCATCGACGTGCTGGAGATGGCGCCCAGCGTGGACCATGTGGTGATCTTCTCCGGCGATGGCGACTTCCGCCGGCTGGTGGAGACG
>DASTRG010000287.1:0-4536 GCA_035761325.1 Rhizomicrobium sp. | reverse complement strand
GGCAGCCCCTGGGCGAAATGGCGGGTGTTGGCCAGCAGGATTTCGCGCTGCGACTCGATACCTTTCAGCAGGCTGAGATCGACATGGGCGACGTGCGGCACGGCGACGAGGCCCCCCTGCGCCGGCTCCCACACAAAGGCGCTGCCGGCCGGCAGTTTCTGCGCCATCGGGGGCGGGGCCATCCGTTCCAGTGCCGCGGCGATGCGTTCCAGCGCCGAAGGGTCCGCCAAGCTGCTGATTTCATTATTCTTTGACATTCCAATCCCTTGCGTGTGCACCGGTTGCAATGGGGGGCTGTGTCGCTATAGTCCGCCCGCGCCACTGAAAGAACTGCACTATGAATCCGAATGATCCCCTGTTCCAGACGCTGACTCTGGCGCTGCCGATGATCGCGATCTTCTACTTTCTTCTCTGGCGCCCGCAAAGCCAGAGGCAGAAGCAGCTGCGCAACATGATCGGGAATCTGCACCGCGGCGACACGGTGGTGACCTCGGGCGGCATCCTGGGCAAGGTTGTCAAGGCCACGCCGGCCGACGACCCCGAGATCATGGTGGAGATCGCCGACAATGTTCAGGTCCGGGTGCTGAAAGCCACCATCTCGGATGTGCGCGCCAAGGGCCAGCCCGCCGGCAAGGAATAAGCATCGTGCTGCAGATATCCAACTGGACGCGCGTCCTCATCCTGCTGGTAGTGTTGCTCGGTGTCGCGGTGGCATTGCCCAACGCGCTGCCCGACCCCGTGCGGGCGAAGATACCGCACTGGCTGCCGTCGGGCACCGTCAATCTGGGACTTGATCTTCAGGGCGGTTCCTATCTTCTGCTGCAGGTCGACCTGGACCAGGTGCAGCAGGACAAGGTGGAGGCGATGGTGGGCGACATCCGCGCCGCCCTGCGCAAGGCCCATATCGGCTTCACCGACCTGGGCGCGCGCGGCGACGCGGTGACGGTGCGCATCACCGACCCGGCGCAGATGAGCCAGGCCCGCAAGCTGGTCGCCGACCTCAACCCCACCGTGGGCAGTTCCGTCCTGTCGGTGGGCGGCAAGCAGTACGACATCGCCGAGCCGGGCAATGGCGTGATCTCGCTGCACATGACCGACGCCTACAAGACGCTGACCCGCCAGCAGGTGCTGGACCAGTCGATCGAAGTGGTGCGCCGGCGCATCGACGAGCTGGGCACGCGCGAGCCCAACATCACAAGGTCCGGCGACGACCGCATCCTGGTGGAGGTGCCGGGCCTGCAGGATCCCTCGCAGCTCAAGGCCATTCTGGGCAAGACCGCCAAAATGACCTTCCAGCTTGTGGACGAACAGGCCAACCCCAACGCGACTGTGGCCCCCATCGGCGACGAGATACTGCCGATGATGGATGAGAACGCCGCCAAGGGCGCGCCGGTGCAGAAGGTGGTGGTGCGCCGCCGCGTGCTGGTGTCGGGCGACCGCCTGACGGATGCCGGGCAGAGCTTCGATTCCCAGACCGGCCAGCCGGTGGTGACCTTCCGCTTCGACAGCGTGGGCGCGCGTCAGTTTGCCGACGTGACCAAGGAAAATGTCGGCCACCGCTTCGCCATCGTGCTGGACAAGCAGGTGGTGACGGCCCCGGTCATCATCAGCCCCATCCTGGGCGGCACCGGCCAGATCACCGGCAGCTTCAGCGTCCAGAGCGCCAACAACATGGCGATCCTGCTGCGCGCCGGCGCGCTGCCCGCGCCGCTGAAGATCCTGGAAGAACGCACCGTGGGTGCCGAACTCGGCGCCGACTCGGTCAAGGCCGGCCGCTATTCGGCGATGGCGGGCCTGGCGCTGGTGGCGCTGTTCATGTTCCTGCGCTACGGCCTGTTCGGCCTTTTCGCCGACGTGGCGCTGACCTTGAACGTGATCCTGCTGATGGCGGTGCTGACGCTGTTCGGCGCCACCCTGACCTTGCCGGGTATCGCCGGCATCGTGCTGACGATGGGCATGGCAGTCGATGCCAATGTGCTGATCTATGAGCGCATCCGCGAGGAGCAGAAGAACGGCCGTTCGATGCTGGCCTCCATCGACACCGGCTTTCGCCGCGCCATGGCCACCATCATCGACGCCAACATGACTCACCTGATCGCCTCGCTGATCCTGTTCGAGCTGGGCCAGGGGCCGGTGCGCGGCTTTGCCGTCACCCTGGGTGTGGGCATCATCACCTCCTTCTTCACGGCGGTGATGGTCACGCGGCTGATCGTGATTACCTGGCTGAATGCCGCGCGGCCGCGCAAGCTGACCATCTGACTTGGCGCCGCACGCGGCCCCCGATAGCGCCCTGGCCAACAGGCTTGCCGGCATGCTTCGCGGCGCCGATCCCGACCGCTATTTCACCAGCCTGTTCGCGCCGGCGCCGCTGCGCCCGCATCTGACGGCGCTGTATGCCTTCAACGCCGAGGTGGCGCGGGTCGCGGAAAATGTGCGCGAGCCGATGCTGGGCGCGATCCGGCTGGAATGGTGGCGAGAGGTGGCGGAGGGCGCGGCAAGGGGAAGGCCCCGCAACCATGACGTCGCCCGGGCGCTGGCGGAGCTGTTCGCGCACCATCCCGTGCCGTTGCGCGACCTGGAGGCAATCGTCGCCGCGCGCGCCTTCGATTCGTCGGCCGAACGGTTCGCCGATTTCGCCGCGCTGGAGGCGTATCTGGATGCGACCAGCGGCGCGCTGATGCGGATTGCGGCCGCGATCCTGGGCGGCGATCCGGGGCGCGTGAAGGACGCGGGGCTGGCTTATGGCCTGACCGGAATCCTGCGTTCGCTGGCTTTCCACAACGGCCGGCACAAGCTCTACCTGCCGCTGGACCTGTTATCTGCGATCGATGTGTCGCCGGAGGAATTCTTCCATCTGGAGCGGGGCGAACCGCGGCGCGCCGCGGCGGTACGCCAGACCGCCCTGCGGGCGCGCGACCACTTCCTGGCGGCGCGGCGCGCGCCCAGGGCGGGCGCGGCGCTGGCCGCAATATTGCCGGCATCGCTGGTTCCGGTCTATCTGCGCAATCTGGAAAAACCACGCGACGTGCCGATTCATCGTCGCCAGATGGCGATGTTGAGCGCGGCGATGAAGCGGCGGCTGTGATCTGCCGGCGGCTCAGCCCTCCACTTCGCCGGTTTCCAGGCCGCTTTCGCCGGCCGCGCCGCGGGGCTCGCCGCTCTTGTACTTCACGTTGCCGTGGCTGACCCGCCGCCATTCCTTCAGCTGCTGCTGGGCCGTGGCGAAGGCTTCTTCCAGGACGGCATAGACGTCATTGTCCGCTTTCTTGTGGCCGTTGTGGTTAAGGCCCCGACTGACCACGATCTCCTTGCCCGGGACGCGCAACACGATATGCACGTCCGGCTGGTTGCCGACGGCCTTCTGGCTCTTGTGCGGCATTTCGATTGCCACCCGGCAACCCACAATGTGGTCGTGGAATTGCTCCAGCCGCGATACATGGCCGTTTACCGCCGTTTTCAGCGCGTCGGAAGGCTCGATGTTGTGAAAGGAAAGCTCGAGGGGAATGTCCATGCGGGTATCCATACGCTTGCTTCATCTGAAAACGTATGGATTGGGGGCCGGTTTCGCCAGTCCCCCGGCAGGTATTTACCGCGCGTTATTCGGCGGCGTCGCGGTTTTGCGGCTGCAGCCAGGCGTTAATATCGTCCAGCGCCCGGCGCGCCATGGCCTGTTTGCGGTCCTTGCCCCGAACGCGGCCCGATTTGGGCAGGTCGGGAAACAGGCCGAAATTGACATTCATGGGCTGGAAGGTGCGCGCATCCGCGCCGCCGGTGATATGGGACAGCAGGGCGCCGAAAGCGGTGGTTGGCGGCGGCGGTAACGTTGCCCGTCCGGCAAGTTCGTCCGCCGCAAATCGCCCGGCCAGAAGGCCGATGGCCGCGCTTTCGACATAGCCTTCCACGCCCGTCACCTGGCCGGCGAAGGAGATGTGCGGATGTGATCTCAGCCGCAATTGGCCATCCAGCAGTCGCGGCGAATTGATGAAGGTGTTGCGATGAAGGCCGCCAAGCCGCGCGAACTGTGCGTCGGCAAGGCCGGGAATGGTGCGGAAGATGCGCACCTGCTCGCCATGCTTCAGCTTGGTCTGGAAGCCCACCATGTTCCAAAGTGTTCCCAGCGCATTGTCCTGGCGCAGTTGCACAACCGCGTAAGGCCGCATGCCGGTGCGCGGATCGGCCAGGCCCACGGGTTTCATGGGCCCGAAGCGCAGCGTGTCCTGGCCGCGCGATGCCATCACCTCTATGGGAAGGCAGGCTTCAAAATAGGGTGTGGATTTTTCCCACTCCTTGAAGTCCGTCTTTTCGCCCGCCATGAGGTCGGCGACGAAGGCTTTGTATTGCGCTTCGTCCAGGGGCAGGTTGATGTAATCGGCGTCACCGCCGCCGGGGCCCTGCTTGTCATAGCGCGACTGGAACCAGGCGATCGAAAAGTCGATCGACTCCCTGTGGACGATGGGCGCGATGGCGTCGAAGAAAGCCAGATGCTCTTCGCCGGTGGCCTGGGCGATGGCCTGGGCAAGGGCGGGCGAGGTGAGC
>DASTRG010000286.1:0-7517 GCA_035761325.1 Rhizomicrobium sp. | reverse complement strand
CGATGCGACTTTCAGGCCGGAATTGATATGAGACTGGGTCTGGTCGAGCTGACCCTGAGTCAGATTCAAATACTGCAGCGCGATCGCCGCGCCGTTGTTGGTGTTGACGCTGAAAGACATTGGCATTCTCCGTTACTGGTGACGGACGCGCATTCTGCTTGTCCTGGGGCTTGCGGCCCGGGCGGGGAACTGCAACCGCCGTGCCATGCTGTTAACCTGGAAAATGCCTGGTATTTCTGGGTATTTTCCCGCCGCGCGGGAGCCTGGGTTAGGCATCTTTTGCCCACCGGCAGAATGGGTCGGCAGAAAGAGCGCCGCAAAAATAAAAAGGCCGGCTCCGCCTGTGGCGGGACCGGCCTTCGTGTCGGTGACAGGCTTTCCCTAGGACGCCTGCAGGCCCTGCATGATGGTGCGATTGATCTCGATCAGCGGGTCCAGCGGCGCCTTCTCGCGCGCCACGCTGCGTGAATATTTCGAAACCCAAAGCGACAGCGAGATGATCTTGGCCCGCACATCCTGGGTCAGGCAGTTGCGGTCGTCCATGCAGTCGGCGGCGAGCGTGCGCCACAGCTGGCGGTTCCAGTCGATCGCCTCGATCAGCTGGGTGCCGACGGCGCCCGCTTCCCTGGCGTTGAGAAGCGCGCCGGTGACCTGCCCGAAAAGACGGTACTCGGTGACGCGGGGATCTTCGGTCGCAACCTGGACGCTCTGGTAGGCTTTAAGGCTCATAGGCAAGACGCTCCCGTTCAGGTTCAAAGAGTTTGCGGCAGGCGATCAGGGCCTTGTAATAATTGCCCTGCGCCACATCGCGGCTGATATCGACGCACATCGACAGGATCGACGCCGTATGGATTGCCCCCATGAATTCGGTCATGCGCAGGGCGAATTCGTTGTAGGGCTCCTGACTGGCCTCGCCATCCAGGTACATCATCATGATGGCCAGATAGATGCGCCGGGCGGGCGTGTTGGCATCTTCGGGCTGCAGGATATCCTTCTCGCGCAGCACGCACGCCTTGTTCTGAATCACCAGGCTGGTGCGCTTGTCGCCGTTGGCGAGGACCGCGCCGTTCAGCACGAATTTCTCACCCGGTTTCAAAGACAGCTTGAGCGGCATGGCGCCCCTTTTCGTTTTCGTCTGCGGAACCATAAGCGTGTTTGGTTAACAAAGGGCTGCGAAATCCCGGGGTTTTTCTTTACACGCGGTTAAGCATGACTTGCTTTGATGGGCGTGCAAATCCGATCCCGCGAGACAGTCATGGCCCAGGCAGCGCCCCTTCCCACCATCGACGCACTGTCCGGCGTGGATGCGCGCATGCAGGCCCTCACCAGGCTGGAAGAACTGGTTGGCCAGGTCGCCCGCGAAAAAGCGCGCCATCGTTCCAACCTTCTGCTCAAGCGGGCGATCCGGTCATGGCGCGAGGGCGACATCGTCAAGGCAGGTCAATGGGCGCTGAAGGCGAGCGAAGCCGATGACGAGAATTCCAAGGCCTTCCATGTGCTGGCCATGGCGCTGGAGCGGATGGGCCACCTGCACAAGGCCCTGGTGACCTATGAACGCGCCTTCCAGCTCGATCCCGAGGACCCGGAACTGCTGATCAATCTTGGGCTGACGGCGTGGAACCTGAAGCTGACCGAGGGCGCGGCGAAGATGTTTCAGCTCTATATCGCCGCCTGTCCGGATTCGCCCTTGGGCTACAATAACCTGGGCAGCGTGCAGTGCGACATGGGCGATCCGGCAACCGCAGTCGAAACGCTGCGCGCCGCGCTGTACCGCATGCCGGGCGAAGCGATCCTGTGGAACTCGCTGGCCACCGTGCTGGCAGAGGAAGGCCGGGCGGATGAAAGCCTTGTCTTCTATGAGGAAGCGGCGCGGCTTCAGCCCAGCTTTGCCCGCGCTTATCACAATTTGGGCTATGCCTATCAGCATCTGGGCCGGCTGGAAGCGGCGTTGAGCGCCTATGACACAGCGCTGGAGCACGCGGTCGATCCCACCGAGCGCCGCGAGACGAGCCATTCGCGCAGCATATGCCTGATCGGGGCGGGCTATCTGGAAGAAGGATTTCGCGCCTACGAGATCCGCAACGACCCGCGCTTTCGCGCTTACCTGCACCACATGATCGAGGCGCCGCAGTGGAAGGGTGAGGACCTGAAGGGGCACAAGATCCTGGTCGTGGGCGAACAGGGGCTGGGTGACGAGTTCATGTTCGCCAATGTGCTGCCCGATATCCAGAACGCTGTGGGCGACGAAGGCAAATTGCAGATCGCTGTCGATCCTCGGCTGGTGCCGCTGTTCCAGCGCAGTTTCCCCGCGGCCGAGGTCGGCACCTATGACGACCGCACTCTGATCGACCCGGACGGCAACAAGGCGTTGCGCCTCATTCCCTTTGCCACAAAGGATAATGCGCCTGACCTGTGGTCGCCGATGGGATCGGCGCTGCAGCATTTCCGCAAGTCCCTGGCAGACTTCCGCCATGAGGCATTTCTTGTTCCCGACCCGGCGCGGGTCGAGGAGTTCAAGCTGGCGCTTCACGCCCTGCCCGGCAGGAAAGTCGGCCTGTGCTGGCGATCCATGATGCTGGGCGCCAAGCGGGCGAAATATTTTTCGCCCATCGACCATTGGGGCCCGGTGCTGAGGACCCCCGGCATCAGTTTCGTCAATCTTCAATATGGTGACAGCGCCGGCGAACTGGCGCACGCGGCTGAAATGTTCGGCGTCACCATCCATCAGATCGATGGCCTGGACCTGCAGAATGACATCGACGGCACCGCCGCCCTGTGCGCCGCGTTGGACCTGGTGCTGTCGGCCCCCACCGCGGCCGCGGCTACTGCAGGCAGCGTTGGCGTCAAAACCTGGTTCGTCACGGCCGGCCGGACTTGGCCGCAACTGGGCACCGCCGAATATCCCTGGTATGCGGATACGAAAGTGTTTTGGCCGGAGAAATTCGGCGATTGGAACGCGCTGATGCCGCGCGTGGCTGAAGAACTGGCGGCCTTCGCTGCTGGATAAAGACAGGCAGGCGCATACCGCGCCGGGCTGATGGATAGTCGCGCCGCCTGACCGCATCGATCTGCTCCCGGTTCTCTCTCGCCCGTGGATCGCACGCCCGGAAAAGTGACAGTCCGCAAGACGAAGGAAGACATCCTGCTGAAATGCGCCAAGACCGGCTGTCAGAACAGCAGCCGGTATCTGCATTCGGGCATGGCGGCTGGCACCTTCGGCAGCATCATCGCCGGCGGCTGACCGGATGGGGAGTGGATTGGGCGACGGGCGCCGACAGCAAGTGCCCGGAGGCGGTGAATGTGGAGCTTTGTGCCGGTCGGCGGCACCGCGGCCACATCGCGCTCGGTGCCGATAGTCCGCAATTCGTTGGCGCCGAACAGCTAAGGTCAGGCGCTGTCGCGGCCGGCGATGTCTTTCTCGTCCAGGATCAGTTCGAAGGGGCGGCCACGCGATTTCGGCTTCCAGCCCTCCTCCATGGCCAGCCTGATGTCTGCCGCAAGATGGACGGGGTCGACGCGCGGCTTGTCGGGAAAGCGCGAAGCGCTCTTCTGCCGCTTCACGAAGGGGTATTGCAGGATCAATTCGCGGTGATTGCCTTCGGCCACCGTGACCGACAGGCGCAAGCCGATATCACCGGCGGTGGTGTTCCATTGCGGCTCGCTTCGCACCGACCAGCTGAGATCGATGCCATCCACGGTGACGGTGCCGCCGATATCCCGCTTCTTCCTTCCTGCCATCTTCCGTTGAACCTCTCGTGCCGCCTGCGCGAGGCAGGCGGCATGAGTAACCGGGAGCGCGCCGGTGCCGCAACGCGCTGGCGGGGATGAAAGGGTTCATCCGGTGGGCGGACAGGCGGGCATGTCTGCCAAATGCCCCCTGTCCGCCCGTCCGATTCCAGAAGACGACGCCGGGGGAGGTCGCGCTGCTGGCCGGTGATGGGTCAGGCGGGTGTGCCCAGGACCACAATTAGGGGTTGTATATTCGGACAATAAACAAAGCGTTAACTGCAGAAGATGCTACGAAAATTCCTGATTATTCTATCAGGGCGAGCATGGCGCCCTGGTTCGGGCGAGCTGCGACCCGTACCGACGCGAAAGCCAGCGGTGAAAGCGCCGCCGCGGTTTCCGCGCTGATGCAAAGGGCTGTCAGGGGCCCTGCAAGCCGCGCGTCGAGCCCGAGCAGCAGGTCGCGAAAGACTGTTGCGCTGCGCGGCGAGAAGAACATCGCCGCATCCAGCCGCCCGTGGATCAGCGCCTGGGACACCGTGGCGGGCAGTGCGCTCGCCGCCTCGATGCGATAGAGCGGGGCGCAGCGAACGATAAAGCCCGCCTCGGTTAGAAGCGATGCCAATGTGCCGGGCGCCTCCTGGCTCGACACATGCAGCAGGGCGCCCTTCTGCGGCGCGGCCCATTCGATCGTGCGCTTGGCCAGCTCGCGGGCGTTGCCATCGGCATTGCGGACGTCGGTGAAACCGGCCCTCGCCGCTTCGCCGGCGGTCTGGGGCCCCACCGCGAAGACAGGAAGATCGCGGCGTCGGGTAACGCGCGCCAACGCACGCACGCCGTTTGCGCTGGTGGCAAGGATCGCCTGCACGGCGCTGAGATCCGGCGCCACGGCATCGTCGTAGCGCGGCCTCAAAAGCGGCGCGACCATGCCTTCATGGCCCAATTCGGCCAGGCGCGCGGCAATTTCCGCGCCATCTTCAGCGGGTCGGGTGATCAGAATCCGCATGGGCTTTGATCCATCGGGATTTGGGAGTAGACGAGCCCTCTATGACAGGCAAGCCCTTGCAGAGGCCTTTGACAGTTCTGGGCATCGAAACCAGCTGCGATGAAACCGCAGCGGCCGTGGTGCGCGGCTTTCCGCCGGGCTCGGGCGAGATTCTGTCGAATATCGTGTTCAGCCAGAATGAAGCGCATGCTCCTTATGGCGGCGTGGTGCCGGAGATCGCCAGCCGCGCCCATCTGGAAATCGTCGACGGCATGATCGAGCAAGCGCTGGCGGGCGCGAACATCAAGCTGTCCGAGCTCGACGGCATAGCCGCCACGGCGGGACCTGGCCTGATCGGCGGCGTCATGGTGGGCTTGACGACGGCAAAGGGCTTGGCCCTGGCCTCCGGCAAGCCGCTGTTGGCGGTCAATCACCTGAAAGGCCACGCGCTGACGGCGCGGCTGACAAACGGTGTGGCATTTCCATTCCTGCTGCTGCTTGTATCGGGCGGGCATTGCCAGCTTCTGGGCGTCGGTGGTGTTGACGACTTTCGCCTGTACGGCAGCACCATCGACGATGCCGTGGGTGAGGCCTTCGACAAGGCGGCCAAGATTCTCGGGCTACCCTATCCTGGCGGACCGGCGGTGGAAGCGGCGGCGCGCACCGGCAACCCGAGGGCTTTCCATCTGCCACGCCCGCTGGTGAGCGGGCACAATGCACGACCGGGCGCGGATTTTTCTTTTTCGGGGCTGAAGACAGCGCTGAGACTTCTGGTTCAGCGCCAGACCGCGGCCGGAATTTCCGTCGCAGACGCCAGTGCGTCGTTCCAGGCGGCGGTGATCGACATCCTGGCCGACCGCACGCGGGCGGCGATGGCGATGTACCGGTCGGACTTCCCGGATGTGGAAATGCCGGTTCTGGTCGTGGCGGGCGGGGTGGCTGCCAACCAGGCGATCGGCGCGGCCCTGGACGAACTGGCGGGGCACGAGGGCTTTACGGTGCGAATCCCCCCGCCCAGGCTCTGCACCGACAATGCGGCGATGATTGCCTGGGCGGGGTTGGAAATGCTGGCGCAAGGGGAGGAGGGGGGAGCGCCAGGCACTTCCTTGGCAGTTTCTCCAAGAGCCCGCTGGCCGCTGGCCGGCGAGGCCCCCGAGAGGATCTGAATTCTCAGAAGGTCGTGACCACGGTCAGAAGGCCGAGCGCGGCGGCCAGCGTGATGGTGGCGGCGTTGAAGAAGCCGGCGACGAACTCGGTCACACCAGCTTCAGGGACTGGGTTGAGAAGTTTGGTCATTGGATATCTCCGTGTCAGGTGGGGTTGGTTTAGACCGTCGCCGCGACAGTCAGCAGCGCCAGAACGCCCGCGAGCGTAATCGTGGCTGCCTGGAAGGCTTCGGCGATCAGGTATTCGAACCGGTCGGCCGGCTTGAGGGGTTGGTGAATGACGGGGTTGGTCATGAGCGTTGTCCTTTCGAAATCGGCGTTGGGTAGCATGTACTACCTGCTACCATGTTGTACAAGGTATCTTGCATTGTTTTCGTTTCTTGGTCCGGCAGGAACTCCTTGCTGCAACGCAATATGGTGCTGAGATATAGCGTTTCAATCGGGTCTAGGTATGAAATATTTGCATTGCTGCATCGCAGTATATTTGGCAACCCCGTGATGTTGCTGTAAAAATTAACGAAACGGCGCCCGTCCGTTAACGATTGGCGATGAGGAGCAACCCTGGTGAAGATCGCTACCTGGAACGTCAATTCGGTGCGCCACCGGATAAATCTGGTCACGCGCTTCCTGCGCGACGAGCAGCCCGACGTGTTGTGCCTACAGGAAACCAAGGTGGAAAACGGCCTGTTTCCAGCGGAGCCCTTCCGCAAGCTGGGCTATGTCCATCAAGCCATTCACGGCCAGAAGGCCTATCACGGGGTAGCGGTCGTCGCCCGCGCGCCCTTCCGCGAAACGGGGGTACAGGATTTCTGCCGACAGGGACACGCGCGGCATATGGGCGTGACCCTGGCCAACGGCGTCGAACTGCACAATTTCTATGTGCCCGCCGGCGGCGACATCCCCGATCCCCGGCGTAATGAAAAATTCGACCACAAACTTCACTTCCTGCGGGCGATGGAAAAATTCTTCGGCGCGCGTGCGGCCAAGAAAAGCGATCCGGTGCTGCTTGTGGGCGACCTGAACGTGGCGCCGCTGGAAAACGATGTGTGGAGCCACAGGCAGCTGTTGGATGTTGTCAGCCACACCCCGATGGAAACCCAGCTTCTGGGCGAGGCACGGGCGGCGTTCGACTGGACCTGTTCTACCCGCCACTTCGTGCCCGAGACGGAAAAAATCTACAGCTGGTGGAGCTACCGCGCCGCGGACTGGGAAGCTTCCGACCGCGGGCGAAGGCTTGATCACGTCTGGCTCAGCCCCGGCCTGAAGGGCGCGCTCTCGTCACAGAAGATCGTCCGAAAGATGCGGGGCTGGCAGAAGGCGTCGGATCATGTGCCGGTGGTGGTCGAACTGGATTTATGAATGAAGCTCGCGCTCTTGCGCCACGGTCCAACGGAATGGAATGCGCAAGGCCGCATCCAGGGCCATACCGACATTCCGCTGAGTAATGCCGGAAGGGAGAAGCTGGCCGCGCTGCGCCTGCCCGATACGCTTCTGGGCTCCCGCGTCTTTTCGAGCCCCCTGCTGCGCGCGCGCCAGACGGCACAGGCGCTGGACCTCGCCGATCCCTTGCTGGACGCGCGACTGATGGAACAGAACTGGGGGCAGTGGGAGGGCCTTACCCGCGCGCAGATTCTGGAACG
>DASTRG010000285.1:0-6202 GCA_035761325.1 Rhizomicrobium sp. | reverse complement strand
ATGCGGTGCCATCGGCGGTCTGGTTCTGTCGGCCAGCCACAATCCCGGCGGCCCGGACGAGGATTTCGGCATTAAATACAACATAACCAATGGCGGGCCGGCGCCGGAAAAGGTGACCGAAGCGATCTATGCGCGTACCCTTGCCATCGATCGCTGGTTGGGCGTGGATGCGCCCGATATCGATCTGGATAAGCCCGGCATGGTGCGGGTGGGCGGCATGGCAGTAGAGGTGATCGATTCGGTCGCCGACTATGCCGCTCTGATGGAGTCCCTGTTTGATTTTCCCGCCATCCGCGCGCTCGCGGCTTCGGGATTCACCATGGCTTTCGACGCCATGAACGCCGTGACCGGGCCCTATGCGCACGAGATCCTGGAAAGACGGCTGGGCTTCCCCAAAGGCACAGTCATGAACGGCAGCCCGCTTGAGGATTTTGGGGGCCACCATCCCGACCCGAATATCGTCAATGCAAAGGGCCTTTATGACGTGATGATGGGTCGGGATGCACCCGATTTTGGGGCGGCATCGGACGGTGATGGTGACCGCAACCTGATCCTCGGGCGCGGCTGCTATATCACGCCGTCCGATTCCCTTGCCATGCTGGCGGCCAACGCACATCTGGCGCCGGGCTATCGGGACGGCCTGGCCGGCATAGCCCGCTCCATGCCAACCAGCACCGCAGCCGACAGAGTTGCCGCCGCGCTGGGCATCAAGTGCTACGAGACGCCCACGGGGTGGAAATTCTTCGGCAATCTGCTGGATGCGGGATTGGCTACGATCTGCGGCGAGGAAAGCGCTGGGACGGGTTCGAACCACGTGCGCGAGAAGGACGGGGTGTGGGCGGTACTTCTCTGGCTCAACATTCTGGCGGCACGCAAAATATCCGTCGGCGACCTGGCGCGCGCCCACTGGGCCAGGTATGGACGCAACTATTATTCCCGCTACGATTATGAGGGTATAGAGACGGAAAAGGCTGCCGCGCTGGTGGCCGAGCTGTCCGCTACACTTGCCACGCTACCCGGCAGGCGCTTCGGCAAGCTCGCGGTCGCCGCTGCGGAAGAATTCTCCTATACCGATCCGGTTGACGGGTCGGTCAGCCACCATCAGGGCGTGCGCGTACTGTTCCAGGGCGGATCGCGCCTGGTGATGCGCCTTTCCGGGACTGGCACCACGGGGGCGACCTTGCGCGTCTATCTGGAACGTTACGAACCGGCGGAGGGCCGCCTGGACGAAGATACGCAGGCCATGCTGGCCCCCATTGTCAGCGCGCTGGAGCCCATCGCCGGCATTGCCCGTCATACTGGCCGCACCAAGCCCGATGTGGTGACGTGATCTTGAATCCGGGCGCCCATCTTTCGCAAGCCGGCGCGGATTTTGCCGTGCGCTCGCGCGACGCCGACCGTGTGACGCTTTGCCTCTTCAACGGCGAGCGTGAGCGACGCGTGCCAATGCACCGCGACGGAGAATGGCATGTGGCATCGGTGGCAGGCGTGAAAAGCGGTCAGGCTTATGGCTATCGGGCTGCCGGCCCTTGGGCGCCGGCTCAGGGGCATTGCTTCGACGAAAGCAAGTTGCTGGTTGATCCCTATGCGTTGGGACTGGACCGGCGCTTCCGCTTCGATCCGGCGCTGTGTGTTCGAGGCCAGGATACGGCTGCGCTTGTGCCCAGAGCGCTGGTAATGCCACCGCTGCCGCATGTGGTTCATGCCCCACCGCACTTTCGTTGGGGCGGCCTGATTTATGAATTGAATGTGCGTGGCTTCACCCACGAACATCCCGATGTGCCGCTCCAGGAACGCGGCACGGTTGCGGCGCTGGCTCATCCCGCTGTCATCGCGCACTTCAGGAAGTTGCATGTCGGCGCGGTGGAGCTGATGCCCATCACCGCATGGATCGATGAACGGCATTTGCCTCCGCAGGGGCTTGCCGATGCGTGGGGGTACAACCCGGTTGTGCCAATGGCACTGGACCCCGGCCTATGTCCGGGTGGAATTGCCGAACTGCGCGACACGGTGGCGGCGCTGCACGCCGAAGGCATTGGCGTGATCCTTGACCTGGTTTTCAACCACACGGGCGAAAGCGATGCACTGGGGCCGACGCTTTCCCTGCGAGGACTGGACGGCCGCTATTACGCCCGCGAGCCGGATGGCACACTGATCAATGACACCGGTACCGGCAACACGCTGAATTTCGCCGAAGAGCTGGTGCGAAGCCTGACGCTGGATACGCTGCGTCACTTCGTGATCCACGCCGGAGTCGACGGCTTCCGCTTCGACCTCGCCCCGGTGATGGCGCGTGCGCCGGTCTTCGACGCGGCGGCGCCCATATTCGCGGCCATTGCCGCCGATTCAGTGTTGAGGGATCGCGTGATGATTGCTGAGCCATGGGACCTCGGCCCCGGCGGCTATCAACTGGGCAACTTCCCGGACGATTGGCTGGAATGGAACGACCGCTACCGCGACGATGTGCGTCGCTTCTGGCGCGGCGATCCCCATATGGCCGGGGCACTGGCCACGCGCATGATGGGTTCCTCCGATATTTTCCGGCCCGCCCGCAGCCGCAGCGTCAACTTCATCGCCGCGCATGACGGCTTTACCCTGGCCGATATGGTTGCTTACCATCATCGCCACAACGAAGCCAATTGTGAAGCCAATCACGATGGCCATTGCGAGAATTATTCCTGGAACGAAGGCGTAGAGGGTCCTACCTCGGATGGCACGGTGCTGGCGCGGCGCCAGGCCGACCAGCGGGCCTTGCTCGCAACGCTGTTCGCCTCGCGCGGTACCATCATGCTGACGGCAGGTGACGAATTCGGCCGCACCCAGCAGGGCAACAACAACGCTTATGCCCAGGACAACGCCATCACCTGGCTAGATTGGGCGAACCGCGATCGCGCGCTTGAAGATCATGTGGCGAGCCTCGCCGAATTCCGCGCGGCCCATCCGGGGCTGGGGGACCCGACTTTTCTGTCCCATGCTGACTGGCTGGCATTGGACGGTCATCCGATGACCCCCGAGCGCTGGGAAGCGGCCGATACCCATGGCTTCGAGTTGCGCCTGCCGGGCCCCGAGGGTCTTGCGGTGCGGGTCGATCGGGCGAAGCGGGAATGTGCGCTGATCAGGGACTGCGGGGCCAATGGTGCGGCGCAAGATAACGGATTGTCAGGACCCGACGCGGTACCCTAGCTTTCGTTAACCATGGCGTCTCTGGGCGCCCAGACGCGGGGATCCGAAACGGTGGCCAGGATGATTGCTGGGGTAGGACCGAAATTCCCGCAGGTCGTGGTGCTGGTCGGGGCGACCGGCGACCTTTCCCGGCGCAAGCTGCTTCCTGGCCTGTACCATCTGACAAGCACAGGGTTCATTCCCGGCTACCGCATTATCGGCGTATCACTGGACAACATCACGCCCGACGAGTTCCGCGCGCAGGCCCGCCAGGCGCTGGAACAGTTCGCCACCCGCAAACTGGACGAGGAACGCTGGACCGCATTCGCCGCAGCGCTGGACTATGTTCCCCTGACGGCAGGGCCTGACACGCTGCGTGCGGCGGTCGACCGGGCCGAGGGCGTGCTGGGTCCCGACGCCGAACGCCTGCACTATCTGTCGGTGCCGCCCAGTGCAGCGCTGTCAGCGGTGAAGATGCTTGCCGGCGCCGGCCTGGTTGAACGCTCGCGCATCATAATGGAAAAGCCGTTCGGCACCGACCTGGGCAGCGCGGTAACGCTGAACGCGCGCCTGCATGAAGTTTTTTCGGAAGACCAGATCTTCCGCATCGATCATTTTCTGGGCAAAGAGGCGGCGCAGAACATCCTGGCCTTTCGGTTCGCCAACGGACTGTTCGAGCCGATATGGAACCGCAATTTCATCGATCATGTGCAGATCGACGTGCCGGAGACGCTGGGCCTCGGCAAGCGCGCCGCCTTTTACGAGCAGACCGGCGCCTACCGCGACATGGTGGTGACTCACCTGTTCCAGATACTGGGTTTCATGGCGATGGAGCCGCCCACTGCGCTGGAACCTCATCCGATCAGCGAGGAAAAGAACAAGGTATTCCGCTCCATGCTGCCGGTCGATCCCGCCTTTGTGGTTCGCGGCCAGTATACCGGTTATCGCAACGAGGAAGGCGTGGACCCGGAATCCGATACCGAAACTCTCATCGCCCTCAGGTGCATGATCGACAATTGGCGCTGGGCGGGCGTGCCTTTCTTCCTGCGCACAGGCAAACGGATGGCCGAGGGTCAGCGCATAATCTCCATCGCCTTCCGCGAGCCGCCCAAAAGCATGTTTCCCGCGGGGTCGGGCGTGGGAGCCCAGGGCCCGGACCATTTGACTTTCGATCTGGCCGATGCCTCGAAGATTTCGCTGTCCTTCTATGGCAAGCGGCCCGGCCCCGGCATCCGGCTGGACAAGCTGTCGCTGCAATTCGCCATGCACGACACCGGCCTGATCGGCGAGGTGCTGGAAGCCTATGAAAGGCTGATCCTGGACGCGATGCGCGGCGATCATACGCTGTTCACCACCGCCCAGGGCATCGAGCGCCTGTGGGAAGTATCCCGCCCGCTGCTGGAAAATCCGCCGCCGGTCCGCCTTTACGAACCCGGTTCGTGGGGTCCCAAATCCATCCACCAGCTGGTGGCGCCGCACGCCTGGCGCCTGCCGTTCGAGCGCGCCTGGCGCAGCCCGAACGCCACCGGCGCCTAACCTTCGAACCGGAACACGGTGGTCGAGGTAAAGACCTCGCCCGGCCGCAGCACGGTGGAGGGAAAGGCGGCATGGTTGGGGCTGTCGGGAAAGTGCTGGGTCTCGAGCGCCAGCGCATCGCCCATGCGGATCATCTCGCCCGCGGCACTGATCATCGAGCCGTTCACATTGTTGGTCGAATAGACCTGGATGCCGGGCTCGGTCGTGGAAAGTGTCAGTGTCACGCGGCCCGGACCCGCCGCCCGATCAGAGAAAGTGACCGCCCTGTCCAGCGCGCCAGGCTTTGACTTGCGCAGCACATAATTGTGGTCATAGCCGCGGGCGATGCAAAGCTGTCGCTCGTTCGCGCGGATGCGTGCGCCCAGCGCGGTGGGCCGGCGAAAATCGAACGCAGTGCCATCCACCGGCATTATCTCGCCGGTCGGGACCTGATCGGCGTCGGTGGCGGTGATGGCGTCGGATTCGATCTGGAGCAGATGGCCTTCCGCCGAGCCATGGCCGGCAAGGTTGAAATAGATGTGATTGGTCAAGTTCACCACCGTGGGCGCATCGGTGGTCGCGCGATAGTCCAGACGCAGCTCGTTCGCGTCGCTCACGGTATAGGACACGTCCACTGTGAGATTGCCGGGGAAACCCTGGTCGCCGTCCGGGCTGAGAAGCCGCAGGGCCAGGCTGCGGTCCGTGGTGCCCGTCACCTCCCAGAGGCGGATGCCCCAGCTGTGGGGGTGCCCGCCATGCAGGGTCATCCCATTCTCGTCCGCCGGCAGGGTGTAATGCTTTCCGTCCAAGCGAAAGCCGTTCTTCAGCCGGTTGGCATAGCGGCCGATCAGGCAGTTGAACCAGGCCTTGTCCTCATAGGCTGCAAGGTCCGCCAGCCCCAGAACCACATTGCGGCTGCCTCCGGTCTTCAAGGGCACTTCGATGGCGGTGATTGTACCGCCCATATCCAGTACACGCGCCGTCAGGCCAGCGCTGTTGCGGAGGGTGTAGGCATGGACCGGGCTCCCGTCCCGCAAGGTGCCATATAAGGTCCCGTTCATGCCTTTTTCTCCTTCTGGTCGACCGCCCAAACCGCGGGACAATGCCTGCCGCCCAGGGGGCGTCAACCTGGGACCTGTCTTTTTGCCCCGGTTTTGCTAGGACTGTGGGCCCGGGAGGAAACATGTCACGGAAAACCAGCCGCCGCGGCAGCAGCGGAGCGACAATCCACGACGTGGCGCGGCACGCGGGCGTTTCGCCCATGACCGTTTCGCGCGTGATCAACGCGGAAGGCAACGTGCGCGAAAGCACCCGCGCCAAGGTCACCGCGGCGATCAAGACGTTGCACTACGCGCCCAATCCGGCGGCGCGCTCCCTTGCGGGGGCCGAATCCGTGCATATCGGGCTGCTCTATTCCAATCCCAGCGCCGCCTATCTGAGCGAATTCCTGCTGGGCAGTCTGGCGCAGTCCAGCCTGTCCGGCTGTCAACTGGTAGTTGAACAGTGTGACGAGGCCGAATATGAG
>DASTRG010000284.1:0-2048 GCA_035761325.1 Rhizomicrobium sp. | reverse complement strand
CCAGCGCACACGGCCCGTCACCTGCTCCACCAGAAGCCGGCGCACGGTTTCGGGATCGCGCGCCTCGGCAGCGGTGACATTGGCCAGCACCGGCACCGCCAGCGGGCGGATGGTCACCTCGGTCAAAGCCTTTTCCATTGCGTCGGCGGCGGGCTGCATCAGCGGGCAGTGAAACGGCGCGCTCACCGCCAGCGGCATGGCGCGCTTGATACCTTTCGCCTTGGCGATGTCGGCGGCGCGGGCCAGCGCGTCCAGCGTGCCGGAGATCACGATCTGACCCGGCGCATTGTCGTTGGCGACGACACAGACGCCGCCCCCGGCGGCGGCTTCCTTCGCCACTTCTTCGGCCTGTTCGAACTCAGCGCCGATCAGCGCGGTCATGCCGCCCTCGCCCGCCGGCACGGCGGACTGCATCGCCCGGCCGCGCGTCTTCAGAAGGCGCGCGGTGTCGGCCAGGGTAAAGGCGCCCGCGGCGCACAGCGCGGTGTATTCGCCCAGGCTATGGCCGGCGACCAGCCGCGCGTGGCGCGCGACATCCAGCCCCATCTCCTTTTCCAGCACCCGCACCACCGCCAGCGAGGCGGTCATGATGGCGGGCTGGGCATTCTCGGTCAGGATCAGCGCGTCCTCCGGCCCTTCCCACATCAGCTTCGACAGCTTCTGGGACAGGGCGTCGTCGACTTCCTGGAACACATCGCGGGCGGACGCGAAGGCATCGGCCAATTCGCGGCCCATACCGATCTTCTGGCTGCCCTGCCCGGGGAAAAGAAATGCGCGAGTCATTGTGGCCGCAGACAAATCAAGGGTGGCCGATGAAGTCAAGCGAGAGGGAAAGTTACCGGATCTTGCCGCGATCGGCTGTGGAAAAAAATGTCCGCCCGATCCACACCACCGATATGGCCCCCACCATCATGGTCGCCGCCAGCAACGTCAGGCCGATGCCATAGCCGCCGGTGTGCTGCTTCAGCCAGCCCATCAGCGAAGGCCCGAAAAAGCCGCCCAGGTTGGAAAAGGAATTGAGCAGCGCCAACCCCGCCGCCGCCGCGGTGCCGCGCAAAAGCGCGGCCGGCAATGTCCAGAACACCGCCAGCGCGGCATAGATGCCGGCCGCAGCGACACAGAAACCCGCGATCACCAGCAGGGGATCGCCCGCCCAGGCCGCCACCAGCGTGCCCAGCGCGCCCAGCACGGCGGCAAAGGCGACATGGCCGGCACGCTCGCCGCGCCGGTCGCTGGAATAACCCAAGGCCACCATCGCCGCCACCGCCAGCACATAGGGCAGCGCGACAATGAACCCGGTCTGGACGTTGGAAAATCCCATCGCCTTGACGATCTGCGGCAGCCACAGGTTCATGCCGTAAAGCGCAAACACGATAGAGAAGTCCGGGATCATCAGGATCCAGATGCGCTTATCGGCCAGCATCTCCCACAGCCCGTGCAGATGGCCGCCCGGCACATGGGATGCATCCTGCTCGGCCTGAAGCCGCGCCAGCACCAGTTCCTTTTCCTCGTCCGTCAGCCATTTGGCTGTGGCAGGACGGTCCGGCAGCAGCCACAGCGCGGCGATGCCGAAGACCAGCGAGGGAATACCCTCCAGCAGCAGCATCCACTGCCAGCCCGACAGACCGTGGCCGGACACACCCAGCAGCCACCCCGACAGCGGCGCACCGATCACCACGCTCAGCGGCACGCCGGCCAGGAACATGGCGATAAAGCGCGCCCGGCTGGAAGCGGGAAACCAGTATGTCATGTAAAGCACCATGCCGGGATAGAGCCCGGCTTCGGCTGCACCCAGAAGAAAGCGCAGGACGTAGAAACTCACCGGCCCCTGCACGAAAGCAGTCAGCATCGACAGGATGCCCCAGGTGACGCAGATGCGGCACATCCACAGCCGCGCGCCGACCTTTTCCAGCATCAGGTTGGACGGCACCTCGAACAGGAAATAGCCCCAGAAGAACATGCCCGCCGCCAGGCCATAGATCTCGGGCGAGAAACCCAGTTCGCGGTTCATCTCCAGCGCCGCGAAACCGATATTCACCCGGTCCAGG
>DASTRG010000283.1:0-8831 GCA_035761325.1 Rhizomicrobium sp. | reverse complement strand
GATCGAGCTGTGGGAAGACGGCCAGCCCATCTATTACACCGGCTGGGGTGTCGGGCCCGGCGTCGATCCCTATCAGCAGGGCAAGAAGATGGCCAAGACCTGGGCCGACGCCATCTCCATCGAGATGGAGCACGGCCTGTTCGACCTCAAGGACCTGCGCGAATTCATGCGCGGCCTGAAGGACGGCGGCCCCACCAGGTCGGGTCACAAATTCCCTGCTACCTTCGTCACCCCGCCGGTGATCGGGCTGGATGAAGCCTATGCCCGCGCCAACACCTGGGTGCTGGAGCAGATCCTGTGCACCGGCGTCACCGGCATTCACATCTGCCACGCCCGCGATCCCAAGGCGATCGAAACCTATGCCCTGATGGGCTGCCGCTATCCCTTCCAGGACCGTCCCGGCGTGCCGAAGACGGCGATGCAGGGCCTGCGCGGCAACAGCGCCAGCTACGCCGCCAACATCTGGGGCGTCGCCGGCGGTACCTATCAGCACATCGCCGACCTGTGGCCGCTCAATCCCAAGGGTGAACTGTTCTTCGGCGTGAAAATCGAAGACACCTACGCCGACCGGACGGTGGACCAGACCCTGGCGCTTCCCGGCATCGCGATGGCCGAATGGGGCCCTGGCGATCACAATCTGTGGCTGAACGGCTATCACAGCGTTGCCGATGGCGGCCTGTCGGGCCACCCCGTGGTGCGCGATGCCAGCGGCAAGGTGGTTTCGGATGTCTCCGCGCTTCCCAACATGGAAGCGGTGCGTCAGAAGGTGCTGGCGGCCTGCAAGAAGAACAAGGTGATGTTCCTCAACGCCGCCGAGACCGAGCCTGGTCACAACAACATCGTCCAGCAGATCAAGGACGGCGCCATGGTGATTGCGGCGGGCCGGGGCGGCGAAGCCGTGGCTCAGATGGGCCGCGAATACACCAAGCGCAAGATGCCGGTTTAATGGCCGGCGCATGACATGGCGAAGGGCGGCCTGCATGGGCCGCCCTTTGCTTTTTCAGGCCGCCGCGATGGCCAGGCAGTGCCGCGGGGCGGTGTTTTCAGGAAGATTGGGGAGATTGGCATGAAGAAGATTTTTTTGGTTGCGCTTATGGCCTGCACCGCTCTGTCGGGGCCGGCACTGGCGCAGGTGAAGCAGACACGCGAGCAGATTATGTTCTACACCTCCGACTGGAAGGGCGATCGCTTTCCCGACGGCCGGCCCAAGGTGCCTGACGACCTGCTCAAGCGCGCGGTTGACTGCACCATAGAGGACATTTGGGGCTTTCTGCGGCAGCACGGCTACCGCAACCAATATGAAAGCGGCTGGATGATGCTGCACGATGACCGGCCCTTCGCCGGGCGCGCGCTCACCGCCCAGTACATGCCCCAGCGGCCCGACATGACCGCGGCCATCACCGCCGAAGGCAAAAAGGAAGGCCGGGTCAGCGGCCACAACAGCTGGCCGATCGCCGAGCTGCAGGAAGGCGATGTTTATATCGCCGACGGCTACGGCAAGAGCGTGGAAGGCACGCTCATCGGCTCCAACCTGGGCAACGGCATCTATGGCAAGTCGCATAACGGCTTCGTCTTCGATGCCGCAATCCGCGACCAGGAGGAGAATCGTGAAATCAAGGGATTCAACGGCTTCTATCGCAGCGTCGATCCCAGCGCGATCCGCGACATGGAAATGACCGGCATCAACGTGCCAATCCGCATCGGCCGCGCCACGGTGCTGCCGGGCGACATCGTGCTGGCCAAGCGTGACGGCGTGCTGATCATTCCCGCCGTGCTGGCCGAAGATGCCATCAGCACCGCCGAATTCATCAAGCTGACCGACGATTACAATTTCCAGCTCAACCTGGCCAACAAGAATGGCGGCTCGGTGGAAGGCGGCTGGGACGAAAAGAAGTTCGCCGGCTTCAGGCAGTACATGGCCGAGCATCCCGAAAAGCTCAAAATGTCCAAGGCCGAATTCGACAAGATGTACAACCAGTTCTACGACCGGATGATGCATCCGCGCCCGGGCGGCGGCGGCCTCTGAGTTAGCCGAAGGCTGTTTCCGAATGGGCAGCCCCGTCGCCGGCAGGCGGCGGGGCTTGCTTTTTATTTCGGTCACGCCGCCTTTGCCATGAATTCGGGCGCCCGTGAACGCCCGTCAGCCTGGGCCGCGGCAGTCCGGGTTCCGGTCAGTTCGGCCACCGCCACGCCGCGTCCCGCGGCAGGTCCAGGAAGACCTGGGTGCCTGCCCCTCCCACGACGGACAGAGAGCCGCCCGCCTGCGCCACGAAGCTGTCGATCAGGCCACGCCCCAGTCCCGCCTTGGTGCCGGCTTCGCCCAGTCCGACGCCATCGTCGCCCACGGTCAGCCGCCAGCCCGCGCCGGCCGCCCCGAAGCGCACCGTGATGGTGCCGTCGCGGCCGCCGGGAAAGGCATGTTTGACGGCATTGGTCACCAGCTCATTGACCACAAGCCCCACCGACAGGGCGCGCTCGCGCGGCATCATGACCGGCGCGCTTTCGCAGATCAGCGCTATCCCGGCGGGCGGCAGCACGGCGTCGCGCAGCCCGTCGCACAGTTCCGTCAGGTAATGCTCCAACTGCACCTGCTCGGTCCCCGGCACGGCATAGAGATGCCGGTGAATGCGGGCGACGGAGCGTACCCTGCTCATGGTCTGCTCCAGCGCGTCGCGTGCCTCGGGGTTGTTGCTGCGCCGCCGCTGCAGATCCAGCAGGCTGCCCACGATGGCGAAGTCGTTGCTGACCCGGTGCTGCAATTCGCGATAGAGAAGCTCGCGCTCCCTCAGCTTGTCGTCGCGCGATTCCAGCATTTGGCGCGCGGCGCGGCGGAAGCCTTCGCCCACCGCGATTACCGCCATGCAGGTGATGCCCACCACAACGGTGGCGGCGATCTTCTGATCGGGATGATCGGCCAGGATAACGTTCTTGGGCAGAACGAACTGCCATGCCAGGATCTGGGACACGGCCAGCGTGCCCACGCCCGAAAGCCAGCCGCCCGCCAGCGTGGCCAGCAGCACAGCGGGATAGATGAAGGCGAACGGTGCCGCGCCCGGAAAGATCAGGTCCGTGGCGGCCCGCATCACCGCCGCAACCCCGACGCCCAGCACGACACAGGCCAGTCCCGCGGCCCAGGCCGGTACGATGCCGTCCAGCCAGCGCAACACGTCCAGCTTGGCGACGCGATACACCATTCCCAGTCCCGATGAACGATCCCGTCTTTCACTAGACAAGCCGGCCACATCCGGGTCAAGGCGGCGTGGTCCTCCGTTCGGTGCCGGTCGGACAGCGCATTGCGATAATCGGGTGACACCATTGCGGGCCTGCCGTCCCAGCGGGCAGACTGGACGGATATGGTCTTACGTAAAGTTCCAAAGTGGTTTTTTGTGCCCCTGCTCCTGCTGTGCCACGGCGGGGCGCGGGCCGCGGACATCCAGCATTACGATTTTCAGATCGCGGGCGCTTCGGGCGACGTGCAGGCAACCCTGGCGGCCAGCGCCCAGCTTGCCGCGCTGAACGGCAAGGGGGCGGTTTCGCCCTTCGCGCTGATCGCGCGCGCGCGCGAGGATGTGCCCCGCCTTCAGACCGCCCTGGACAGTTTCGGCTACTACCAGAACCAGGTGGCCATCACCATTGACGGCAAGCCGCTGGACGATCCGGCCCTGGCCGCGGCGCTGGACGACGCGCCCTCCGGCGGCACCGTCACCGTCCGCGCGGCGGTGACGCCCGGTCCGCTCTATCACATCGGCACGATCACTCTTAAGGGCGCCGTGCCCGACGGCGTCCGCGCGGCGCTGAACATTGCCGAAGGCGACCCGGCCGTGGCGCGCGACATCCTGGATGCACAGGTCCTGCTGCTGGCCCGGCTGCAGGAAGAGGGCTACGCGCTGGCGAAGGTCGATGGGCCGCAGGCCACCGCCGACGACGGTGCCCACACCATCGACGTGACCTATACCCTGGCGCCGGGAAAAAAGGTCCGCATCGGCGCCATCCATTTCGAGGGCCTGAAAGAGGTGAACCAGTCTTTCGCCCGCCAGGCCCTGAGTGTCCGGACCGGCGATCTCTATCGTCCCAGCCGGATCGAGGCGGCGCGCCAGGCGCTGGCAGGGCTGGGCGTGTTTTCCGGGGTCAATGTCCGCGCCGCCGAAAAGCTCGACGCCGACGGCCGCATGCCGTTGACCTTCGACGTGCAGGAGCGCGCGCAGCACGCGGTGACCCTGTCGGGCAATTATTCCACCGACCTTGGCGTCAGCCTGTCGGTGAGCTGGTCGCACCGCAACCTTTTCGGTAATGGCGAGCAGCTCAACCTGACGGCGGCCGGCACGGGCCTTGGCACCGCCAGCGCCGGGCTGGGCTACAATCTGGTCGCGCAATATGTCCAGCCCTGGTTCTTCGAGGAACCGGGCCAGGCGCTGGAGCTCAACCTGTCGGGCCTCAAGCAGCAGCTCGATGCGTATGACCAGACCGCGCAGACTGTCGCGGCCTATGTGCGCCGGAAATTCTCGCCCCTGTGGAGCGGCAGCGCGGGCCTGTCGCTCATGCACGATGAGGTGACCCAGCAGGGAGCCGCCCGGCTCTATCAGTTGATCGCGCTGCCGGTCAGCGTGAATTACGACAGCACCGGCAATGCGGCCGCGCTGGTCGATCCCACCCATGGCCTGCGCGCGGCGTTGACGCTTGCCCCGACCCAATCGCTGGGCGACAGCAACCTTCTGTTCCTGCCGGTGCAGCTGGGCGGTTCGACATATTTCGATGTTTCGGGCGATGGCCGCTCGGTGCTGGCGCTGCGCGCGCTGGTCGCGACTATCCTGGGCGGCTCCAACCTGTCGGTCCCGCCCGACCAGCGCCTCTATGCCGGGGGCAGCGGCACGGTGCGCGGCTTCGATTATCAGTCCATCGGACCGCAATTTGCCAACGGCGATCCGGTCGGCGCCAAATCGGTGGATGCGGCGTCGGTGGAATGGCGCCAGCGCATCGGCGAGGAGTGGGGCGCGGCCCTGTTCGTCGATGCGGGACAGGCCAGCGCCGGCGGCGCGCCGTTCAGCGGCGCGCTGCGTGTGGGCGCCGGTGTCGGCGCGCGCTATTACACGTCAATCGGCCCGGTGCGGCTGGATGTGGCGGTTCCGCTCAATCGCATGCGCGGCGGCAGCGCGTTCGAGATCTATATCGGATTGGGGCAGGCTTTCTGATGACCCGCGGGCGCAAAATCCTGATTGCGATGGCGGCGGCAGCGGCGGCCCTGCTCCTGCTGCTGGGGCTTCTTTTTTATACCCCGCCCGGACTTTCGCTGGTGGCGCGCCTTGTCGGCGTGCTCTCCGGCGGCACCGTGCGCATCACCGGACTTGGCGGCTTCTTCCCAAATCATCTCACCGCCGCGCGGGTGACGGTCGCCGACAGCAAGGGCGTCTGGCTTACCGCCGAAGACATACGCCTGGACTGGTCGGCGCTCTCCGCCGTCTTCAACCATATCGACATCGACGATGTGCGCGCCGCCCGGATCGCGGTGCTCAGGCGGCCGCTGCCGTCCACCTCGCAAGGCGAAGGTCCGGGCATCGACATAGCCCATCTGGCGGCGCGCATCGATGTGGCCGCCGCGCTCGCCGGACGCGCTGTTTCGCTCTCGGCCGAAGGCAGGCTTCGTTACCTCTCGTTGCACGATCTGTCGGCCGACCTTGCGATCGCCCGGCTGGACAATGCGGACCGTTACCGGATCGACGGCGGCATCGTTCACGACGTCGCGCGCGGCCGCATTGCGATCCGTGAAGGTGCGGACGGAATCCTGGGCACGCTCCTGGGCCTGCCGGGGCTGGGGCCGGTCAATGTCGCGGCCGAGGCGCGGGGTGATGCGGCGAAGAATGTCGTTTCGCTGGCGGCTTCCATCGGTGCGCTTGAAGCGGCGGGCCAGGGCATCATCCAGCTTTCCGGCGCGCGTGCGGACCTGGACTTTCGCGCCCGCGCTCCGGCCATGGCGCCCAACGCGCAGATTGCCTGGCAATCGCTGTCGGCGGAAGGCCATTTCCACGGCTCTTTCCGCCAGCCGCGCATCGACGCGCATCTGGACCTGGCGGGCGCGCACTTTGACGGCATCGCCGCGGACCGGCTTGTGCTGGATGCACAAGGCGCGGGCGGCGGCGTCGAGGTGAAGGGCACCGCCGAAGGCGTGATGATCCCCGGCGACGCGCCCGATCTTTTCGCTCACGCGCCGGTCAGGCTGTCCGCCCATGCCGACCTGGCGGCAAGGACGCGACCGGTCACCTTCGTGCTGGATCATCCGTTCGCAAGCCTGAAAGGCCAGGCAAGCACCGCGGGCGCGCTGGCCGTGTCGGCGGACCTGACGATTCCCTCATTGGCGCCCTTTACGGTCCGCCGCAACATGGATCTGTCCGGCAGCGGCCATCTTCACCTGGCCGCGGGCGTTGCCGGTTCCGGCCTCGAGCTGGGGGCGCAAGGAACGCTGGACGCAAAAGGCACGGATGTGGCGGCGCGGCTTCTGGGCCATGCCGAACTTTCCGTCAGCGCGGTTGTCCAGGGCAGCGACATCCTGCGGTCGCGCCTTGTCTTCAAGGGCCAGGCGGTTTCCAGCGAACTGGCCGGCACGCTGAAGAAAGGTGTCCTGGCCTATCGCGCCGCCATCACGTTCCCGGATGTGTCGCGCCTTGCCGAAACGCTGAAGGGCAGGCTGTCGCTGCATGGCACCGTCAACGGCCCGCTGGAAACCGCCGCCGTCAGGGGCGAGGGCGAAGCGAGTCTGGCGGCGGCGGGTTTTGCCCGGCACCGCATCGCGCTCTCCATCTCGGCCGATGGCCTGCCCGTGCCGCAGAAGGCGCGCCTGAGCGCGAACGGCATACTGAATGACGGACCGCTCAATCTGCTGGTCACGCTGGCGGACAAGACGCGCCGCCAGCTTGTCCTCGCTGCGCGATGGAAGTCGCTGGACGCCGGCGCCCGGCTCGTCCTGCCGGAAAAGGCGCCGCCACAGGGAACCCTTCACCTGGCGCTGGCCAGGCTGGACGACATCGCGCCCTTCACCGGCGCGGCCCTGTCCGGCGCAATCGAGGCCGACGCCACGCTGGCCGCGCGCGGCAAGGCCGGCGATGCCCGTTTCGGCCTGCGGATTACCGGGCTCGCCGCCGGCGAAACGAAACTGGCGACACTTTCGGCGCAAGGCAGCGCCTCGGATCTGTTCGGCAAGCCGGTTCTGGTGCTGGAGGCGCAAGCCCATGGCATCGGCGCGGCAGGCTTCACCGGCGACGGCACCCTCAAGGCAAGCGGTCCGCCGGGCAGTCTCGACGCCGACCTGGCGATGGATTTGAAAGACGAGGTTGGCGAACCCGCCGCGCTTTCCGCTTCCGTCAAACTGGACATGCCATCGCGCAAGCTGGCTTTTACGGCCCTGAAGGGCCAATGGCGCGGCGGCGTGCTGGCCCTGGATGAACCGGCGACCGTTTCCTACGCCCAGGGCCTTTCCATCGACCACCTGGCGGCGCGTCTGGCCGGCGGCACCATCACCGCATCGGGCCGGTTCGCGCCCACCCTGGCGCTGCAGGCGAAGGTCAGCGGCGTGAAGCTGGAAGACATTCCCCGCCTGATGCCTGCCGTCGGCCCGCGCGGGACGATTTCCGCCGATCTCGCGCTGACCGGCGCGGCCGCCGCGCCGACCGGCCATATCGCTCTGGCTGTGCGCAACCTGGCGGCTGCCGCCACCGGCAGGGGCGTTCCCGCCGCGGAAGTGAAGGCGGACATCGCGCTGGAAGGCGACCATGCCGGCATCGATGCAGGCATCCGCGCGGGAAATTCTGCGGACCTGGTGCTCACCGGCCGTGCGCCGCTGGCAGCGGGCGGCGCGATGATGCTTCACGCCAAGGGGCGGCTGGACCTGGCCCTGCTCGATCCCATCCTGATGCCCGGCGGGCGGCGCGCGCGCGGCGTTCTTGCCATCGACGGCCAGATTGCAGGGACGGCGCGCAATCCGCTTGCCAGCGGCGGCGCGGAGCTTTCGGGTGGCGAGTTCCAGGACTATGCCCGCGGCATGCGCGTGCACGACATCGCCGCCAGCCTCAAGGCCGAAGGCACGCGCCTTACCATCGCCCGGCTCAGCGGCAAGGCCGGGCCGGGCACCATCCTGGGCAGCGGCAGCATCGACCTGGCGGCGCGCGGCCTGCCGGTGAACATGGCCTTCAGCGCGACCAATGCGCGCCCCATTGTCAGCGACCTTTTCACCGCCACCATCTCGGGCGACCTGGCGGTGAAGGGCGAACTGGAAAACGTGCTGAACCTGTCGGGGAAGATCGACATCACGCGCGGCGAGATCAACCTGCCGGAAAACTTCCCACCCGAAGTCGCGGTGCTGAATGTGCGCCGCCGGGGCCAGGCGCCACCGCCGCCGCCGCCGTCGTCGGCCAGCCGCATCGCGCTCGATGTGGCGGTCCGCACCTCGGGACCCATCTTCGTGCGCGGCCACGGCGTCGATGCGGTCATGGGCGGCGACATGCGTCTTTCCGGAACCACGTCCCTGCCCCTGATCGATGGACGCTTCCGCATGGTGCGCGGCGAATACAGCCTGGGCGGCCAGACGCTGCAATTCGATTCCGGCACCGTGACCTTCGACGGCACCGGGGTGCGCCGCCGGATGGATCCCCGGCTTGATTTCGAGGCGCGTACCACCTCAGGCGGCGTGACCGCCACGCTCGCGGTCACCGGCTATGCCTCGGCGCCGAAAATCACGCTGTCCAGCGCGCCGCCGCTGCCGCAGGACGAGATCGTCGCCCGCCTTCTGTTCCAGCAGAGCGTCAAGCAGCTTTCGCCGCTGCAGCTGGCTTCGATCGCCCAGG
>DASTRG010000282.1:0-2083 GCA_035761325.1 Rhizomicrobium sp. | reverse complement strand
TCGAACTCGCCCAGGGCGAGGCGATCCACACCGAGGACAGTCACAAATACACAATAGAGGCCTTCCGCGAACTGGCGGCGCATGCCGGCTTTGCCCCCCGCGCGGTGTGGACCGACGAGGAGCGCCTGTTCTCGCTGCACTGGCTGGAGGGGTGACAGGCTCTTCAATGCACGCTGAAGCCGGAACAGGTGGATCAGGACGCCAGTATCAGTAGCGGCAGGACGGTGCCCTGCAGCACCGCGTTGGCGGTATTGCCGAAATAAAGCTCGTCGCCCGGCCGCGCGCTGGCCCCCATCACGATCATGGCATAACCGCGCCGGGCCTCCCGCACGATGGCCTGGCCCGCTTCGGCGCGCGGCGAGATGTTGGTACCCAGCGCAACGTCATAGCGCTCCGCCAATTCGGCCATGTCGCGCAGCACGCCTTCCTCGCGCACGCGAGTCCGCGAGCGGCCATCGGTCTGGGACACGAACAGGCATTGGACCCTGGCGCGCGTGCCCCGTGCCAGGGCAAAGGCCAGTTCGGCGGCGCGGCGCGACGGCCCCGATCCGTTGACGGGCACCAGGATGCGGCTGCGCGGTCCTAGCGGGCGTGCCTTCTGCCCGAAGTGCGCCAGAACCGCCAATGGCCCTTCGAACCCGGCGGCGATGCGGGTCACCCGGGGAGAGAAGCCGCCATCCTCGCGCACCGCGCCCTCCAGCCCGATGAAGAGAAGGTCATAGCCCTTGCGCCCCTCGTCGCGCACGACATCGGCGGGCGCATCCACCGGGACGAGCTGGGTCAGATGCACATTCTCCGGATCGGGTTCGGCAGCGTCTTCGATCACCTTGGCAGCGCCGCGCCGCGCGCCCGTGGCCACTTCGCGCGCCAGCGGGTCCTCGCGCAGCTCCGCGCCGCTGGACTTGCGCGCCTGGGCACCGGTGATCTCCTTGCGCTCCTCCTCGCTGGACGCGGCGCGCTCGGCATGGCCTTTCGTGCCGGGTTCCTTCTCGATCTTTGCGGGCGGCGTCCCGCCGCCGACGCCGCCGGTTGCCTCTTCACCAGCCGCCTCGCGCAGGTCAGCGTCCATCCGCAGGATCGTGACCGGCATGCCGCGCGGACCCGCCAGCAGTCCGGCGAGGCGCGCAGCCATGCGTCCGGCGCGGCTGTCGTCAGCCGCCAGCAGCAACCGCTCAAGGCCGGGCACGAAACCGCGCGCATCCAGCAACTCACGCTCGATGCGGGTTTCTTCGGCGGGGGTCATCGGGATTGCCGCCAGCGCCGCGCGCAACATGGGCGGCATCGCCATGGTGGTGACCAGCGCCATCGTCACGATCATGGTATAGAGGTCCCCTGTCAGCGCGCCCATCGACAGGCCGATCGAGGCAACGATCACCTCGGTCGAACCGCGCGCGTTCATGGCGCAGCCCAGCGCGACGCCCTCGCGCCATGACAGCCGCCCCAACATCGCGCCGGCAAAGGCGCCCGAGAATTTGCCGATGCTGGCGATGGCCACCAGCCCGGCGGTCGCCAGCGCGAGTTCGGCGCTCTTGAGGATGGTGAGATCGGCGGACAGGCCCGACAGGGCGAAGAATACCGGCATGAAAAAAGCGGCGATCATGCCGCGAAGCTGCTGCTGGATGTGGGTGGTCAGGATGGGAGATTCCCCGATCAGCACCCCCGCCATGAAGGCGCCCAGCACGTCGCGCACGCCCAGAAGATGGGTGATCAGGGCAAAGCCGCCCATCAGCACCAGGATCATGGTGATGACGGGAAATTCGCTGCGGAAATTGTCATTGGCCCAGCGGATGGCGGCAAACACCAGCCAGCGGCCGGCGGTCAGGCAGAACGCCATGAACAGCGCGACGCCGGCCAGGGTCTTTCCCGCGTCCAGCCAGTCGATGCTGCTGCCGCCCGTGCCCGCAAGGCCGAAGGTGATGGCGATGATAACCCAGCCGGCCGTGTCTTCCATGATGGCGGTTGCGACAATGATCTGCCCCAGGTTGCGGCGCATGAAGTTCATCTCGCGCACCACGGTCGCCACGATCTTGATCGAGGAGATCGACAGCGCGGTCCCCAGGAACAGCGCGGGCACCAGCCGGTT
>DASTRG010000281.1:0-5138 GCA_035761325.1 Rhizomicrobium sp. | reverse complement strand
GAAACGCCCGGTCTCACGGCGCGAAAGGCTTTCTAGGACACGCCGCTCTGATTGGGGCGGGTCTGGAGCTGGACGAAATTCTCGATCCCCATCTGCTCGATCAGCCGCATCTGGGTCTGGAGCCAGTCGATATGCTCTTCCTCGCTCTCCAGGATATCCAAGAACAATTCGCGGCTGACATAGTCCTTGATGTTCTCGCAATGGGAAATCCCCATCTTGAGGTCGGGAAGAGCGCGGGTTTCCAGCGACAGGTCGCAGGTGATCACTTCGCGCACATTTTCGCCGATCATCAGCTTGCCCAGGTCCTGCAGGTTGGGCAACCCACCGAGGAACAGGATGCGCTTGATCAGCTTGTCGGCGTGCTTCATCTCATCGATGGATTCTTCGTATTCCTTGCGCGCGAATTCGCTGAGGCCCCAATCGGCCAGCATGCGCGAATGCAGGAAATACTGATTGATCGCCGTCAGTTCGTTCTTGAGAACCTTGTTGAGGAAGGCGATGACATCGACGTCGCCGGCAAGCGAGGCGTGGGGTTCGGGACCGGGCGCTACTCCGCCGCCTGCGCCAGCGCGTTGCGCTTTTCTTCCAGCATTGCCTCGATCGTTTCCTGGCATCGTCCGCAATTCTTTCTCACGCCGCAGCGTGCGTAGACCTCGTCGGCGCAGGGTGCCCCATCCATGATGGCGGCGCCAATGCGCTGGTCGTTCAGCCTATTGCAGACACAGACGATCATCCAAGCTGTCCAGGTGAGAGATAGTCTCAGGCGCACTGAAAATGGTTCAGTTGCGAGTGATTGTCAAGAGCGATAGTCGCCCGATCGGAGCAAGACTTGGATTTACCCAGCTTTTTGGCTCTAAACCGGCCAAATCCCGCCCGAACTTTGGGGGGGCCTTGAGGGGGGCGTAAGGCCCTCCAGCTTTGCATGTCACAACGCCGGCGCGCCGATCCTCACTCCGCACATTCCGGCGATGATCGCCGCCGCGACAATGGCGCTCAACGCGACACCGGCGCCCCAAATACGGCCGGCAGTGCGTTGAGCAACGCCGTGGGCGATCAGCACCACGCGCAGGCCCGAAGTGATGTGGCCCAGCACAAGGAAAACGCCGAGAGCATAGTGCGGCAGCAGCCGGATGTTCCAGGCGTCATGGATGAGCCCTGTCGGCGCGCCGATCGCGAAATTCCAATCGGTCTGAATGCCCAGGAAACGCCGGGCATAGATAAAGACCGAGTTCATGTGCCCGAGGATGAACAGCGAGAGATAGACGCCCGAGGCGACCTGGAATGTCCGGTGGAAGGGCTGGGCGGCCGCGCTCCAGCGCCATGCCAGATAGAGGCCCGTGCCGATCTGGAAAAGCATGGCGGCCACCAAGACCGGCTCCCCCAGGGCGGAGCGGTAGACCACGCGGCCGATCTTCATGACAGCCGCATGCGCGCCGGGGCCGACCAGGCCGAAAAGGTGGTTGATGATATGGAACGACACATAAAGGATCAGGATCGTGGCAGTCAGCCCGTGGACGACGCGCCAGCGTCCAATCGGCGGTGTGGCGGCAATGTCGGGATTGCGCGCAAGCTGTGACCAGGTCGCGATCGCGAGCCAGATCACGCACCAGACGATTTCGTCGGCAATGCGACTGTGAACCAGCGCCTGGACGACGCCGAGAAAGACATAGAGCGTCGGTGCGGCCACGCTGATATAAGCCAGCCGCCTCGCCCCGGTGCCGGCAGAGGGACGCAGGGCCATCGCGATACCGAAAACCGGCACGAGGAACGCGAGCGCCAGGATGATGATCGCGCCAAGGACCGCAATGGGTGGCGGTGTTACGGATGGCGTGCCGACGACGGCATGGAATGCCTTAAGAAGGAAGGGATAACAAAGTGCCGCCGCGGCCGGCGCCAACGCCAGATAATCGAAGTGCTTCTCAAGCAGGGAGCGCCGCTGCTCAACTTCCATTATCCACCCGTGAAGCCTTCCCGTTGGTCGCTGCCTCTGCGGGCTGCGTCTTCGGCCGCGGCCGCTACTTGCGGGCCATGGAGGCCAGGATGCGGCCCATCGCGGGCGACAGCTCCGCATAGTAATATTCGCTGGGGGCCATGAATTCCACCATGTCCAGCGACTCGCTCCGCTTGAGAGCGGCGACCTTGCCCTGCATCTCCAGCCCGTCACTGGTGGCGAACGCCAGATCGAAGCAGAAACCCTGCCCGGCGCCGAGCGGGCAGGGCGCAAGGCTGGAGGCGCGCACATTCGCATAGCCCTGTTTCTGCAGGGTGCCGACGACCAGATCCTCGATATCGTTGGGCAGCATCGACGCTTCATAGGTCGCCACCCCCTGCCTGGATCGTGCCGGCAAGGCCATGAGCGGCGCCCCGGGTTTGACGCCCATGACAAAATCGATGCGATCCACATTGGGCCCGTTCTGCGTCCAGATCACCCTGCCGTCACTTTTGATCTGGTTCCAGGCGATCTGCGGCGTCACGCTGGTGCCGTCGCCCACATCGACGGGGCGGCCCGCATCGACCAGGGTGACAGGCGCGCATCCCGCGGCCGCAAAAACAAGGCAGGCAACAACCGTCCGTACCGCCGATTTCATGGTTCCCCTCACAATTGGCTCATATAGAAATCGATCATGGCTTTGTCTCCCGCGCCGGGCAGGGCCGTGCGGTAATGGGAGAAGGCGTCGCGCGCCGTGACCTTGTCGCCTGCCTTCATGGCCAGAAGACCCAGCCCGCGCCAGCTTTCGGCAGGCGCATCCGGGCAATCCAACGCGCCCCGGAACGCCTCCTGCGCGGCCGCGCCGTCAGTCTTGCCGTTGCGGCGGCGATAGGATTCGCCCAGGGCGTAGCGATAAAGCCCCTCGGAAGGGTTGTTCGCGGCCAGCCGGCGAAAGATCAGGATGCTTTCGTCCGGGCGGTTCAGGCTGAGCTCGTCTTCGGACCAGCGCGCGATGAAACCGGCCGTCGCTGCATGAAAAGTGTCGGCATTCACCTTCCAGTCGTTGCGCGCCGGTTCCGCGACCGAGGCCGCCTTTTCCATTGTCGCCATGCGTTCCTTGCTTTGAGGATGGTCGGCCAGGAACAGGCTGGGCGAGCCTTTGGGGCGCGCGCCCTCCTGGTCCGCCATGAAGCGCCAGATGGCGCTTGCCTGCGCCGGCTCGTAGCCGAACGCAGTCGCCAGCCTGAAGCCGTTGTCGTCGGCGTCGCGTTCTTCATCGCGCGAATTGCGGAAGATCGCGCCGACGCCGGCGCCGTTTGCCAGTGCGCCGAGAAAGCCGACGCCTGCGCCGGCCGCGGCCAGGCCGAATACCGCCAGGAAGCCGGTGGTGTTCACCATCATCCGCAGATGCGCGAGGGTGTGCCGATGCAGATAGTGCGTGATTTCATGCCCGAGCACGAAGGCCAGTTGGGCTTCGTTCTCGCATTGCAGCAGAAGGCCCGTGTAAACCACGACCGCGCCATTAGGCATTGCGAAGGCATTGAACTGAGGATTCTCGACGACATAGACGCGAATCGAGGGACAGAAATCGCCAGCCAGTTCGCACACCAGCCCGCGGACATAAGTGTTCAGCTTTTCGTCATGCACCAGGGTTGGCGAGTTCTTGATGTCGGTTTCCGCCTTGTCGACCTGCATCCATAGCCCTGCTTCGTCGGTCGACAGGTCGGGGTGATAGCCCGGCGGGGGCATCGTGTAGCGGTCTGCGGCACTGGCGCCGCCTACGGCAAGCATGCACAGTCCGGCTGCCAGCGCCGTGACGCGCCGGCGGGTCACTGAACAGCTCACAACGGAATGCCGTTCAGCAGGTTTTGCACCGTGGCTTGGGCGCCCTTGGCCTCTTTCAGGCTGCCGGAGCTGCTGGCAAGGCGGTTGAACCAGACAATACGCCCCGTGTGCAGGTCGACCAGCGAGGCGAAACCGACCTGCTGCCCGCCCTGGATGCCGACGCCCAGCATGGCCGCCCCCAGCATTACCAGCGCCCGGCCCGCGGTCGTGTAGGAATCGCGGACAAAAACGAACAGGGCATAATCGCCGTGATAATGATCGCGGATCGCTGCGACGCCGGGACCCAGGGTCCAGTCGAATTTCTTGGCCTTGGTGGGAAGGTTCAGCAGCGCGTTCTGCAGGATCGAGAGGCCCACCGCGCCATGCAGCTTGACGAGTTGCACTTCATGCCGGTCGGTCAATGCATCCATGCTGACCAGGCTGATGCCCTTTGCCTGAAGGCTGGAAGCGATGTCGTCCCTGATGAAGGTCTTGCCGGTCGCCGTCCAGTCGGCCCGTGCTTCGGTCATGCCGCCCGCGGTCAGCTCGCTCAGTTCGACATCCGGATCGACAAGGATGACGCGCTTGCCTGACTGATCGCTCCATGTGATCGGCGCGGCCTCTGCCAGCTTGGTGCTTGTTTGTGTACAGGCGGCCAGCAGGCCGCACATCGCGCAAAGCGCGATGCCTCCCCAGATATGTCGCATTACCCCAGCCCCTATTATGTGCCTAATTAGGACACTGGACGCGCAGGTTGTAAAGATCAGTTTTGCAATTTCGCACGCGCGAATTTCTCCACGCGGCCATAGTCGATCTTTCCCGTGCCAAGCACGGGTATGTTTTCCAGGGTTAACAGGTGGCGCGGCACCGCAAGCTCGGTGACGCCGTGATTTTGCGCCCAACCGATCAGGTCCACGCGGCGCGCATCCGGCGCATCGGTCACCAGCACAATCTGCTCGCCCTTGCGCCCGTCCGGCACCGCGACGGCGGCGTGCGTGTGGTCCGGCCACAGGGCAGCGGCGATGTTTTCGACCACCGCCAGCGACACCGTCTCGCCGCCGACCTTGGCGAAACGCTTCAGGCGGCCGCGGATGGCGATGAAGCCTTCGTCGTCGATCGAAACGACATCGCCCGTGTCATACCAGCCGTCTTGCGGGGGCACGATGTGGCCTGGCGCCTCGGCCCGGATGTATCCCAGCATGATGTTGGGCCCCTTCAGCAGAAGCCGCCCGGCGCCGGAGATTCCTTCCACCGGCTCCAGCCGCGTTTCCATCCCGGCCATCAGCCGGCCCACCGTGCCGGGATGGTTGGCCTCGACCTGGTTTGCGGCCACGACCGGCGAGGCTTCCGTCACGCCATAGCCTTCCAGCAGGGTTATGCCGTA
>DASTRG010000280.1:0-3235 GCA_035761325.1 Rhizomicrobium sp. | reverse complement strand
GCAGGCTTCATGGCGCGCCAGCATGGCGCCGATCAGGGCACGCAGGGAGCGCAGGTTCGCCTGGGCCTCGACGAAATGCGGCACGCCGGGCGGCAGGCTTCCGCTGCGCTGGGCCTTGCGCATGAATTTGCGCGCCCGCTCCACCGCCCCCGCGGCGATGCCCGCCCATACCCCCGACCACATCAGGTGGGCGCTGGGCACCATGCTCTGGCTGTGAATGACGGCATACGGCACCGGCATGATCTGGGCAGGACTTCCCATCGCTTTCAGGCTGAAGCCGGCGCTGCAGGTGCCACGCATGCCCAGCGTGTCCCAGCCGCCGGTCTTTTCCAGCACGTACTTCTTCTTCTCGAACACCACCAGGACCTGGTCGCTGGCGTCTGCCTGCGGCTCGCGGCGCGCGGTGGTCACCACCGCGTCGGCCTGCTCGCCATAGGAAATCACGCTGGCGTCGCGCACCAGAAGGATGCGCTCGTCGGCGGCCTGAACCGCCGCTTCGGAAGCGCGAACATTGCCGCCGCCCTTGCCCTCGGTCGTCGAGGACGCCAGCAGCAGCTGCTGCTCGACCATCCGGCGCATGAAGTCGCGGTGCCATGCGCTTTCCATGCCGTGATGAACGATGCAGGCCGCCTTCACCTGGTGCATCGCGAAGATCATGCCGGTCGAGGAGCAGGCACGGCCCAGCGCATAGCAGATGTCGACGACATCGCCGACACTCGCCTCCTCGCCGCCCATCGCCGCAGGCACCATGATGCCAAGCATCCTTTCCCGCTTCAGCGCGTCCAGGGCCTCCTGGGGAAAGCGCGCCTGGCTGTCCACTGCGCCGGCGTGCTCGGCGGCCACGGCCGCGGCGCGCGAGGCCCGTTCCGTCAGGCTCTCCGCAAGCGGGGATTGGTCGTCATGATTGACGATCGACTGGGCAATGTTCGGCATGATGCGCGCTCTTGGCTGGAAGCTGGGCCGGAATCTGGCGCCGAGATTATCGGTCAAATCTGAAACAAGGATGAACCGGCCCCATCATGGTAAGCAAAGCGTAAAACGCGGTGTGGAGTATCCGCGCAACCAATGATTTACGCCTGGCGGCCTAGATTGGCATCCGTCCCGCGGAGCCCTTGATGTCGCCTACCGAACGCATTACCGCAATCGCCGCCCGCATGCTGCTGAAGCGCGGCGTCGCCGCCAGTCCCGCCCGCGGCGACAATCTGCGCGACGCCGGCCTGACCTCGCTGGACATGGTCAACCTGATGCTGGCGATCGAAGCGGAGTTCGACATCGAGGTTCCCCAAAGCGCCATGACGCCCGAGAATTTCGACACCGTGGCCGCCATCGAGAAGCTTGTCTCGATCACTGCCAGGGCGGCCTGAGACATTTGCACCTGTTCATAGCGAAAGCCGCCATGCCGCTGGATCGCCACGCGAGACGCTTTTTGGAAATGCTGGCCGCCGCGGGGCAAAGCCGCGGCCGCTATGGGGATGCGGAAGACCGCCGCCGTGCCCTGACCAGCCTGGCCGAACTGGTCGATCCTCCGGGCACCACGCCGATCGGCGGCGTGCGCGACCGTCTGCTGCGCGTCAGCGACGGGCACATCACCCTGCGCACCTATTCGCCCCTGGAGATGCCCCAGCGCCTGCTTCCGGGGATCGTGTTTTTCCATGGCGGCGGCTGGGTGGCCGGAAGCCTCGAAACCCATGACGGCTTCTGCCGGCGCCTGGCCAACGAGACGGGCTGTCGCGTGATCGCGGTGGACTATCGTCTGGCGCCCGAACATCCCTTTCCCTTCGCCTTGTCCGATGCCTGCACCGCGCTCTCCCATGTTTTCGCCCATGCGCGCGAATTCGGCGTCGACGCCAGGCGGCTTGGCGTCGCCGGCGACTCCGCGGGCGGCACCCTGGCGGCGGTGGTATGCCGCATCGCGCGCGACGCAATGCGCCGGGGCCAGCCCGCGCCGGCCATTGCCTTCCAGCTTCTGGTCTGCCCGATCCTGGATGTGCATGGCGAAGCCGCTTCGCGCCGCGAGCTGAGCGAAGGTTATTTTCTGGACGGCGAGACGCTCAGCCGCGACCTGGAACTCTATGTCCCGCCCGGCCATGATCTGGCCGACCCGCGCCTGTCGCCCCTCTGCGCCGAGGAATTCGAGGATCTGCCGCCGGCTTACATCCATACGGGCCAGTTCGATCCCTTTGGCGACGAGGGCGAGGCTTATGCGCAGCGGCTGGGCGGTTTCGGCGTGCCCGTGCATGGGCGCACGCATCCGGGCATGATCCACTATTTCTATTGCATGCCGCGCATGATCCCCTACGCGGGCGAGGCGATGCGCATCATTGGGGCCGAAATCCGTTATGCGGTGCAATTGCCCGTGCCCGAACGCCGGGCTCAAAGGCGGATAAGGCCGGTGCTGATCCGCGCGTAAAGCGCGCCATCCAGCGGCTTGTAGCCGTCGCCGGTATCGGCCATCAGCGCATCGGCGACGATGGCGGGGTCGAAGCCGTCCTTGGCCAGCGCCTGCTTCTTCTGCTTGAAGGTGTCGGTGAAGGACAGGCCGGCGACAAGGCGCAGGAAGACCGGCCGCGCATAGCCGGGCAGGCGCGCCGCGCAATGGGCATGAAAGCGCGCGGCATCGAAATCCTCCGCGACTTCCAGCGCGGCCATGCCGCATTTGCCGCTCTGGCCCGGCACCGGCACGCCATAGACCGCGGCCCCCTTCACGCCGGGCGCACAGGCCGCCACCGCGGCGACTTCGGTGGTGGAGACGTTCTCGCCCTTCCAGCGAAAGGTATCGCCGATCCTGTCGGCGAAATAGAAGAAGCCCTGGGCATCCTGCCGCATCAGATCGCCGCTGCGCACCCAGGCGTCGCCCCGCTTGAACACGTCGCGCAGGATCTTCCTGTCGCTGGCGCCGGGATCTGTGTAACCCTCGAAGCCGGCATTGCCGCCCGCGATCCTGCCGATCGCCTCGCCGATTTCGCCGCGTGCGACGGGAATACAGAATCCATCCGCCCCGCGCACCGGCGCCTGGGAGGCATCGTCGAATTTCACCAGGGCGGTGGCGAAGCGATGGGCCAGGAAAGGGGGAATGCGGCCGATGGCGCCGACCTTGCCCTCCACATTGTAAAGCGAGAAATTGCCTTCCGTGGCGGCATAGAATTCCAGGATGCGGGGCACCGCGAAACGCCGCTGAAAGGCCTCCCACACATCGGCGGTCAGCCCGTTTCCGACCGCCAGGCGCAGCCTGTGC
>DASTRG010000279.1:0-7328 GCA_035761325.1 Rhizomicrobium sp. | reverse complement strand
CCGCTCATCAGCATGACCGACGACCAGAAGTCACACATCCGGGACAGGTGAACATCCCAGTTGTCGCCGATGACGCGATTGAAAATGGGACCGATGTCCTTGTCCGCGCGGACCTTGGCATAAAAGGCGTGAACCAGCCGTTCGACCATCGCCTCGTCGATACCCGGATGAACGGGCTGGCGGAGAGGATTGTTTGAGGCCATGATCCGAGGCTCCCGAGGCGCGTCGCGCGGCATGTGGAAACTATTGCCTTGGGCCCTCTAAAGCAATATCACAGATACTCCTTATAAACAGGATAAATCGACGCATGCGGCTGACCTTCTATTCGGACTACAGCCTGCGCCTGCTGATGTATACCGCCCTGCGGCACGGCCGGCTGGTAACCATCCAGGAAGTGGCGAATGCGTATGGCATCTCCAAGAACCACTTGATGAAGGTCGCGTTCGAGCTTGGACGGAAGGGATATCTGGAAACGGTGCGTGGCCGCGGCGGCGGTCTCAGGCTGGCCAGGCCACCCGAGAAGATCGGACTGGGCGAAGTCATCCGCGCGGTGGAAGAAGATTTCAAGCTGGTGGAATGTTTCGATACCGACTCCAACGGGTGTGTCATCGCCGGCGCCTGCCGCCTGCGTGGCGCCCTGTCGCGTGCCCTCAATGCCTATTTCGCGGTTCTGGACGAATATACGCTGGCGGACCTGACCGGCCGTCACCCCGTTCTTGCCCGCATACTTGAAGCGTCATGACGTTCTGCATCAAGCGAATCTACGAGCCCGTGGCGAATGACGATGGAATGCGGATCCTGGTGGATCGCATCTGGCCGCAGGGCATCACCCGCTTCGACGCCAGGATCGCGCGATGGGACCGGGAAGTGGCGCCCACTACGGAACTGCGGCGCTGGTTTGGCCACAAGCCGGAGCGCTGGAAGGAGTTCCAGCACCGTTATCGTGCGGAGCTGGCGGGCAACCCAGCGGTCAGCGAACTGCGCAAGCTGGGCAAGGCACAGGTGGTGACCCTGCTCTACGCAGCGCGCGATATTGAACATAATCACGCGCTGGTTCTGAAAGCAGTCCTGAACCGCGGCCGCTAGAGCCGGAAGCGATCATGGCTGCTGCGGAGAACTCGACGGCTTCCAGACACCCAGCAGCTTTGCGCGGTGCAATTCCTCGGTCCTGACCCTGGCTCTCACCCGCAGCAGGTCCCGCCGCGCCACCAGGCCGACAAGCCGACCACTGCTTCGGTCAACGACGGGCACACGGCCGACATCATTTGTCGCCATCCTGTCCGCCAGTTGGCCGACCAGTTCGTCGCCATATCCCAAAAGCGGTTCCCTGACCGCATCGCGCAGTGTTTCTCCCTCGGACCAGCCGTCACGTGTCCAGCGCAGGATGTCGGATCGGGTGATCATGCCGATCGGAAGACCGCCGCCGTCGACGACCGGATAGCTTCTGTGCTGCGATCCTTTTTCGGAATCGGTAAAGAAGGCCACCGCATCGGCAATCGCCATGTCGGCAGGCAGGGTATCCACCGGGCTGGTCATGACGTCGCGGACCCGCGTGTCCAGAAAGGGGTCGATGCCGTATTCTCGTGTCAGATGAAGACCGCGCCGGGCAATACGCTCGGTGAGGATGGACCGCTTCATCACCAGAACCGTCAAGGCAAATGCCGCGATCGACGCCGCCAGCAGCGGCACCATGACATGGGTATTGCCGGTCAGTTCGACGGCAAAGAATGTTGCTGTCAGCGGCGCGCGCATGGTGCCCGCAAGGATGGCGGCCATCCCCAGAAGGGCCCAGAATCCCGCATCGCCGAACGGCATCAGGTGCCCCTCCACCGAGCCAAGGGCGCCGCCCATGATAAGAAGCGGCGCCAGCACGCCGCCGGATGTTCCGGACGACAGGGACACGATCCACACGACCATCTTTCCGACCAGCAGCGATGTGGCGCTTTGGGCCGCAACCCCTCCGTCCAGAAGCGCGTGGATGTTGTCGTAGCCGACGCCCAGCACCGACGGATTCAGGTAGCCGCCAATTCCCACGACCAGTCCACCCAGCGCCGGCCACCACATCCAGTGGATCGGCAGCCTGCGGAACAGGTCTTCGACGGCATAGAGGCACACCGTCATCAACGAGGACTGAAGTCCCGCGGCGATCCCCACCGCAACACAGACACCCAACCCCCACCAGGGCAGCACCGGTATGCCGGCATAGGGGAAAAGTGCGCCCGACCCGATAAGCCATGGCCGGCAGACCCCGGCGATGATGGCTGCGACGGCCACCGGCACAAAGCTGCGCGGCTTCCATTCGAAAAGCAGCAGCTCGACCGCCAGCAGCACCGCCGCAATCGGCGTTCCGAACACCGCCGTCATGCCGGCGGCGGCGCCGCTCACCAGGAGGGTCTTGCGTTCGGCGGAACTGAGATGAAAAAGCTGGGCGAACAGCGACCCCAGCGCGCCACCCGTCATGATGATGGGTCCTTCCGCACCGAACGGTCCGCCCGAACCGATGGAGATCGCGGACGAAATGGGCTTGAGCAGCGCCACCTTCGGCGCGATCCGGCTCTGGCCGATCAGGATGGCCTCGATGGCTTCCGGAATTCCATGGCCGCGAATTTTCTCGGAGCCGTAGCGCGCCATCAACCCGACGATGAGGCTTCCGACCACCGGGATTGCGATGGTCCACACCGGCAAGTGCGCGGGAAACGGCGCCAGGACCGTCGAAATCTTCTGGTAATAGGCAAGGTTGGTGAAAAGCGCGATCATGCGCAGCAGAAACCACGCGGCGACCGCGCCCATGACGCCGATGACGACGGCCATCGCCGCCAGCAGCAGCAGCCGCCAGTCGGCGGTGAAGTCGCGCAGGTCATCGCGCTCGGCATGGGGAAATTTGGGCATGCTGGGGTATCCGCACATTGGGAGCGCCGCTAGTATATCGTGATACGACATATTTCAAGGAGGGATCGATGACCCGCAGGCCAAGAAACAAGCCTTTGACCGGCGCGGATTATCGGGCACTGGCCGAGTTCCGGTACCAGCTACGCGAATTCCTCTCTTTCAGCGAAAACGCCGCCCGAAAGGCGGGATTACAGCCCCGTCACCATCAGGCCCTGCTCGCCATCAAGGGGTTCAAGGGGCTGACCGTGGGCGACCTGGCCGAGAGGCTGGGAATCAAGGCCCACAGCGCGGCCGGACTTGTCAACCGTCTGGTAACCGCCCGGTTGGTTCGTCGAACAGCCGACACCGCCGATCGCCGGCGGGTCCACCTGGCCCTCACGCCGGCAGCGGAACGGCGGCTCGAACAGCTTACCATCGCGCACCGGAACGAATTGCCGCGCCTTGCGACGCTTTGGCGTCCATTGTTCGAAGCATTGGGAAAGGACGTGGACGGCGCCTGATCCAGCCGAGCCAGCTCTTTACTTTTTATGGGACACGCGCTGAACTTGCGGGAGGGAGCTAGTAGCCCGCCATGCCTGATCCCGGTCTCTCCAGGGTTCTGGTCGCCCAGGGTGGCGGCCCAACTGCCGTCATCAACCAGTCGATGGTCGGCGTGGCGCTGGAGGCGCGCAAATTCCGCCAGGTCGAGCGGGTTTACGGGGCCCTTCACGGCATACGCGGCATCGTGGACCAGTCCTTCGTCGATCTTACCCAGGAAACAAGCGGCAATCTGGAGCTTGTCGCCGAAACGCCGTCCTCCGCACTGGGCTCGACACGGGACAAGCCCGACCTCAAATATTGCCAGGCCATATTCAGCGCCCTGAAGGCGCACGGTATCGGCCATTTCTTTTATATCGGTGGCAACGACAGCGCGGACACCGTGCGCATCGTCTCGGCACAGGCGCAGGCCGCCGGCTATCCGCTGCGCTCCATTCACATCCCCAAGACGGTAGACAACGATCTCGTCGGAAACGACCATACGCCCGGCTTTCCTTCGGCCGCGCGGTTCGTTGCCCAGGCCTTCATGGGGATCAATCTCGACAACCGGGCGCTTCCCGGCGTCTATATCGGCGTGGTGATGGGCCGCAATGCCGGGTTTCTTACCGCGGCGGCCGCGATCGCACGGCAATGTCCGGACGACGGCCCGCACCTTGTCTATGTGCCCGAGCGGGTCTTCGACTTCGACAGGTTTCTTCGCGATGTAAGGGCCTGCGTCGACAGGCATGGCCGTTGCGTGGTCGCGGTTTCCGAGGGCGTTTGCGACGAACGGCATGTCCCGATCGCCAGCCGGCTCGCCGCCGGCGTCGAAAAGGACCCGCATGGCAATGTCCAGCTTGGCGGTGGCGCACTGGCGGACCAGCTCGCCCAACTGGTCAAGGACAAGCTGGGATACAAGCGCGTGCGGGCCGACACGCTGGGATATCTGCAGCGCAGCTTCATCGGATGCGTCTCGGATGTCGACCAGCGCGAGGCGCGCGAGGTGGGCGAGAAAGCAGTGCAGTTTGCGCTTTGGGGCGATCGCGACGGCTCGGTTGTCATTCACCGCACCGGCCAGTATTCCGTCGAATACCGCCTCGCTGCCCTGGAGGAAGTCGCTGGAAAGACCAGGACGATGCCCGACGAATTCATCGCCGAAAACGGAACGGACCTGACCGACGCCTTTCGGAGCTATCTGTGGCCGCTGCTCGGCCGGGGCATGCCGGTCGCGGGCCGCCTGCGCCATCACGCGGTTCCCAGAATTTCGGGCGAGGGCGCCTGATCCCGCAAGCTTGGCCAGATCGCCAACTTCCTGGAGTCCAGGAAGGCGCTGAGATGTGTTGAAGAGACTAGTGGTGCCCAGGGGCGGAATCGAACCACCGACACGCGGATTTTCAGTCCGCTGCTCTACCGACTGAGCTACCTGGGCGCACAAAGGCGGGAGGCGCTTCTTAGGGGATGGCCCTTGCCCTGTCCAGCCCACAGGCGGGTGCCCCGCGGCGCGGCGGTCAGTCCTCGTCCGGCGGGTTTTGTATAGGCCCGCCAGGAGCTTGCGGGCCGGCCGCGGGCCCTGCAATCGCATAGCCGCCCTTCAGCCAACGGCCCAGGTCCACGTCGGCGCAGCGGCGCGAGCAGAAGGGGCGAAAACCGGCCCCCGCCGGCTTGCCGCAAATAGGGCATCCGCCGCCTTTACCGGATTGTGATTCATCAGGTAGCGACATCGAAATCCTCCCGGTTCTCGGGGACATAACGCACACGACCAACCCCGCGCCGGTCAAGACCGGCCCGCACCGCGGCCTCATGGGCAGCCAGCCACTCGATCACCGCCGCGCCTGCCCGCACCACGATCTCGCGCCCCGGCGCGGCGCGGGCACTGCGCTCGACCTGGCGCAGGATCGCAAGTGCCTGGGCCTGGGCGGTGGCAACCCAACCGCTTGCGTTGCAGCAGCTGCACGGCTGGCGCCCCGCCAGGGGTGCGCCGCGGCGCCGCCGCGCGATGGCGACGATGCCGAAATCCGCCATCGGCGATATCCGGCTGTCGTCGCCCATGTCCTGCTTCAGGGCCTGCTTCAGCGCGGCGACCACGGCGCGGCCATCCTCCATCTGGATGAAGTCGATCACGATCAGCCCGCCGATACCGCGCAGCCGGAGCTGGCGGCCGATCTCCCGCGCCGCTTCCAGGTTGACGGCGTGTGCCGTTTCCTCCCGTCCGCCTGATGCGGAAAATCCGCCGGAGTTCACATCGATCGCGGTCATGCCCTCGGTGGGCTGGATGGTGATCCAGCCACCGCACCGCAACGCCACGCGTGGATGAAACCGCGCCGCCACCTGTTCCTCCAGGTCATGGCGGGAGAAAAGGTCTTCACGCGCCGGCGTGACCTGAAGATGCGGAAATGCCTGGCACAGCGCCTGTGCCTGGCGGGCATCGTCGACATAAATCTCCGTGCCCTCCGGCACCGCCTTCAGCGCCTGTTCGATCACGCCCGGACCGGCGCGCAACAGATGTGGCGGCGTCGCGGTTTTTCGCCGCGTCTCCAGTTCGGGCGCAAGCGACGTGCGGGCGGTGAGCTTGACGCCCTTGGCGCCGTCGGCCTCGCGGGTAATCTCCACCACGACCGCCTGTCCCTCATGCAGGGCGGGCGCATCGCGCAACGAAAGAAATCCGTCGCGCCCCAGACCAAGATCGACAAAGGCCGCCTGCATGGCCGGCACCACCTTGGCCACGCGGGCCAGCCGGATCTCGCCCAACCGCCCGGCCGCGGCCCCGATCGCCGGCTCCGCCCAGAAGCCTTCCAGCCGTCCCGCCTCGACAAGCGCCACGCGCGTTTCGCCCGCGCCCGCGTTGATCAGCAATTCACGCGGCATCGTCACCGGACATAGCCCGAGCCCTCCAGCAGCGACACCGTCATCGCCAGCGGCAGGCCCACCACATTCGACCAGGATCCGGAAATCTCCTTCACAAAGGTCTCCGCCATGCCCTGGATGGCATAGCCGCCGGCCTTGCCCACACCTTCGCGACTGTCGGCATAGCGGGCGATCTGCCGCGTCGTCATCCGCATCATCGATACCCGTGTCAGCGCCACCCTTGTGCGCAGCTTCCCGTCGGGCGTGATCAGCGCCACGGCCGTGATCACCTGATGGCGCCGCCCTGCGAGCAGGGAGAGGCATTCACGCACCTGGGCCTCATCTTCGGCCTTGGGCAGGATGCGCCGGCCTGCGGCCACCACCGTATCGGCCGCCAGAACAAAGGCGGGCGGACCGTTCCACTCGCTTTCCACCCGGTGGGCCTTTTCCACCGCCAGGCGCAGGGCATGGGCGCGCGGCACTTCGCCTTTCATCACGCGCTCGTCGATGGCGGCGGGCAGCACGGCATCGGGCGCGATTCCGGCTTGGGCCAGAAGCGCCAGGCGTCGCGGACTCTCGCTGGCCAGCACCAGTTTCATGGCCTGTTCATATCACGGCGCACTGGCGCAAGGAATTTTGCGGATATCTAGCGGAAGCGGTAGGTGATGCGGCCCTTGGTCAGGTCATAGGGCGTCATCTCGATCATGACCTTGTCGCCGGTCAGCACCCGGATGCGGTTCTTGCGCATCTTGCCCGCAGTATGGGCGATGATCACATGGTCGTTGGCAATCAGCTTGACGCGGAAGTTGGCATTGGGGAGGAGCTCCTCGACGATCCCCTCGAACTCCAGCATTTCTTCCTTGGCCATTGATCCTCTGTCTGACTGCCGCAACCGGGGGCGACATATGGCGGCGGATCGAGGAAAAATCAAGGCTTTAGGGCCGTTTTCCCCCAGCTTGATGGTCAGGTATCGGCCGCCGCCGGGGCGGCGAAGCGCGTTTTCAGCCGCTCCAGAAGCTGGTCGCGCACCGCCCGGTAGGCCGAAAGGCGCTGTTCGCGGGACCCGTCGACGACGGTCG
>DASTRG010000278.1:0-2912 GCA_035761325.1 Rhizomicrobium sp. | reverse complement strand
CCAGCGCATCTCGGCCACCAGCGCCTCGGCGATCTGTGGCGTGGCGGCGCGCGGGGTCAGAAGATGAATGGCGTCTCGCACCTCGGTCACTTCCGAGAACATCACCGTGGCGCCCGCGCGCACCAGAAGGTCGGCGCAATAACCCAGGGCGGGATTGGCGGTCAGGCCCGAAAAGGCGTCCGACCCGCCGCACTGCATGCCGACCACCAGCTCGCTTGCCGGCACGGTCTCGCGCCTGCGCTGGTTCAACACTTTCAGGCGGGCTTCGACCCGCTCCATGATGGCGGCAATGTTGGCGCCGAAGCCCTCATGGTCCTGCATGCGCATGGTATCGCCGCCGCCTTCGGTGAGACGCTCGGGCACCAGCTTCTCGCAACCCAGGCCGACCACCAGCACCTCGCCCCCGAAATTGGGATTGTGCGCCAGGTTCTGAAGCGTGCGGATGGGTACCACCGCCTGCGGCGCGTTGATGGCGACGCCGCAGCCATAGGCATGGGTCAGCGCCACCACGTCATCGACATTGGGATATTTCGGCAGCAGCTCGGCCTTGATGCGCCTGAGGGCGTATTCCATCGTGCCCGCGACGCACTGCACGGATGTGGAGACGGCCAGAATATTCTTGGTCCCCACCGTGCCGTCGGCGTTGCGATAGCCTTCGAAGGTGTAGCCGGTCAGGGACTCGCCGGGCGCCGGCGGGCGCGTGGCCATCTCCAGCGCGTCCAGCGGCGGGGGTGCGGCCATCCTCACATTGTCTTCGTTGATCCAGTCGCCGCGACGGATGTCGTCCGTGGCATAGCCGATCACCTCGCCATAGCGGATGATTTCCCCGCCTTCCGGCACGTCGGTCAGCGCCATCTTGTGACCCTGGGGAACGAACTGGTTCAGCACCAGCCCGTCGGGGAACCGCGTACCGGCGGGCAGGCCCAGCGTGTTGACCACGATCGCCACATTGTCTTTCGGGCTGACCTGGATGCGGCGCGGTGCTTCGTGCGGCGGCTTTTCCCGTACATTCATGGCGCGACTATACCATCTTCAGCGGACCAGGCAGGGCCGCTTGGGATCGAATCTCCAGCCCGGGATCAGAAACTGCATGGCGGCGGCATCATCGCGCGCGCCAAGCCCCATGGATTTGTAGGCTTCATGGGCTTTTTCAACCTCGGCCATGTCGATTTCGACGCCAAGGCCGCCTTGCCGCGGCACGTCCACCAGCCCGCCCCTGATCTTCAGCGGTTCCCTGGTCAGGCGCTGGCCGTCCTGCCAGATCCAGTGGGTATCGATGGCGGTAATGTTGCCCGGCGCCGCGGCAGCGACGTGGGTGAACATCGCCAGCGACACGTCAAAATGGTTGTTGGAATGGCTGCCCCAGCGCAAGCCCCGGTCGGCGCACATCTGGGCGACACGCACGGACCCGCGCATGGTCCAGAAATGCGGATCGGCCAGCGGGATGTCCACGCTTCCCAGCTCGACGGCATGCACCATCTGGCGCCAGTCGGTGGCGATCATGTTGGTGGCGGTAGGCAGGGATGTGGCGCGGCGGAATTCCGCCATGATCTCGCGGCCCGAATAACCGTCCTCGGCGCCACAGGGATCCTCGGCATAGGCCAGGATGTCGCCGCGTCCCCTGCACAGGGAAATGGCTTCCTTCAGCGACCAGGCGCCATTGGGGTCCAGCGTGATGCGCGCCTTGGGAAATCGCTTTGCCAGCGCCTCGACGGCCTTGATCTCTTCCGGTCCGGCCAGCACGCCGCCTTTCAGCTTGAAGTCGTTGAAGCCGTAGCGCTCGAACGCCGCCTCGGCGGTACGCACAATGGCGTCCGGCGTCAGGGCTTCCTCGTCACGCAGGCGGATCCAGTCGTCGCCCTGCTGGTCATGGCGATAGGGCAGGCTGGTCTTCCTGCGGTCGCCGATGAAGAACAGATAGCCCAGCATCTCCACCTTGTCGCGCTGCTGGCCTTCGCCCAGAAGCGCGGCCACCGGCACCCCCAGATGCTGGCCCAGAAGGTCCAGCAGCGCGCATTCCAGCGCCGCCTGCACATGCACCGTGGTACGCAGGTCGAAGGTCTGAAGCCCGCGCCCGCCGGCATCGCGGTCGGCGAATCTGCGCCCGACCTCCAGCAGCACCTTGTTCCAGTGGCCCAGGCCAACGCCCACCACCAGGTCGCGGGCGTCTTCCAGCGTCTGGCGGATCTTTTCGCCGCCCGGCACTTCGCCCACGCCGGTATGGCCGGCGTTGTCCGACACGATCACCAGATTGCGGGTGAAGAAAGGACCGTGTGCCCCCGACAGGTTCAGCAGCATGCTGTCCTGTCCGGCGACGGGAATGACCTTCATCGATACAACGCGGGGTGCGTCGTGGGGGATGTCGACGACGCGCGGCCTGTCGGGAAGGTCCTTGCTCATGTCCGGCTATTCCGCTTTCAGCACCACGCGCTTGATCTCGCCAGTGATGAAACCATAGCTGATCATCGCGATGATAGAATGGGCGAAGACGAAGACCAGCGCCAGATCCCAGTTATTGCCGGTCGATGCCAGGATGTAGCCGATGCCGATGGGCGTGAAGATGCCCGCTGCGTTGCCGAACAGGTTGAAGATGGAACCCGACAGGCCCGTCGCCTCGCGCGGGGCCGCATCACTCATCACGGCCCATCCCAGCGCCGCGACGCCCTTGCCGAAAAAGGCGATCGACATGAACAGCATGATAAGCGCCTGGGAGTCCGTATAATTGCACAGAAGGATGGCGCAACTGATCACCAGTCCCAGCAGGATGACCGTCTTGCGCGACCGCGACAGCGGCACGCCCTTTTTCAGCAGAAGATCCGACAGCACCCCGCCCAGCACGCCGCCCACAAAGCCCGCGATGGCGGGCCCCGCCGAGGCGAAGCCTGCGCCGGTCAGGCTCATGCCGCGCGCCT
>DASTRG010000277.1:0-10615 GCA_035761325.1 Rhizomicrobium sp. | reverse complement strand
ACTGCTCGGTGGTGATGTGCAAGTTGGCGATCACTGTGGGCGCGGCCACCGAAAGGGTCTGCCGCGACAGGAAATTGACCAACGCCCCCAGCATGATCAGCGCGATCGTCAGCCAGCGAATGCCGAAATAGCGGCGCATGCGCATCTCCCCTTCCATCCCGCCGGGATGGCCTCTTTTTGTATAATCCCCCGCACCGGTTGAGACACCGGCATGGAAATGGTAACGCTAACTTCCGCTTGCGCCAAGAACAAATAGGCTAGGAACAGACAGATCGGTGCCTTCGCCCAAATGAATGCGAACGACGCTCGTCACAGCAGAGAGACAGGCATGAAGCAACGGCTCGGCATTGCTCTTGCCTTGGCGCTGGCGCTGATGTCGCTTCTTGGGGGGCCGGCGCGGGCGGAAAGCGGCTATGACCTGTGGCTGCGCTACCAGCCGGTGGAAGAAGATTATGCGGCCGCCAACCAGGTCGCGGCGCTGGTAACCGGCCAGCGCTCTCCCACCCTGGATGCGGCGGCGCTGGAGCTGAAGCGCGGCCTGACCGGCCTGTTCGGCACCCCGCCCGCGCAAGGTTCGGTAGTCGCCGCCGATGGTGCGCTGGTGATAGGCACGCCCAAATCGATGCCGGCGGTTGCCGCGTTGGGCCTGCCGCTGCAGGGTCTGGGCGACGAGGGCTATCTGATCCGCAGCGTCACCATTGACGGGCACAAGGCGACTGTGATTGCCGCCAACAGCGATGTCGGCGTGCTCTATGGCGCCTTTGCCTTTCTGCGCCTTGTCGGTACCCGCACGCCCCTGGCAAACCTGGACATCGCCTCATCTCCGAAAACCAGGCTGCGGGTGCTCGACCATTGGGACAATCTGAACGGCACGGTGGAGCGCGGCTATGCCGGCGCTTCGATATGGGATTGGCCGGCCCTGCCGGAACACGTCTCACGCCGTATCATCGACTATGCCCGCGCCAATGCCTCGATCGGAATCAACGGCGCTGTGGTCAACAACGTCAACGCCGATGCCGCCTTTCTGACCACGGAATACATCGAGAAAGAAGCGAAGCTGGCCGACGCGCTGCGCCCCTTCGGCATCCGGCTATATCTGTCTGTGCGCTGGAGCGCGCCGATCGAGCTGGGCGGCCTGAAGAGTGCCGATCCGCTGGACCCGGCGGTGAAGGCGTGGTGGCAGTCCAAGGTTGACGAAATCTACCGGGCCATTCCCGATTTTGGCGGCTTCCTGGTGAAGGCCAACTCGGAAGGCCAGCCCGGCCCGCAGGATTATCATCGCACGCACGCCGACGGCGCCAACATGATCGCCGACGTGCTGGCGCCCCACCATGGCGTGGTGATGTGGCGCGCCTTTGTCTATGCCAACGATCCCAAGATCGACCGGGCCACTACGGCTTATAACGAGTTTGTACCGCTGGACGGCAAGTTCCGCGACAATGTCGTCCTGCAGGTCAAGAACGGTCCGCTGGATTTCCAGCCCCGCGAGCCCTTCTCGCCGCTGTTCGGCGCCATGCCGAACACTTCACTGATGATGGAATTTCAGATTACCAAGGAATATCTGGGCCAGCAGACGCACCTGGCCTATCTGGGCACCCTGTATGAAGAAGCGTTGAAGTCCGACACCTATGAGCATGGCCCGGGATCGACAGTGGCCAGGGTGATCGACGGCAGCCTGGATCATCATCCGATTTCCGGCATCGCGGGCGTGGCCAACATCGGTAACGATCCGGACTGGTGCGGCTCCATCTTCAATCAGGCCAACTGGTATGTATTCGGCCGCATGGCGTGGGATCCGGAGATTTCCGCGCGTGCGGTGGCCGACGAATGGGTACGCCAAACCTTCTCCAACAATCCGGCGTTCATCGCGCCGGTGGTCGACATGATGATGAAAAGCCGCGAGGCCGTGGTGGACTACATGACGCCGCTTGGCCTGGCGCTGATCATGGCGCATGGGCACCATATGGGACCGGGACCGTGGGACACGATCGGTCCGCGCGAGGACTGGAAGGCCCCCTATTACCATCGCGCCGACGCCGAGGGCATAGGCTTCGACCGGGTCGCCAGTGGCTATGTCGCGCAATATCACGCGCCGCTGAAGGACTCGTTTGCCGCTGTTGCGACAACGCCGGAAGACCTCCTGCTCTGGTTCCACCACGTATCGTGGGATTACAGGATGAAGTCCGGCCGCACGCTGTGGCAGGAATTGGTGGCGCATTACCGGAAGGGCGTGGATGAAGTGGCGGCGATGCAGGCCGCATGGGCGAAGCTGGGCGATGATGTTGATCCGGAACGCTACGCCCAGGTGCGCGACTTCCTGGCTATCCAGCACCGTGAAGCCATCTGGTGGCGCGACGCATGCCTTGCCTATTTTGTGCAATTCTCCAGGCGGCCCTTTCCAGACGGCTACGAGCCGAAATATCCGCTGTCCTATTACGAGAAGATGCCCTACGGCGCCTCGCCCAAACCCTAGATCTGCCGGAGCAGCCAGCGCACCGACCGGCGCTGGATCTCCAGATAGGTGGGATTCCACATGGCATGGATGGTGTGGCCAACGGCCGTGAAGACCACACGCCCCTTGCCATAGTCATACGCCCAGCCGGCCGGCGATTTGGTGCCCAGCTTGCGCCCGCCTGTCTCATAGGTGAGGCCGTCGCGGTTTTCCGATTCCAGGATCAGGTTGCGCGGATCCTTGTCGTAATCGACATAATGCTGTTCGTCATTGACGACGAACGGGCCCAGCCCGCGGGTTATGGGATGGCTGTTGCCGGTCGCATGCACCTCGAACGGCCGCAGCGGCGGATGGCCGATGTAAGCGCCACCCATGACATCGCGATAAGTTTTGCATGACAGCGAAATGTGGCTGGAGTTGTGCAGCGGATAGAATCCGCCGCCCGCATTGACGAAATCCTTGATCGCCTGGCCCTGCGACTCGGTCATCCAGGTGACGGGCTTTGGCGCGGGAAAATCATCCGCATTTTCGAGATTGGCTTGATAGTCGAAATAGGCATCAGGCCCCAGGTAGCCGCCTGGCCAGACCATCCCGTCGCGAAGCACCAGGAAAAGCTGATAGGGCCTCAGAAGCGACGCCGACAGCGCGCTATAGTCCATTGTGTAATCTATGGCGATGCCAAGCTCCCCGAAAACCTTGTCGAGGCTGACGCGGATATAGTCGGGATTGTGATAGCGGTCGCCCACCAGCGCGAGCGCGCGTGGCCTGGCTTGTGCGATCGCGGGCGCACCGGCCAAACCCGCGGCCAGACCGCCGATCGCGGCGCGGCGTGAAATCGTTCCTGTATTTTCCGACATGATTTCCCCCCACGCTGACTATAAGCCGCAGTGGCCATAAAGCAGTAGACGGCGCACCGGACCGCAGCCAATATGATGTATACAAAATACAGGCGCTGGCCAAGATTACCCGTGCCGTCAGAGGATCAGGAAAGCCCATGTCTGTCCCACCCAGCGGGCGCAGGCTCGCCGCACTCGCCGCCACGATCATCGTTGCGGCCATCGGCCTTGCCGCCTGCGGCCAGAACAAGAGCTACAGCCATAATGGCGGGCCGGTGGACGGTTGGCCGCAATGGGGCCATGGCGAGCAGGGACAGCGCTATAGCGCCAATACCCAGATAACGCCGGAGAATGTGAAGGCCCTCAAGGTCGCCTGGACCTACCGCACCGGCGACCTGTCGGCCCCGGGCGAGGTGAAGAACCTTGCCTTCGAAGCGACGCCCATCCTGGCCAACGACACGCTTTATCTGTGCTCGCCGCGCAACCGCATTGCCGCGCTGGACCCGCAAACCGGCAAGCAGAAATGGATGCGCGACCTCAGGCCCGACACCAACGGCGCCACCGTGATCGTGTGCCGCGGCGTTTCCTACTGGAAGGACAGCCTCAAGCCCGCCGATGCTTTCTGTGCCCAGCGCATTTTCGCCGGCACCATCGACGGCAAGATGTGGGCGCTCGATGCCAACAGCGGCAAGCCCTGTCCCGATTTCGGCACGGGCGGCATGGTCAATCTGCAGGCCGACCTGGGTCATGTCGAAAAGCCGGGCCTCTATGGCGTCTCATCGGCGCCCACCGTGGTCGGCGACAAAGTGATCACGGGCTCCAAGATCATCGACTTCCACAATGTCGACATGCCCGGCGGCGTGGTGCGCGCGCTCGATGCACGTACCGGCAAGCTGGTGTGGGCGTTCACGGCCGCTCCGCCCAGCGTGATGGCCAATCCCACCATCGCCGGCCAGCAGGCCGAAGCCGCCGCCGACGGCAAGCCTGCCGGCGACAAGAAGCCGGCCGACGCGAATGGCGCCGCACCGGCGGCGACGCCGACCTTCCCGCGCAGCGCCCCCAATGTGTGGGCGCCCATGTCGGTGGACCTGAAGAACCGGCTGATCTATCTGCCCACCGGCACGCCGCAGATCGACGCGGTCCTGGGCAAGGGTGACTGGGACTATTACGGCTCGTCGGTGGTGGCGCTGAACGTCGATACCGGCGAGGTCGTTTGGCACTACCAGTTCGTGCACAAGGACATCTGGGATTACGACACCCCAGCCCAGCCACTGCTGTTCGATTACAGGGCTCCCGACGGCAAGGTAATCCCCGCGCTCGCCCAGGCCACCAAGATGGGTTACATCTTCGTGCTCAATCGTCTTACCGGAAAACCCATCTTCCCGGTGAAGGAGACGCCGGTTTCCACCGCCGGCCTGCAGAAGGGCCTGTCGCCCACGCAGCCGATTCCGGTACTGCCGGAGCATCAGATCACGATCACGAAGATGACCGACAAGGACATGTTCGGTTTCGCGCTGATCGACAAATGGGACTGCCAGCGCCGCTTCAACAAGCTGAAGAATGACGGCATCTTCACCCCCTTCTATTCCGAATCCAGCGTCGATTATCCTGTCAGCGTAGGCGGCATGGATTGGGGAGGACTGGCCTTCGATCCCAAGCGCAATATCCTTGTGGTCAATTCCAACAATGTGCTGGGCGCCCATCACCTGGCGCCGCACAAGGGCTCGGACGGCTATTCGCCGCTGATCGGCACGCCCTACCGGCAGGTTTATGACGACATGATGAGCATGTTCGGGGCGCCCTGCAACGCGCCGCCATGGGGCAAACTTGCCGGAATCGACATAACCACCGGCAAGAAGATCTGGGAAGTCCCGTTGGGTACGACCAGGGACGAAGCACCCTGGCCGTTGTGGTTCCATCTTGGCGTGCCCAACCAGGGGGGTGCCATCACAACCGCATCGGGCCTGACCTTCATCGCCGCCACGACCGACCGCTATTTCCGGGCCTTCTCCACCGAAACAGGCAAGGAATTGTGGCGCGTCAGCCTGCCTGCGGCGGGCCAGTCCATGCCCATGACCTACCGGCTGAACAGCAACGGCAAGCAGTATGTGGTCGTTGCCGCCGGCGGACATTCGGCGCTACACAACAAGCAGGGCGATTACGTGGTCGCCTATGCGCTGCCTTGAGGGATGTTGTGGAGACACCGATCGAGCCAATAAGCCCCGTTGGCGGCCAGCCGGGAACGGCACCGCCGACACTGCGCGCGCATGTGGTCAAGATGCTGCGGGCAGACATCCTGGCAGGCAAGTACAAGCCGGGCGACCGGCTGAACGAAAGCCAGATCGCGCGCGAGTTGAACATCAGCCGCATTCCCGTGCGCGAGGCGCTGTCTCAGCTTCAGGAACAGGGACTGGTCGTCAACCGCGAACGCCGCGGCATGTTCGTGATGGACCTGGGCGCCGAGGAGGTGCTGCAGATTTCCTCGCTGCGCATCATCCTGGAAACCGAGGCGATCAAGCTGGCGCGCAGTCGCGTGACGGCGGACATACTTGCCCAGCTGGAAAAGCTGATGGGGCAGATGGAAGCCTGGAATGGCACGCTGCTGGACGCGGCCGCGCTGGACCTGGAATTCCACCGCGTCATCTGGCGCGCCACCGGAAATCCCTATCTGGAACGCGCGCTCAACACGCTGATGGTGCCCCTGTTCGCCCACAAGACGCTGGAGCATGTGAGCCAGGAAATACGGCGCTGGCGCCTGAGCCATCATCGCGCGCTGCTGGATCTGGTGGCGGGCGTCTCTGACGCCGACCCGCAGGAAGCCCTGCTGACCCATCTGCGCATGTCCTATACCGAGCCCGAGCGGTATTCGACCCTGGCCAAGGCAATGGGCGCCTCGGCGCAAAGCCGCAGGGACAAATCTGACAAAATTTAAATCCACTCAAAATGTCGTGAGTTTCGCATCTGCAAGAAGGAATGATGCGCGCGTGCGCGATCAGGATGTCAACTTGTCCGCTGGCAAATGCGCAGGGCGGCCACTACACTGCCGGCGTATATTGTCTACAGGAACAGGGCCTAACGAATCCGTCGGGACCGTTTGATGAAAGGGACGTGGACCAATGCATGCGTTCAAGAAATTCCTGCCTTTGGCGGGCGCCGCCGTCATCGCGCTGGCCGCCTCCGCGGCGTCGGCACAGACCGCCGCTGACTATTCGAAATATTCCCAATGGCCGGCGCCGCACGCACAGGGCCAGAACGTCAACGGCATGCACATCTTTCTGTTCGCGGGCCTGAAAAGCCACGGACCTGGCGCGCATGACTATCCCTTCTGGCTGGACACCTGGTCCAAGCTTCTGACTGAGCATGGCGCCGTGGTGGATGGCGCGCTGTCGTTTCCCAGTCAGGCCCAGCTGGACAAGGCCGATGTCGTGGTCATCTACAAGGGCGATGCCGGCTACATGACGCCCGAGCAGCGCGCGATGCTGCAGAACTATGTGAAGCGCGGCGGCGGCCTGGTCACCTTGCACGACTCGCTGTGCGGTCCCGATCCTGCGGACATGGCCACGCTGGTGGGCGCCGGCAAGAAGCATGGCGAGACCAATTACACCTGGACGGCCACGCTCGACTACAACGCGGTCGACAAGGATAATCCCATCATCAAAGGCATGCCGATGGAGATTTATGACGAGGCGTTCTACAACATGACCTTCGCGCCCGACATCCATCCCATCCTGACCGTCACCATGCCCGACACGCCCAGTGCGCGCCGCGGCGGCGGTGTCGGCAAAACCGTGCCGCAGATGTGGACCTGGGAGCACACGGTACCGGGCGGTACCGCGCCGGCTCGCGCCTTCGTCTGGATGCAGGGGCACATGGTCGACAGCCTTGAAGATCCGGCGATCCGCCAGGTGCTGATGCGCGGTATCGCCTGGGCCGCCAAGAAGCCGGAGAACACGCTTACCGATTACGTGCCGCCGCCGCGCCGGACGGCACAGCGCCCATAACGGGCCCGGCCTGGAAAAGGCGGCCGTCGCCGGGCGATGGCCGCCTTTGCGTTCAAAGTGTTTCGGGGAGAGATGAAGGTGATGATCAAATCGGTGTTGAAGGCCGCAAGTTGTGCCGCGGCCCTGGCAATGCTGGCGGGAGGAGCCTTTGGCGCTGATTCGCTGAAACAGTCGACCGACTGGCAAACCAGCGGCCATGACCTGGGCGGCCAGCGCTATTCGCCGCTTACCCAGATCACGCAGAATAATGTTGCCCGGCTGCAGCCCGCGTGGAGCATCCATCTGACACCGGATGGCTACAAGGGCCGGCCGCGCCTGGCCGAAGCGATTCCGATCGTGGTCGGCAACAGCATGTACATCGCTTCCCCCTATGGCCAGATCCTGGCGCTGGACGCCACCACGGGCCAGCGCAAATGGACCTACAATCTTCCCGACGAGGATATCGCGACCAGGCGCGGCGTGTCCTATTGGGCGGGCGGCGAAGGCGCGCCGGCTTCGATTGTTTTCGGTTCGCGGCTGGGCCGCCTTTATTCGCTCGATGCCGCGACCGGAAAGCTCAATCCCCGCTTTGGCGATCACGGCATCCTCAATCTGAAAACGCCTGAGGTGATGCCCGCCGATATGAAGGGCTTCTATGATCTGCCTTCCCCGCCGGTGGTCTACAAGAACCTGATCATCACCGGGGCGGGCAATCCCGATGCCGGCCCCAACCGCGGACCGCGAGGTGACACCCGCGCCTGGGACGCCGCGACCGGCAAGCTGGTCTGGACCTTTCATACGGTGCCCCGTCCTGGTGAGCCAGGTTACGAGACCTGGGGCAAGGGCAGCGCCCAAAATCGCTCCGGCGTCAATGTATGGGGCTATATGACGGTCGATGCCGACCGCGGTATCCTCTACATGCCGCTGGGAGCGCCCAACAATGACCGCGTCGGAGTCGACCGGCCGGGCAACAACCTCTACGGCTCCTCGCTGGTGGCAGTGGACGCAAACACCGGCAAATACCTGTGGCACTTCCAGGTCGTCCATCACGACATCTGGGACATGGATACCCAGGACCCGCCGGTGCTGATGGACGTGCACAAGGACGGCCAGACAATTCCCGCCGTGCTGACGGTGAACAAGAACGCGCTGGCCTTCATCCTGAATCGCGTGACCGGAAAGCCGATTTTCGGCGTCGAGGAACGGCCCGTTCCGCAAAGCAAAGTGCCCGGCGAACAGACTTCGCCCACACAGCCCTTCCCGGTCAAACCCGAACCGCTGTCGCAGAACCACATCTCGCGCGACAACCTCTACAAGGGCGAACCCAGCCACCAGTCCTATTGCGAGAAGCTGGTCGACGACAACCACATGGTGCTGGGCGGTCCATTCCTGCCACCGGGCTACAACGAAATCACGGTCTCGCCGCCCGGCACGCAGGGCGGGGTCAACTATTACGGCGGCAGCTTCGATCCCAAGCTCCGGCTGTTCGTGGCCAATGTGAACAATCTGTTCCAGCCCATGAGAGTGGAGAAGAAGCCCGACGGCACACTGGCCAATACCTATGGCGTGCTCCGCTTCTGGGATCCCGACAAGAAGCTGCCCTGCGGTCCCACGCCTTGGGGCCAGCTTGTAGCCGTCAATGTCGATACCGGCGATATCGCCTGGCGCAAGACCCTCGGCGTCACCGACAGCTTCCCGCCGGGGTTGCAGGACACCGGACGGCCGGGGCTTGGCGGGACCATCCTGACCGCCAGTGGCCTGACCTTCGTGGGCGCGACGGACGATTTCCGCTTCCGGGCATTCGCCACGGCTACCGGCGACAAGCTATGGGAAATCAAGCTAAAAGCCTCGGTTACGGCCACCCCCGTCACCTATCTGGGCGCGGACGGCCGCCAATTCGTTACTGTAATGAATACCGGCGGGTCCCAGACCGGTTCCGTGGTCACCAATGACGAAGTCATCGCCTTCGCTTTGCCCAAAAATTAGTGTACATGGGCGGTTCCAGGCGGGGCACAAAAGAGAGTGTTAAACGTGCGCAAGATTCATCTGGTCACTTTGATGGTTTTGACTTCTGCGACCGGTGCCTGGGCGGATGACTTTCCCAGTCTGCCGCCGGGCCCTGGCCGCGATGTGACGGTCCGCGTTTGTTCCCAGTGCCATTCGCCGGAAATCGCGTCCAACCAAAGGATGGACAAGGACGGCTGGAAAGCTCTGGTGGATCAGATGGCTAACAATGGTGCCAACGCCACCAGCGCGGAATTCGACACCATCACCAACTATCTGGCGACCGTATTTCCTGCCAGTGGCGGTGCCGCTCCTGCCGCTCCCGGTGATGCAACGGCGCCGGCCCCCGGTGCTGCAACAACTCCCACCCCCGACGCTGCGGCTCCCGCCCCCGGCGCTTCTGCGGGCGCATCTGCGACCACGAACGACGCGACCGGCACCGTCACGCCGCAGCAGTAAGCCGCGGACCTTACGGGTTTCCGCCCGCGTCCAGCCGGGTTAAAACCGCGCCGGACCCGTGCGGGCGCGCGCCTGCGTTTTGCCCAGAACCTGTGAAGGAAAGAACCTATGAAGCTGCTGCGCTATGGCCCCAAGGGGCAGGAAAAACCCGGCCTGCTGGACGATGCGGGCAAGATTCGCGACCTGTCGGGCGTGGTGAAGGACATTGACGGCAGTGTGCTGGCCGACCTGTCGGCCATCCGCGCGGTTAAGATCGACAGCCTGCCGGTGGTTGCCGTTGGCGTGCGCCTGGCTGAGCCGGTCGCCAATGTCGGCAAGTTCATCTGCATCGGTCTGAACTACTCCGATCATGCCGCTGAATCCGGCATGCCCGAGCCCAGCGAGCCGATCATCTTCATGAAGGCGACCAGCGCCATCATCGGCCCCAATGACGATGTTTACCTGCCGCCCACCTCCAAGAAGGGCGACTGGGAAGTCGAGATGGGAATCGTGATTGGCAGGGAAGCCAGATACGTTTCCAAGGACAAGGCGCTGGATTATGTGGCCGGCGCCTGTGTGGTCAACGACCTGTCGGAGCGCGAATATCAGCTCGAGCGCCTTGGCACCTGGGACAAGGGCAAGGGCTGCGACACATTTGGCCCCTTCGGCCCCTATCTGGTGACGCTGGACGAAGTGGGCGACCTCAACAATCTGGGCTTGTGGCTGGATCTGAACGGCAAGCGCGTGCAGACCGGCAACACCCGGTCGCTGATTTTCGACGTACCGACCCTGATCTCCTATATCACCCAGTTCATGAGCCTGCAGCCGGGCGATGTGATCTCCACCGGCACGCCCCCGGGCGTGGGGCTCGGTATGAAGCCGCCGGTCTTCCTGAAGGAAGGCGA
>DASTRG010000276.1:0-10733 GCA_035761325.1 Rhizomicrobium sp. | reverse complement strand
AAAACCTGGGCATAGGCTTCGTAAATCTTGGGCATCCGCATGATGAAGAAGGCTGCGCCCGCAAACAGCGGAACCGCCACCAGAACAATCAGCCAGCGGTAGAACCAGATGCGTCGCGCTTGATCATAGAGAAGACCGAGGATGCTGCCAGCCATGAACTATCCTGATGAAAGCTTGGGGGAAGACCGGCAACTGCGTCCGGACGCGAGAGATGCCTAGAACCAGCGCTCGGGGATACGGATAACGTCGCCGGGCATCAGCTTCATGTTCGCCGCCATGTCGCCATCCTTCAGCAGGTTTGCCAGATGCAACTGAATGGTTCGCGACTTGCCCTGCTCCATCCTGATCAGTTCCGCGTCATTGCCGTCAGCGAAGGAGTTGAGGCCGCCGACCTCGATCAACACGTCCAGAGCCGTGATCCCTTCATGATAGGCGATCGACTTGGGCGTAACGGCCGCCCCGATCACCCGGATCGAGGATGCGCTTTGCGGTGCCGCGAAACCACGCACCAGCACCGTCACCACCGGATCCTGTACGTAGGACGAAAGCGCCGCGCGCAAATCCCTGGCCAGTTCGGTTGGCGTCTTGCCCTGAGCCTGGATGTCGGGGACCAGCGGCGTGGAAATCTTTCCATCCGGCCGCACCGGCACATCGACGGACAGGTCGGGATTCTTCCAGACGAAAATTCTGAGGTCGTCACCTGCTCCGATCAGATAGGTCGGTGCCGTGGCCGCCGATCCCGGCGGCAGGGTGGTTGCTGCATGTGCCGGCGTTAAAAGAAGTAGTGGCGCAACGGCCATCAGCTTCACCATTCCCAACTTGCCCATGGTGGTTCCTTGTTGTTTTCGACTTGATGCAAGCCTAGATGCGCCGTGCCGATTTGACAGTCCAATCCGATACAATCTCGCGGCAGTGCGGCACTGCCTTCGGCGCCCCGCGAAGCCTCGAAGTCCCGAGCGGCGCGGCATCATTTGGCGCACGGGTTGGCTCCCTGGCGACGCGCGTCTTCGCGGCGTTCGAACGCCGGACCATTCGGGGAAGACCGCATTTTTGCTGCTTTTCCTGCACGACGGGCAGACAGACGTGGGCCGGCCGACCATCCCACAATGCCCGGGCGCGCGATAAGAACGCTGTCCGCTACTGCGTGCAGCCGGCGGATATCCCGCTCGGCAATGCACTACTCCCCGGCTCGCCAAGATGTGCGTCGCGCACAAAAGTTCCCGGTAGGGTTAACAGTGCGGCCGCATGCTGGCCATGACACAGTCCTGCCGCCAGAGGTGATCGTGGTGCGGGCCCGGCGAGCAAAGAAAAATCTCTGGCCGGCCCTAATTGCCATGGATGGCCCGCTGGAAGCGCCAGAAACGACGCAGTCGCAAATCGCCGCTGCCGGCACCGCGCTCGTTGTTCAGGTGTTTCCAATCGTAATAAAAATAATCGGCGGAATTCAGATCGGAGTTGAAGTATCGCTGAACGGTAAAGCCATTCTCTCCCGCCAGCCGTTCCACATAGAAAGGTGACGGCCGGCTGCCGGCGCTATCCAGCGCGTCCCCCGCAGCGGGCTCGCCGCAATAGATTATGCGCTGCGGATCGGTCGAATCCAGAACCACCGTCTCCATGCAGACGTCGTCGGTCATCGAAAAACAGCATCTCAGATGCTCGTCGACGTTTCGCAGACGGTAGAGCAGCCCGAAATGCACGATGAGGTCGAAGCGACCAAAGCGTGAAAAATCCTCTTCCGGATTGAATTTCTCGAAACGGGCGCCGCTCAATTTGCGATGCTTCAGGCGGGCGAAATTCACATTCCGGATGCTTCCGTCCAGGCACAACACGTCCGCGCCCAGATCGGCCAGAAATGCCCCGATGTCGCCATTTCCCGAGCCCAGTTCCAGGATCTTGCGGCCCCGGAAGAAATCGATGCCATAGATTTCCAAAATCTTGTTGAGACGTGCCAGGCGCCAGCTTTCATAGGACGGATCGAACAATGCCCGCTTGCTCAGAACCCCGCTGTAGACGATATAGCGGTCGATCGGAGACAGGCATTCCAGCATTTCCAGGTCGAGCCGATTGCGCACCTGCAGGGTCTGCGCCGACCATGTGGCTATCGCATTCTTGATTGTAGTAAGCCGCCAGCGCCAGCCTCTATAGAACTGTTTGAGACTCGAAAGCACGCTACCTCCCCGGCCCAGGGGCCGCGAGCCGACTTGGGGGACTGAACTGGACACCAACCGGCGCCGCTAATCTGTATGAAATGATAAGAATACGGCGCCAGGACCACGGTTCACCAGGACGTCACGGCCGTCACACTCCGGCAATGGCGAGCGCCACATCACCATACGCCGGTTGCGACTTCCTCGCCGCAGCAAAGCCGGCATCGTTCCAGTCGGCTGCAGGATCGCGCGAAATGCCTGCCACGGCGCGCACGGCGGGAGCGAATTGGACCAACTGGCGCAGCCGACAAGTCCGATCGGCAACAGCAGTGCCGTCAGACGAGAACCAGGCGCATCATCAGGCACCACGCACGTCAGGCAGCGCCGGCGTCAGGTGATGCATCACACCTATGACTACAGACAGAAACAGGGTGGCGACGATCCCGAAACGCATCAACTCGATCAACAGCGGCAGGAACGGGATCATAGCCTGCTCTAACATTTGAAATGGAAAATGCGATGGATCATCACCCAACCGATGCGCGGTTGTTCGTCTCGCCACTGGCGGGCAGCAGGCGGCCAGCCGAAATCCCTTCGTAAGGATTGCGAGCGCGCTCAGGAGGCGCCGCGGTATCACGGCCAGGCGCGCGCACCCCCGACACGGCCGCACCACCGCTGTGCGCTGACGAACACGATAGTACCCCCCAATGAATATTGCCGTCGCGAACAGCCCATGGCGGCATCGTCCTAAAAATCCGTAGACTGAGCGATACACCCAAGCCGTGTATGGAATCATACATACCGGCGACTCCCGCAGTGCTTAGAATCGAACAAGTGATTCGGGCGAGAGGGGCGAATGACCCTTGCAGGAAGCGTGCGCTTCGGCGCCGCGCTCATAGCGACTGTCGCATGGCTCGGTCTCCCGGGTCCGGCTCTGGCGCAGAGTCCGGCGCCATCCAAGAATACCTCCCTGGCAGCGCGGGTAGATGCGCTTGCGGCACAGGTCAGAGAGCAGGAAGCCCGCCTCAAGGCTCAGGAGCGTGAACTGGCGGCGGCCCGCGCTGCCCTAGCCCAGGCCCAATACCAGACCCGGGCCACCCAGACCGCGAGCGCTCCATCAGGCGGCAAGCCACCCGTAACCACCCCCGTCGGCGAGGCGCCTGCCCCTGACACACAACCGCCGCAGGTAATCCAGAGCCTGCCTGAGGGCCTGTCCGTTCTTACCACGGCTGGGCACTTCGTCCTCACTCCATCGCTGGAATACACCCAGACGACCAGCGAGCGGCTGGTCTATCGCGGAATCGTGCTGGTGCCGGGCATCAATATCGGCGCGGTCGACGCCTCCACCGACGACCGCAACATTTTCAGCAGCGTGGCGGATCTGCGCTTCGGCCTTACCGATCGGCTGGAAATGGAAGTGCGCGCGCCCTTCGTCTACTCCGACGACCGCGCCACCATCCTGTCCCAGGGGCCCAGCGGCAGCGCCACCCAGAGCATCTATCTTCAGAACAGCGGCATCGGCGATGTGGAGCTGGGGGCCCGCTATCAACTGAATGGCGGCGCCGACGACTGGCCGATTTTCCTGGGTAATTTAAGGGTCAAGTCGGACACCGGCGTCGGCCCCTATGACATCAAGCGCGATGCCGCGGGCATCGCCCAGGAAGTAGCGCTGGGCTCCGGATTCTGGACCGTCGAAGGCGGCTTCAGCATGCTCAAGCTCACAGATCCCGCCGTAATTTTCAGCAGCGTCAACTATGTCCATGCCATTCCCATGACTGTCGACAAGACAATCGGCAACGTCCATGTGGGCGAGGTCGATCCCAGCGACGCCGTGGTGGCGTCGCTTGGCTTCGGGTTTGCGGTCAATCAGGAACTGTCCTTCTCGCTCGGCTACGAGCACAGCTATGTGATGCCGCAGACCACAGAACTGGGAACCACGCGGCAGAAGACGACTGCGCTTCAGGTGGGCGCCATGACGATGGGCATGGCCTACCGCCTCAGCCCCACCGTCTCGCTAAACGGCAACTTCGAATTCGGCGTCACCAAGGATGCGCCGGACCTGCGCGCGGTATTCTCCATCCCGATCGCGCTCTAGGTACTTGTCGGCTTAGCGATTGATCAGGTTGGCCGCCGCCGCATCACTGGCCAGCCGGGCGGACAGCAATTGCTGGCTGACCAGCTGCTGCAGTTGCGGCAGATTGTAGATCGTCAGAAGCACGTCGGTATTCTGTGTCGCCGTCTGGTTGTTGGCGGTGTTCATCAGCACGTTCTGGATCTGGCCGGAGGCCAGGTTCGTCAGCACTGCTGTCGAGCCGGACTGTCCCGGGATCGTCACGCCCATCTGCGCACCCGCATTTCCGCCAAATAGTTCGGCAAGCTGTGAGGGCGGTATCGGCGTGGTGCCCGGCCCGGCCACGTGCTGCACCATCAGTCCACCCTGCGTCCACTGCACGGTGCTCTGCAGCGCAAGCTGGCCGTTCACCATGGTGCGGACACTGGCTCCGAAATCAAACTGCACGCCACCGGCAAGGAAAAACCCGCCCCGCAGGTCGGCAAGCGCCGTATCGTCCAGGGTCTGGATGCGGTCGACCTTAGCGACCTGTACCGGCTGCACCGCCGGCTGTGAGACGGGTGCCGGGCGCGCCAGTGGCGGGGTCGCCGCTGATGGGTTCACTGGCGGTATCGGGGATGCGTCGGTGCCCGCGGGGACCGCGGCCTCGGCAATTGGAGGTTGGGGTGCACTGGCGTCTGCCATGACCATGCAGGCCACACCACGGTTGCGCAGCCGGTCACACAGGACATCCGCATCCTGCCGGCTGAAGATCCCGAAACGGGCCCGAAACAACCGCTTGCCGCCGGGAAGGTCCACCGGCTCCACGATCGGCATCGCCGACCCCAGAAGATCGGGTTGGCGCTGCGCCAGGAGAGTCAGTTGTCCGCCGGCGGCGTCGGCGTGCCCGTAGGCGCCAACCTGGATCGCCCAACCTGACTGGGCCTTATGGGCCGGCGCCGAGAGCACGACCAGGTCATCTACGATGGGAGTGGTGTGAAGCCATGGGGCATTGGGATTCTGCAGCCCATGGGCAAGCCAGGGTATGCAGATGGCGATCCCTACTCCGCCCAAGGTGAGTTTCGCACCACGTCGCATGGTGCTGCCGCTCATGGGACCGAACTGCCCGTCACGATCTGGTTGGGCTGAATCTGATAAATCACCCGTAAATCTCGCAGGAATGGTTCAAGCGGCCGGTTCAGCATCGCCGCCTGCAGAGGGTGAAAGTCCGCCCAGTGCCGCCATTCCGTGGCGCTGTTGAAAACCGCCCGCGTGCCGGGGGGCGTGTGCAGCATGAAGACGATGCCGTTCCACATCTTGGTGAACTCGGCAGCTGTATAGACGCGCAGTCCCGTGGAGGGATCACCCACCAGCACCCGGCCATCCACCACGCCCTTGATCACGACGAAATGGCGGTAGGCACCTACCTGTATCAGGGCAATCGCGGGCGTGGCGGCGGCGGCCAGCTCATCCAGTCCAAGCCGGTAGCCGTCCGCCTGAATACCGCGCGAGGCGAGATAGTTTTTCATGTCGAGCAGCGAAAAGCCAAGCTTCTGGATGCTTGCCTGGTCGCCTACCTCGTACATCGCCTTGAAAAGGTCGGCCTCGCTCACCGGCATGCCGTACTGATAGGTCAGCAGCGTCGCCATCGCGGCCGAGCCGCAGCTATAGTCGTATTGCTGCCGGATTACGGTCTTGAACGGTATCTCGGCGTAGCTGGTCACGTGCAACCCGACATTGCCGCCGCCTGGTACTGCCAGTGTAAGATCTGATGCGCGCACCGGCGCCGGCAGGACCAAGGCCAGAATAAGCGCGAGCGCCGCCAACCTTATGGGCATGTCAGTTCACCGCCGGAACCATGATTGTCACGCTGAGTGCGCCTTGGAGATTGTTGTTGTTGCCGGTGTTGAACACGAAGTTGCCCACACCGTTGAACCCGCCCAAGCTGCCCGCCTGAAGCATGACATTGCCGGTGACGACAGATTGCGCCTCGATGCTGTTTCCGCTGTTCGCGGCTGACAGGGCCTGATAGCTCAGGCCGATCGACTCGCCGGCGCCGCCACTGAGCGCGGCGAGATCCTGCGGCGACAAAGGCGCCTCCGATACGGGAGCTAGCTGGGAAGTACCATCGTTCGCCACGGCAAGAGTCGTGGAGAGCAGCAGACCCGCCAGCACCGAAAGGATTGCAACTTTCATCGACGCACCTTGAAGAAAAGCCGGCGGACACCCGCATAACGCGTGCCCGCCGGCGGGGCGGGGATCAGGGCGCCCCGAAGGTCACATTGGCATGAGCTGCGATGGAGGTTGCTGCCTGGTTCACGGAGGCAAGACCCGTGTTCAGGCTGGCGGTCTGGATGCCCGAGAAGCTGGTATAGGTGCTGCCCGCGATGGCGCCGGTCCTCAGCCTGGCCGGATCGTCGTCCGACGACACATTCACTGAAATGCCGGAAACAGTGGCGCGCAGATCCTGGTCCGAGACGGTCCGGATGGAGCTGTCACTCACATTGGTCGTGATGTTGGTGGTGGTGTTGATGGTGTGGTTGTCGTTGTGGCTGTCGTTATGGCTGTCGTTGTGACTGTCGGTACGGTTGTCGTTATGGCTGTCGGTACGGTTGTCGTTATGGCTGTCGGAATTGCCATTGCCGATCGAGTTGTTGCTGGCGAATGTATGCGTATTGTTGTTGTCGATCGACGCCGACTTGTTGATGTTGTCGGTGTGGGTGTTGCCGTTGCCGATGGAGGTGTTCGCGGTGCTGCCGGCCGTGGCGTTGCCCTGACCTTCAGTACTCGTGGCGCTGCTTCCGCCCGTCGCGTTGCCCACGCCCAGGGCATTGCCGTCCGCGTGGTCGGCATAGGCCGCCCCCGACAGCGCGACCCCGCCCGCCAGAACTGTTGCCGAAAGCAGAATTGTCATCCGATTCATGCTAGTCCTCCTGGAACCTGGAACCGGCCATGACCGCTTCCGAACGGTTCATTGCTTGGGTGAACTCAGATAGTCTGAGCGCTGGTTAATCCTGCATTCGGCGCCGGGGAGCCGATATCCCCCATTCTTGGTACCGCAAGTCCCGATTTCCCTCGGCGGCGAAGGCAATGTCTTCGCATCGGCGTCGTTTAATGCCAGAATGCCGGCATTGAACGGGGATCGATTGTCAGAAGATATTCATAATCTCCTGCTGCGCGCGCTGCCGGCTGAAAGCCTGGCGCGCCTCAAGGCTTCCTCGCAGCTCGTGCCGCTTTCGCAGGGGCAGGCAATCGATCACGTGAATGGGCCGGTTCGCCATATTTATATGGTTAATCGGGGTTATATCTCGATCATCAAGAGGATGCAGGACGGCCGATCGGTGGAAGTGGGCGGCGTGGGCATCGAAGGCATAACCGCACCCACTACTGCCCTGGGCCAGCATGAGTTGGCGGTTTTGGACACCGTGGTCCAGATTCCGGGGACTGCCTTCCGAATCGAGCGCCGCGCTCTTCACCGGGAGCTCGAAAGGGACCCGGCCCTGCGACAGGCCGTGACCGGATATGTGCGCTATCTATTAAGCCAGATCGCCCAGACCGCCGCCTGCAACCGCCTACATTCGACCAGGCGCAGATGCAGCCGCTGGCTCCTTGTCGCTCATGATAACGCACTCGCCGATAGCTTCCCCCTTACCCATGAGTTCCTGGCAATGATGCTGGGCGGGCAACGGGCAGGCGTTTCCATGGCCGCACACTGGCTTAAGCAGGCGGGCCTGATCACGTACGTGCGCAGCGACATCACGATCCTGGATCGTCATGGCCTGGAACAGTCCGCCTGCGAATGCTACGGCGCCAGCCGCGAAGAGCTCGGGCACCTCTATCCGGTCAGGAATGGCGAAAATCCCGGAGGATGAAGATGGTTAACGTGCCGTCCGAATTGGCGCGGCGGCCGCGAGGACCACGCCCACATGGCCAAGCGCTTAAAAAGACCAGTAATTTCAGTGGTATAACATTTCAGGCCGGCCCGGAAACATTGGGATCGCAACGGGCGAACAGACAAGGCCAGAGCGCCGGAGGCCTCACGGTCGCCCGCCAGAAACCATTGTTGGCGGTTTTATTTTCGCGATACACCATGTTGTAGAGCGGGCACCGGCAAGGCACGGGCTTGCCCGTTCTTCGTCGCGCTTTCCGTTTTATCGTTGCTATTCAGCGCGATAGGTCGGCATGCGGTGCCAGGAGAATGCTTTGGAAATAAGGTCTATATATAACAGTATGTCGGGTGCCGAATGATCCTGCTGATCGACAATTACGACAGCTTCACCTGGAATCTGTTCCATTTCCTGGGGGAATTGGGCGCAGAGGCGCAGGTGGTCCGCAATGATGAGATCAGCGCCGGCCAGGCTCTGGCCCTGAAGCCGGAAGGCATTGTCCTGTCGCCTGGGCCCTGCACGCCCAACGAGGCAGGCATCTGCATCGATGTAATCCGCAAGGCGAACGGGACCATGCCCATCCTGGGCGTATGCCTTGGCCACCAAGCCATCGGGCAGGTCTATGGCGGCCAGGTGGTGCGCGCGCCCTCGCCTATGCACGGCAAGCTGAGCAGGATCCATCACACCGGCAAGAGCGTCTTTCGCGGCCTGAACAACGATTTCCTGGCGACGCGCTACCACTCCCTGACCATCGATCCGGCATCAATGCCGTCGATGCTGGAAGTCACCGCCACCAGCGATGACGGCGTTATCCAGGGGGTAATGCACAAGACCCATCCCGTGCACGGCGTTCAGTTCCATCCCGAAAGCATCGCCTCCGAGAATGGCCATGCCCTGCTTTCAAACTTCCTGGCGATCGCACGGGACTTCGCCAAAGAGCGCGACAAAGAGCTGGCATGAGCGCGCCGGCCCACCCGGCCCTCCCGGCACCGCTCGACGCTGCTGAGACCGAGGCCCTGTTCGACCTGATCTTCGCGGGACGAGTTTCCGACGAAGACCTGATCGACTACATGTCGGCTACCGCCGACCGTAAGCCCACTGTGGACGAGCTGGTAGGCGCCGTCCGCTCCATGCGCCGGTACATGCGCGCGGTGCCGCAATCGGCTCTCGCCATCGATCTGTGCGGCACTGGCGGGGACGGCCTGGGCACACTCAATATTTCGACCGCCGTTTCGTTTGTCGTCGCAGCCTGTGGCGTGGCCGTGGCCAAGCATGGCAACCGCTCTGCGTCCTCGCGCAGCGGCGCGGCCGACGTGCTGGAGGCATTGGGCGTGAGAATCGGGCTGGAGCCGGATATCGCGGCACGCGTGCTGGAAGAGACCGGAATAGTTTTCCTGTTCGCCCAGACGCACCATCCGGCGATGAAGCATGTCGGCGAGGCTCGCCGCCAGATCGGCCGGCGTACCATTTTCAACCTGCTGGGACCGCTGGCCAATCCGGCTGGTGTCAGGCGCCAACTTGTCGGCGTCTTCTCCTCCGATTGGCTCGTGCCGTACGCCGAAGCCCTCAGGGCATTGGGCAGCGAGCGTGCCTTTATCGTCCACGGCCGGGACGGGCTGGATGAAGTGTCCATCAGCGGCCCGACAGAGGTGGCAGTTCTGAAGAACGGCGCCATCACCACCCGCACGGTGAGGCCAGAGGATGCCGGCCTTGAAACTTCGCCGCTTTCCTCCATCCGCGGTGGCAATGCGGCCCACAATGCCGCCGCCCTCACCCGCCTGCTGGAAGGCGAGGCTGGTCCTTACCGCGATATCGTGCTGATCAATGCAGCCGCTGCCCTGATGGCCGCCGGTGTCGCCGCCAACCTGCGCGATGGCGTGGCGCTGGCAGCAAACGCACTGGAATCCGGAGCGGCAAGTGCGAAACTGAAAAGGCTGATCGCAGCAACCAACCCATGAGCACCATTCTCGACAAGATCGTCGCCTACAAGCGTACCGAGATCGCCGCCGCCAAGACCAAAATCCCGTCCGCCGACATGGTCGCCCGTGCCAAGGATGCTCCGCCCGTGCGGGCGTTTCGCGCGGCGCTGGAGGGCAAGAAGGCCGCCGGCGAATTTGGCCTGATCGCCGAGATAAAAAAGGCCAGCCCCTCCAGAGGGCTTATCCGCGCGGACTTCGATCCGCCGGCGCTGGCCCGCGCCTATGAACAGGGGGGGGCGGCATGTCTGTCGGTACTGACCGACGCACCCTCCTTCCAGGGCGCGCCCGAGTATCTGACTGCGGCGCGCGAGGCGGTGCAGCTGCCGGTGCTGCGCAAGGATTTCATGCTGGAGCCCTATCAGGTGGTGGAAGCACGCGTCTGGGGCGCCGACTGCATCCTCATCATCATGGCGATGCTGGACGACGGCGCGGCCCGCGCGCTGATGGATGCCGCCGCCGAATGGAACATCGATGCTTTGGTCGAAGTGCATGACCAGGCAGAGCTGGATCGCGCGCTGGCGCTGGGCCCGGGCCTCATCGGCATCAACAATCGCAACCTCAAAACCTTTATCACCGACATTGGAACGACCCTTCGCCTGGCGCCGTCCATCCCGCGCGGAGTGCATGTGGTGGCCGAAAGCGGCTTGTCGGCGCCGGCGGACCTCAAGCG
>DASTRG010000275.1:0-8329 GCA_035761325.1 Rhizomicrobium sp. | reverse complement strand
GGTCACGCCCGACATACCGAGGCCGGTGATGGCGGGAACGGTTTTCAGCATTTCCTGAGTATTCTGAGCGGCGGTCTTGTCGATCAGGTCGCGATCAACGGAAACAAGATTGCCGCCGACCGGCGCCACGCCCCGAAAACTAGTACCGGTAACAGTCACCGTTTCCACGGCGTCTGAGGCCGTTTGATCGGGGCTCGCCCCCTGTGCGTTTGCGGAAGTGATTGTTGCGGCAGCGAAGAGGGCAACAAGAGATGCGCCCATATTGAGCTTCAGCAAATTTTTCATAGCTCCCCCATTCTGGCCAAAGAGCCAGATTAAGCGTTTTCCCGGTCTCCTCCTGCCTTTTCGCAGCAGGCTTGATCACAGGACGATGGCGCCGGGACCCACCCTCAGCGCGCGGCAAAAAAAATTTGACGGGAAGGGGCAGACCGGCGCTAATTGATCCAAGGGGAAAACAGGAATGGCAGAAATTCCTCACGACAGGGAATTCTGGGCCGGGGTTCTTAAACGTATCTCGAAGCGCATGGGCGGCAGCATGGATGCCGAAGACCTGTTGCACTCCGCCTATGTGCGCCTGGAGCAATACAGTGCCACCAACACCGTGGCCAACCCAGCCGCGTTTCTGGTGCGCACCGCCGTCAATATCGGCATCGACGGCTACCGCCACGACCGGCGCATCTATGGCGAGGCCCGCGTGCTGCCGCCCGACCGCGAGGATGCGGCCGCGTGCGCCGACGAAGTTGTCGCCGCGAAGGAGTTGCTTTCCCGCGTTGTGTCGGGGATTAATCGTCTGCCCGATCGCACACGCGAGATCTTTCTGATGCACCGCATCGACAAACTGGAATACAGCGAGATCGCGCAACGGCTGGGTATAAGCGAAAGCGCTATCGAAAAGCAGATGGCCAGGGCCATGATTATGCTGGCCGATTACGCGAAGGCCTGGTGACGTGGCGGACAAGTCGGATTGGAATGACACCGTGAAGCTTCAGGCTGCGCAATGGCTCGCGCGCCAGCGTTCTAACCTGCGCACCGAGGCGGACGTGCGCGGCTTCCAGGCCTGGCTGGAACAGGACCCGGCGCATGGGGAGGCCTTCGACGCGCTGACGGCGGTATGGGACATGGCGGGCAGCTATCCACGCGACATGCGCGGGGCGCGCGTGCCCGAAACGGCCAGCCGCTCGCGGCGCGCGGTACTGGCGGGACTCGCGGTCACGCCGATCGTCGGCAGTGCCGCCTATTTCACCCTGATGCACCCGGCGCAGGCCAGCGTCTATGTCACCAGGGTCGGCGAGCAGCAGGCGATCGCGCTACCCGACAACAGCCGCGCCCTGCTCGACACCAATTCGCGCCTGGAGGTGCAGTTCGGCCGCACCACGCGCGCGGTCACGCTGCGCTATGGCCGCGCCAATTTCACCGTGGTGTCAGACAAGGACAGGCCCTTCGTCGTCAGGGCGGCTGAAAGCCAGGTTATCGCCGACGCCTCCAATTTCGACGTGCGATGCGACGGCAACAAGGCCTGCGTCATGCTGTTTTCGGGCCAGGCTTCGGTCAACCTCAAGAATGAGACTCGCCGCCTGACGCCCGGCGAACGCATGGCGCTGGTCGGCCCAAGCGTCGGCGCCGTGGACCGGCCCCGGCCGGCCGCTGCTGGCGCCTGGCATTCGGGCCGCACCGTGTTCGAGGACACGCGGTTGTCGGAAGCCGTGGCGGAAATGAACCGCTACAGCGTGGTGGGACTGGAGGTCCAGGGCCGCGATCTCGGCGAAAAGCGCATTAGCGGCGTCTATCGCAATGGCGACAGCATCGCCTTCGCCAAAACGGTGGCGGTATTGACGGGGGCCAGGGTTCAGGAAATGCGCGGGCGCGTATTCTTGATTGCAAATGATGGCCAGCCGCTAACGAAACAGTGAGCCCTCCGACTCATCCACAGCCGGTCTCCCCGCCCGGAAGGTCGCGGGCGCGCTCCAAGAACTTTTCGTCTCCCCTGGCCCTCGGCGCTGCCCTCGCCTTTGCCGGCATGATCCTGGTCTCGGCGCCAGCCCGTGCGGATACCGAGCGCCAGTTCGAAATCGCGCTGCCGGCCGTGCCGCTGTCGGATGCGCTGAAGCAGATCGCCCAGCAGACCGGCGAGGACATCCTGTTCACCGCGGATTCCGTGGTGGGCATCCGCACCGCGCCCCTGCGGGGGCGCATGTCTGCACGGATCGCCGTGCAGCGGCTGCTCTCCGGAACCGGACTGGAAGTGCTGCCCGGCGGCTCGAACAGCCTGGTGGTACGCGAAGCACACGCCGCCATCGTTTCCCCGTCTCAGCTCCCGCCTTCCACGTCGCCCGTGCCACCAGCGGCCGAACCCGTCGCGCAGCCGGTGGAGAGCGTGACCATCACCGGCACCAGTTTCCGCGGTGTGTCGCCTGTGGGCGGCAACCTCACCTCCGTGGACAGGGGCGTGATTGAGAAGACCGCTGCCATTAACTCCCAGCAGATGCTGAAGACCGTTACCGGCGTCACCGGGTTCGGCATGTCGGGCGTGACCATGAATGCCGGCAACTCCTATTACGCGCCGACCATTCACAGTCTGGGAGCCTCGTCCTCGAACTCGACACTGGTTCTAATTGACGGCCATCGTATTCCGCTGGGCGGTATCTCGCTGGCGCTGCCCGATCCCAGCATCGTGCCGCCCATCGCGGTGGAACGCGTGGAAGTACTAGCCGAAGGCGCCTCCTCGGTCTACGGCTCCGACGCAGTCGCCGGCGTGATAAACTTTATCACCCGCAAGAACTATGACGGCGTGCAGATGACGGCACAGGCCGGCACGGGCGATGACTTCGGCACGCTTTCGACCGGTATGCTCGGTGGCACCAGCTGGCAGGGCGGTTCGATGATGGCGGCCCTCGGTTATGCGCACACCAGAGCGCTGCGCTACAATTATATTAGTCGGCCTTATCTGAGGCCCGATAAGAGGCCCTACGGCGGCACCAACTTCCAGACCTTCAACTGCTCGCCGGCCGCCATCCAACCATCCGGGTTCTCGACCATCTATCCGTCGCTGACCGCGGCCGCCCCGATCGCCAACAGCACGACGAATGCGCCATGCAATAGTCAGCAGTATGGCAGCGTCTATGGCAGCGAAACACGCTATAACATGCTGTTTCGCGCCGAGCAGGACATCGGCGACAGAGTCACGGTTTCCAGCAACTTCGTCTATTCCGATCGTCGGACGTTCACGCCGCAATCGCGCGGCACGATTCAGGCCACGGTGTTCCGCACCGGCGCGCAGGCCAATCCCTTCTACGTTAATCCGCCTGGCGTGACGCCGGGCGCGCGCGCCGGCGATTCCCAGACCATCCGCTGGGATGCCGACGAGCTGCTGGGGCCAGGCGCCTACATCAACAACACCGCGCCGGTGTGGTACGGCACCCTCGATACCGAATGGCGGATCAATGACAACTGGCGCGCTACCGCCTTTCTTATGGAGGGCGAGGATCGAACCGCCTCGACCACGGTCGGCACACTGTGCCAAAGTTGCGCCACGCTGGCACTGAACGGCACCACTAATACCAGTGGAAGCCTTACCGCCGTGGTACCCGGCACAACGCTCACGCCCACACAACTTCCACTAACCGCCGACAATGCGCTGGATGTGTGGAACCCGGTGGGGAACAATCGCACCTCCGCGGCGGTATTGAAGGTGCTGACCGATTCTCGCAGTTATATCAACCAGGTCAGCGACATCCAGCAGATCCGTGTCGGCGTTGACGGCACCCTGTTCAAGCTGCCAGCGGGCGACCTGCGCCTGGCATTCGGCGGGGAATCGGTGATCTATGTTCTCAACACCGATGTGGTCAATCCGATCAATTCCGGTCCGGCGTCGCTGGGCTCTTCCTATCGTTATTTCCCGCTGAAGCGCCACGTCGAGTCCGGCTACTTCGAAGTACTGGCGCCAATGATCTCGCCGGAGATGAACGCCTTCCTTTACAGGCTCGATCTCAGCGCCTCGGGCCGCTATGACCACTACAGCGGCTTCGGCGGTGCCTTCAATCCCAAATTCGCCGCTGATGTAGAATTCATGAACGGGCTGAAACTGCGTGCCAATTGGTCAACCTCCTTCGTGGCGCCGTCGATGCGCGCGATGGGCGACTCGCTCTACGGCACCTATTCGAATTCCACTGCCCGGTCGATCTCCACAGTGACCCAGGTTCCGATTTCACGCTTCCCCGCCATCACACAGATTCCGGGGATTCCGTGCACAGCCGGATACTGCACCATCGGCAACAACATCCAGGGCATCGTTGTCGACACCGGCAATCCCAACCTAAACCCCGAGAAAGGCCAGACTTGGTCGGTGGGCTTGGATGTCTCGCCACACTTTCTGGAGGGGTTCACTGGCTCGATCACGCTGTTCAATAACCTGCTGCGTGGCGGCATCACCTCGCCCTGTGCACCCGGCTGTATCCTGAACAACGGCGCGCTGAACTACCAGTTCTCCGTCTATCCTAACGGCGCGACGCCGGCTGAGATTTCGGCCAAGGTCAACGACGTGCCGATCGTCAGTGTCTTCCCGCAGACCACCTATTACATTTTCCGCCGCGCCCAGACCAATGCGCTGGACCTGGATGTTTCGGGCCTGGATATGTCCGCCAGCTACCACTTCGATACGGGCTGGGGCCGGTTCAATTTCGGCGGCTCGGTCACCCAGTTCCTGCGCTTCGTCGAATCCTATGGCGGCAGCGCCAAATACAGCATCGTGAACACGGTGGGCATCAACTCGACCTTCCCCTCGATCGCCCGCCAGGCACGCCTGGCCGCAGGCTGGGACAGGGAGGATTATTCGCTCGAGCTGTACGTCAACAATGTCGGCGGCTACCGCAACTGGGGCAGCGGCACCGTCAATCCACTGGTTCTGGATACCAATGGCAACGTCTCGAGTGGCGGCGATTATGTTCGGTCGTGGACCACAGTCGACCTGCACGCCTCCTGGGACTTCTCGCACGGTGGCCTGTTGGCCAAGAGCCAAGTCTATATCGACGTCAACAACGTCTTCAACGAGGCGCCGCCGTTCTTCAACAATGCCAACGGCTATGATCCCTACGGCGCCAACCCCCTGGGCCGGGTAATGAGCCTGGGTTTGCGGGTACGCTATTAGGCCCCGTGCATTTGCATTAACAAAAATTTTCACGCCTCGCTGAGGATGTCCTATTCCTCCATCGTCCAGTGATCGGGCCACCGGCACAGGCGGTTGGGAAATCAAAACAAAACGATATCCTGGGAGGATTTTCATGCTCAAGCGTCGGAATCTCTTTGGCCTTGCCGCGCTCGCGCCGGCCGCGGCCGCAACGTTGTCTGGGCGTGCGCTGGCGCAGTTCATGCCGGCCGAAAATCCGGACTCCAGCCTCACCGCGCAACGCTCCGGCGTCAACGGCTGCCTGCCGACCGCCTGGTCGAAGATCAAAACCCGTACCGCCCCCAAGATCGAGGTGCTCTACAAGACCACCCACGGCCAGCCGAACGGCCTGGCGCTGACCAAGAACCCCAACGAGCTGTGGGTGCTGGACCAGGGCAGGGGTGGATGGATGACCCTGACCGACGTCAAGGACGGTTCGGTGATCCGCGAATTCCAGACCGATGTGGTTGGCCCCAGCGGCCTGGTGATCGACGAAGACAATGTGATGTGGATCGCCTCGACCCATAACACGTTGATAGTGGCTGTTGACGCCAGGACCGGTAAGACAATTGGTAAGTATTTCTGCCCGGGCTCCGGCCGCGTCTACCAGAAGAAGGGTGATCCGGGGCGGCGCGATTCCAAGCTGCCGGTGGCGTATCCGAAGCCGCGTGCCGTGGGCGGCGCCATGCAGGGCCAGGGCTTCGTGCTGGGCTATGGACACCTGGCCATGAATGCCGAGGACGACCCGGACGGCCGTACCGGCGCGCACGGCTTGCTCAATGGGGGCGGCAATATCCTGATGTATGTGAGCCCGCCCTCGCGTGCGATATTCACCATCGACAAGAGGAAGTGGGAAGTTCAGTCAGTGTTCCCCACGCCGGGCAACCGTCCCCACGGCATCACTTGGGCCGACAAGCAGAGGACGCATTTCTGGAATGCCGATTCCAACCTAAATGCCTTCTACAAGTTCGAGACCACCACCGGGCGCATCGTGGAGAAGGTCCAGTTGCAGGACGATCCCTATACCGTCGTCCATGGCGCCAAGCTGTTCCTTGATGGACCACAGGCCGGCTACATGTACTTCTGCGACGATAAGGGCTGGATCTGCCGGGTGAAGTGGGTCTGATAGGCCCAGGCCAGGACGCGTTTCAGGGCGTTTCGATCTGAATCACGCCGGCGCGGGCAAGAGCAGCCAGGGTCTCCCGCAATCGCACCTGCGCCGAGCCGTCCTTCAGCCGGGCGCAGAGATCAGTGAAGCGCACGGCATGGGTGTCTCCCAGAATCTCTAGCGCTGGCACGAGGTCGGGTGCAAGGCCGCCCCATAACACGCCGTGAGCCTTGAATTCCATGCTGGCGCCGTTCTGCACGAAATGGAGATGATGCGCCGCTGACAGGCGGATTCGGTCACCATCATCCAGCATCTTGGCCCGGGCATAAGGCATTTCTGGAAGGCGGATATGGGGAAGCGGCCGCAAATCGCCTTCCCATTCGTGACGGAACTGCGTGATCACGTCGTCCGACAAGGCCGCGGCAAGCAAGGGGCGCAAGGCCTTCAGATATCCTTTCTGCCCGCGGGAATCATCCAGTTGCGGAAGATCGGCGCGCACCGCTTCATGCCGGCGCAGGCGACCGATCAGCCATTGCAACAGGTCGAAGCCATGCGGCGGTACGGTCGCTACCGTCAGATGCAGGCTGGGCTCGCCGACTGGGAAGGCCACGTGCCACCAGCCGCGCGGAATGTAGAGCATGTCGCCGTCTTCCAGCATGCCGTCCCACACGGGCGGTGCAGTAGGGCGCGGCGGTGCTTCGCTGTCATCGGGCAGCGGGTTCGCCCGCGTGGGTTCGAAAACCTGCCAGTGCTTCTTCCCCGCCACCTGCAGCACTACGATTTCCTGGCTGTCCCAATGTAGGCTCAGGCCGTTCTGGCTATGCCAACTAGCATAGAGGTTGACGTAGTTACCCGCATGAAGCGCGTCCCGGAACGACGACGCTAGCTTGCGCACCCTAGGCGCGAGCTCCTCCACACAGTCCAGCACCAGTGTTGCGCCATCCGAAAGGCAGGCCGCAAGTTTGCCAGCGTTCAGTTGCGGCTGGCCGTCCATCCCTGGTGACATGTAACCGAAAGGCTCGAGGGTGCGGCCTTCGTAGGTCAGCCGGAACCGCGGCGGCGCGAGCCGATGTTGCTCCAGAATCGCGTTGAGTTCATCCCAACCGAGAAGACCTGCGAAGCGACCCGCTACTCCCTTCGCGGCGAGAAACGATTTGGTCCAATAGTTCGCGAGGAACTGCTCCCGCGTCAGCGGCGCGACGACATCATCGAACTCCAGCATCGCAACACGCCTTGAGGGCATCGAGTTGCGACCTTAACGCCTGTGGCACGCACTGCAACCGCCTGACGGTAAAAAACGGCCAAGCGTGCTATCTCCGCATCGTGTGGAATATTTGCAGGAGTTTGATGCGGTGCGTGCGCCATAACGTCAGACGTAACCTTTGTCGCGCTCGCTCATAGCCAACACATGAGACAGAAAGTTCGGCGCGCGACGATCGATCGTCCCTTGCATATATGATGTGGTCCGCGGAGGATAGCATTGCCCGGCGCAAGCTTTTGGCCAAGCCTTTTGTAACGTTCTCATCGGAGCCTCGCTTCACCGCGGTTAGGGGACCCTATTGCGAGGTAACGTAACCCCGATCGTATCTGGTTGGTCGATAAACCCCACTCCCGCAGCGCGAAGCGTTGCTTCGATCTTACGCAAGGTGCCAGCCATAATATCCTTGCCGGTCTCATAGCGGGAGATGGTGTTGGGATTAACCCCTGCTTGGTGGGCCAAATCTCGCAACGTCCACCCTAACCCCGCCCTGGCCATGCGCAGATGGTCGCTCCGGATCAAAAAATTGCCTCCCTGACGCTTTTAGGTGCCTGGGTGCGGCTGCAATTTGGCCCCGGGGGTCTTTCTTCCCCGAGGTGTGAGCGCCATATCGCCATCGCACCAAAGCTCATAGTTAATCCATCCTTGTACGATAATGGAACCTATTCGTTAACCAAATACCTCTTCCTCCGTTGATATACCACATATCACGATATAAATTATCGTCCTGTGATGCAAAAAACAGGAGATTGATATGATTTCATCGCAGGTTGTGCGCTTAGAGGCTGGCCAATATCAAGCC
>DASTRG010000274.1:0-24037 GCA_035761325.1 Rhizomicrobium sp. | reverse complement strand
CGGCTTCCAGACATGGGTGCTGTTCTTCTCGACCAGGATGATGTCGAACTTCTGGCGGCCATAATGGGCGCCAAGGCGCGTGGCCAGTTCGAGCCCCCCGGCGCCGCCGCCCACCACCACGATCTGGGTCTTCTTGTCCCTCTCGCCCATGAGGCGACAGATAGCACGGCGCGCCTTCCCAGATCAGGATTTTTGCGCCACGCTGGTCCCGCACGCAGCACAGGAAAGAGGCAGGACCGATGTCCGACACCCATATCGGCCTTGAAAGGGCGAACATTATCATTGCTGCGGCCTTTTCGAAGGGAAGGGAAATGGGACTGAAGCCTCTGTCCTGCGTGGTGACGGATGCGGGCGGCCATGTCATCGCCTTCCAGCGCCAGGACGGCACCTCCTTCCTGCGGCTGGAGATCGCCCTGGGCAAGGCGGCGGGCGCGCTGGCGCTGGGCGTCAACTCGCGGCGCATCGGCGAGATGGCCCAGGAGCGGCCCATCTTTGTCGCCAATCTGGGCAAGGTCGCGGACAAGGGGCTTGTACCTGCCGCGGGCGGCGTGATCGTCAAGGGCGCGGACGGCGCACCGATCGGCGCGGTGGGGGTAACCGGCGACACCTCCGACAATGACGAGGTCTGCGCCATTGCCGGGATCGTGGCAGCCGGGCTGATCGCGAATTAAGCGGGCGGGCGTCAGATGGAGCGGGGGATATGTATCTGGCGCACGAAGCGCACTTCCCAGAACGGCTTTGACGGCGCCCCGTCGGCCCGCTCCACCGCCGGATAGCGCACGGTGAAGAACATGAAGGCCTCGCTGAGGGGCTTGTCCTTCTCGTCCAGCTCCTGGAAATAGATTCCCGAACTGATGATGCCGCCGCCGATGTCGCGCTGGCGCATCAGGGGCGGTGCCAGCTTGTGGCCGGTCATGGCGGCGAAGCTGCGCGCCGCCGCGATGAAGGGCGCCCCGTCCAGCGGCGTGTCGCTGTAGCGGCGCAACGCGCAGGCGTGATAGGGCGGTACCTGCACCGTCAGCACGTAGCTGGTTTCCCTGCCCGCGATCATCCAGCCCACCCCGGGGTCGACATGCAGGAAGGCGCCTACCTCGGCGGGGCTCAGCGGACGGTGGCCCTCGCCGGCAGCCCGCTCCGTCAGCGCCTTGTCGTCGGGGAACTGCTTGAGGCAGTAGTCCGAAAACAGGCTGACAAATTCGCCCGAAACCGGCGCGGCCGGCGTCCCGTCGTCCTGCGCGCGCGCATCGGCCGTCACCAGCAGAAGCGCGCCACACAGAACCGAACGGATCATGCGATGACCTTTGCCTCGTCCGGATGCAGTCTGCGATTGGGATTGACGAAGAACCAGGCGAAGGCGCACGCCACCGACACGCCGGCGGCGATGTAGAAGGCCGAGGCCCAGCCGAACTTGACCGCGAACCAGGGCGTGGCCGACGCCGTGATGGCGCCGGCGATCTGGCCGCCCATATTGACCAGGCCCGAGATCACGCCCGTGTGCGGCCCGCCATAGTCGGCCGCCACCGCCCAATAGGTCGCCTGGCCCAGATAGAGCGCGCCCGCCCCGCCGGCCAGGACCAGCACCGCCAGGGTCGCGTTCTGCACCTGGGCGCCCACCACCAGGAAGGCCGCGGTGATGACAAGGGTGAAGGCGCCATAAAGGCTGCGGCCCCAATACTGGCCCTTATGCTTGACCAGCCAGTCGCTGATCACTCCGCCGGCGAGGCAGCAGACGGTCATGGAGATGAAGGGCAGCATGGCCAGAAAGCCGCTTTCCCTCAGATTGATGCCGCGCCCGTCCGCCAGATAGATGAAGAACCAGTTGAGGAAGATAAAGGCCACATAGCCGAACGCGAAATAGGCGATGGCGACGCCCCACACATCGCGGCTGGTGAAGACGCGGGCCCACGGCACCGGCGGCATGGGCCCTTCGATCTTCTCGGGCAGGCCCGCCTCGATCTGGTCGCGCTCCGCTTCGGTGATGCGGGGATGTTGCCGCGGCGTGTCACGCGAAAACCAGTACCAGAACGCGCCCACGACCAGCCCGATGGCGGCGGAAAACCAGAACACGGCACGCCAGCCATAGCCCAGCATGATCGCGGCGACCAAAGGCTGGGACACGGCCGCGCCGAAACCGACGCCGCCGAATACCCAGCCGTTGGCGACGCCGCGTTCGTTGGAAGGAAACCAGGCCGCAATGAACTGGTTGGACGATGGATAGGCGACCGCCTCGCCCATTCCCAGCACGAAGCGCACCGCCACCAGCGCCCACAGCGCGCCGCCCATTGTGGGCGGTATCAGCGCGACGGCGACGGAAAAGACGCCCCACCAGGCCAGGCCCAGGGTGAGGGTCAGGCGCGGCCCCAGCTTGCCCACAACCCAGCCGGCCGGAATCTGGAAGACGGCGTAGCCCACCAAAAAGGCGCTGAACACCCAGCCCAGTTCCACCTTGCCGATGCCGTATTCCTTGGTCATCTCAAGGCCGGCGACGGTAATGTTGGTACGATCGACATAGACCACCGCGCTCACCACGAAAATCCAGATGATGAGCAGGTAGCGAAGCTTGTTCGTCATAGGGCGTTCCTCTGGCGTGCCTTACCTGAATGTTCTTCTTTTCCAGGAATGTCTGGTCCGGGCGTGCACGGCCCCATTCCCCCGCGAGGCGACAGCAAACCCTAGTTTGGCGGTTTCGTCAAAGATTTCACCGACGGCAAGGCGCGCAGTGTGAGATGCCGGCCGCCGCCCGCGCCGTCGCGGCAATGCGCGCAGGTCCCCGCACTGGAATCAGCGCGGTCATTGGCCCATTATCATGCCGCCGCCCCGCGGACATCCCGACATCAATCCCCGTACAACATTCCAGGAACACGATCCCATGACCAGAAAACTCGAAGGCAAGACCACGCTGATCACCGGGGCGGCCGCAGGCATCGGGCGCGCCGCCGCCGAACTTTTCGCCGCCGAGGGCGCGAAGGTGATCGCCACCGACCGCGACACGGCCGGATTGCGTGGACTCGACGCCGACGCGCGCAAGCTGGATGTCACCGACGCCGCCGCGATCACCGCCCTGGCGAAGGATGTCGGCCGCGTGGACGTGCTGTTCAACTGTGCCGGATTCGTCGAGAACGGCACCGTACTGGACAATGACGACGCGCAATGGATGAAGTCGTTCGACATCAATGTCTATGCCATGGCGCGTATGATCCGCGCCTTCCTGCCCGCCATGATCGAGGGCGGCGGCGGCTCCATCATCAACGTCGCCTCGGTCGCCGGCTCGATCAAGGGCCTTCCCAACCGTTGCATTTACGGCGCCAGCAAGGCGGCGGTGATCGGCCTGACCAAGTCGGTGGCGATCGATTTCGTCACCAAGGGCATCCGATGCAATACGCTGTGCCCGGGAACGGTGGATTCGCCGTCGCTGCAGCAGCGTCTGCGCGACAGCGGCGACTATGAGGCGGCCCGCAAGGCGTTTGCCGCCCGCCAGCCGATGGGCCGGCTTGGAACCCCCGAGGAGATGGCCTCGATCGTGCTGTGGCTGGCCAGCGACGACAGCAAGTTCGCGACCGGCCAGAACTTCATCGTCGACGGTGGCATCACGCTCTGAAGGCCCCTTGTCCTGCGGCAAACCGCTTGCTTGACCCCGCGCGGGGGCAGGCCCAAAAGGCCGCCATGCAGGGTTTTGTCCGCGGCCTGAAGCAGCTGGCGCTGATCGCCATGATCGCGCGCGCCCTGCTGCCTGTCGGCTGGATGCCCGGCGCCAGCGCCGACACGCCCTTTGTCATCTGCACCGTCGGCGGGCCGGCGCAACACGCGCCCGACCCGGGAAAACTGCCCGCCGACCATCATACTGTCTGTCCCTTCGCGGCGTCGCCGCACCTGGCTACCGCGCCGGTGCTGCCGCAGATCGCGCTGCCGGCGCTGCATGCCCGCGCCGCCGGGAGCGAGCGCGTTTATGCAGCGCCGGTCGCGGCGCGCTTCACGCCCGGATCACCTCGCGCGCCGCCCCTGAGCGCCTGAGCCTTTTGATCCAGCCGCGGATGATCCTCCGCCGCGGCGCCTCTGTCAGGGAAATCCCATGATTATTTCCACGCGCCTGCTTGCGGGCGCATCGCTTGCCGTTCTCGCCGCCACGCCTGCCGTCGCCCAGAATATGGGCACCGGCCTCGTCCCGGAATTCGTCATCGTCAGCGCCGACCGCGCCGTCGCCGGTCCAACCGCGCCGGACATCGAGGTTGCCGCCGCCAAGGCATCGGAGACAATCAACACCGCCAATACCGAGGACATGCTGAAATACGCGCCCTCGCTGCTGGTCAGAAAGCGCCATATCGGCGACACCCAAGACCCCGTCGCCACCCGCACCTCAGGCGTGGGCGCCTCGGCGCGCAGCCTGATCTTCGTCGACGGGATCATGATCAATTCGCCCATCGGCAACAACAACGGCGCCGCCAGCCCGCATTTCGGCGTCGCCGCGCCCCGGGACGTCAACCGCATCGATGTGCTTTATGGCCCCTTCGCCGCCGCCTATGGCGGCGGTTCGATCGGCGCGGTGATCAACATCACGACCCGCATGCCCGACCATTTCGAGCTGCATGGGCACGCCATGGGCGCGGTGCAGAACTGGCGACAATATGGCAGCGATGATACCGTCGGCACCTGGCAGCTGGCCGCCGGCATCGGCGACCGTATCGGCGCGTTCGCCTGGCGGTTGTCGGCCAACCACCTGGATTCGCGCAGCCAGCCCTTGTCCATCGTGACGCTGGCGCGGCCCGCCACCGCCGGCGCCGCAGGCACGCCGGTCACCGGCGCGTCAGACGGGCTTTCGCGCACCGGCACGCCCATCGCCATCATCGGCGCGGCGGGGCTGGAGCATCAGGTGCAGGACACCGACACGCTGAAGCTGGCCTATGATTTCGATGGCGGCGCCCGGCTGGCCTATACCGTCAGCCTGTTCCACCAGGATGACCGCGCCCAGGCCCAGGCCTATCTGCGCAGCGCCGCCGGCACGCCGGTCTATTCGGGCGATCTCAACATCGACGGCTACAATTACAACGTCGGCGCCGGCAGCTTCTCCAACAACGTCTATCACTGGCCCCAGACGCACCTGGCCCAGGGCCTGTCGCTGAAGTCGGGCGATGATGGCGACTTCGCCTGGTCGCTGGTGGCCAGCAACTATGCCTATCTTTATGACAGCCAGCGGGTGCCCGGCACGGCGCTGCCCGGCGCGGCGGCGGGCGGGGCGGGCAGCATCAACCGGCTGACCGGCACCGGCTGGTATACGCTGGATGCCAGCGGCGGATGGCGCGGCTTCGCCGATCATGACATCTCGTTCGGCCTGCATCGCGACGTGGAATCTCTGTCCCAGCGCAAATTCGCTACCGCCAACTGGATCAATGGCGGTGTGGGCGCGCTATCGTCGTCCGCCCATGGCCGCACCGCCACCAATGCGCTGTGGCTGCAGGACGTCTGGACTCTCCGGCCCGGCCTGAAAGCGGCGCTGGGCGCGCGGCTGGAAGACTGGCGCGCTAATGACGGCGCCAATTTCTCGGCGGCGCCGGCGCTGAATGCGGCGCAGCCGTCGCTGTCGACCCAGGCCTTCTCGCCGAAGCTCTCGCTGGCCTGGCAGGTATCGGACCCCTGGGCGTTGACGGCAAGCTGGGGCGGGGCCTATCGCATGCCCACGGTGACGGAGTTGTACCAGGTCGTCACCACCGGCACCTTCCTGTCGGTGCCCGATCCAGACCTCAAGCCCGAGCATGCCAATACCTTCGAGCTGTCGGCGCAGCGGCGCACCCCGGACGGGACCGTGCGCCTGTCGATCTACCAGGAAGACATTGACGACGCGCTGCTGTCCCAGTCCGCGCCGCTGGTGGCCGGATCGACCGCACTCTACAGCTTTGTGCAGAATGTCGATCACACGCGCGTCAGGGGCTTTGAGCTCTATGCGGACCAGAATGATGTGATGATCGCCGGGCTGGAGCTGACGGGCTCGTTGACCTATGCCGACGGGCGCATCACAAAGGATACCGCGTTCGCCAGGGCGATGAACAAGTTCATACCCCAGCTTCCCAAGTGGCGCGCCAATGCGGTGGCTACCTATCGCATCGGCCGGTGGGCGTTCACCCTGGGCGCGCGTTACAGCGACCGCAGCTTCGGCACGATCGACAATTCCGATCCGGTGTCCAACAGCTGGCAGGGCTTTGCCGGCTATTTGGTGGTGGACGCCCGCGCGCAGGTCAAAGTCGATGATAACTGGACGCTTTCGGCCGGCATCGACAACCTGAACAACGACAAATATTTCCTGTTCCACCCTTTTCCACAGCGGACCTTGATGATGGAGGTGAATTATGCGCGATGAGGAACCGGCCGGAGCGTCACCACCGGTTTCGCGGTCCGCAACGCCGCGGGAAAGTGGCGCGCAGCGGCAGGCTTTCTGCTAGAAGCCCAGCGACATGAACCCGCTTTCCATTGTCCTGGTCGCCCTGTCCATGTCCACCGACGCTTTCGCCGCGGCGGTGGCCAAGGGCGCGGCGCTGGACAGGCCGCAATGGCGCGAGGCATTCAGGACCGGGCTGATCTTCGGCAGCATCGAAGGCGCCACGCCCCTGATAGGATGGGCGGCGGGGCGCGCCGCCAGCGGTTACATCGCTGCCTTCGACCATTGGGTTGCGTTCGCGCTGCTGGCGGGCATCGGTGCCAAGATGATCCGGGACAGTTTCCTGCGCGACGAGGAAACGCAGAAACCGCGGAATCATTCCTTCCGGGTTCTGGCCGTGACTGCGGTGGGCACCAGCATCGACGCGCTGGCGGTGGGCGTGACCCTGGCGCTGATCGGCGCCAACATCCTGGTCAATGCGCTGGCGATCGGTGCGGCAACCTTCACCATGACCACCATCGGCGTGATGGCCGGGCACCGGCTGGGCGCGCGCTTGGGCAAGCATGCCGAAGCGCTGGGCGGGGTGGTTCTGATCCTGATCGGCGCCGCAATCCTGTTCGAGCACATCGCCTGAAAAGGCGGGCAGGCCGGATCAGCCCCCGCCGAAGCGGTTGTCCAGCCGGGCGATCATCTCTTCGGGGGTAAAGCCCAGCGCCCCCAGCCGTCCCGAGCGCGCCAATAGCGCCAGCCCGGCCAGCGAGGCGGCCACCAGCACCACATCGCATTGGCTTTCGCGGCTGCCGGTGGGAAGGCGGGCCGCATCCGACAGCGCCTTGAGGACAGCGATCAGCCGGCCGTTGAGCAGGCGTTCGGCTTCTGCCAGCTTGCCAACATCTTTCGGGCCTGCGTCATGAGGCGCGCTGGCGAGTGCAGCCGAAGCCGCAGCCATCGTTTCCGCTCCCTTCAGCAGGTCCAGTGCCACCGCCCCGGCGCCGGCCAGACCCGAGGGACCCGCATCCCGCATGGCCCGCGCCAGGACCGTCAGGTCATCGGCCGCCAGGGCCAGCAGCAATTCATCCTTGTTGCGGAAATAGCCATAGAGCGCGGCGGGAGCAAAGCCAGCCTCGGCCGCCACACCGCGGAGCGACAAGTCGCGGGCGCCGTCCCGCGCGGCCACCCGGCGGGCCGCCGCAAGGATTGCCGAACGCGACGCCGCGCGGCTGGCATCGCGCACGCGGCGGGGCCTCAGAGGCGCTTGGGCGGGACGCTGGGCCACTTCCGACATGGCGGCAGCATAAGTGATTCGCCCGCAACAGGCTTCATCTCGGGTGGGCTTTCTTGTAGGCCTCCAGGGCACTGGCGGCGTCGCTGGAGACCTTGTCCTTGAGACGGCGGTTGGCGGCAATGCGGACCTCGGTCTGCCTGTCCACGGCCCGATCCACGGCCGAACCGCCGGCGGCGCGGACCTGGGCAGCGTGGAGCTGCTGCCGGAGACAGTTTTCGTAAAGATTGGCCCGGCCTATGAAATCGCGCGCATTGGCGATGGCCGCGCGCAGCTGTTCGGGTGAGGCCGCGGCACCATCGAGCGGCAGCGGCGGGACCGGCGCGATGCACGTAGCCTGGGCAAGCACCTGTTGCGTCGTCAGCAGCAGCACCACGGCCGGCAGAAATTTCCGGACCACGCAACCATCCCTTCGGTTATCGGATACAATACATACATGGGTGACATGGGTCAGATCAGCACCCAACTGCAACATCTTTGCGGCAGCCCGGCGTCAGAAACATGTCAGCGCAAATCAGGCCGCCCTGGTGTCGCAGCATTCTTTCGCCGGCCCGACCAGGCGGTCGGCGAAACGCAGCAGCAGGCCGAAAAGCATCAAAAGCAGACTGATGCCGTAATATGCGTCAGGCCGATGCGGTCCGGAGATGTGCTCCAGCGCCATCAGCGAATAGGACAGCCAGAAATAAATCATCGCGGTGGCGAGCAGACTGCGTCTCACCCTAAGTCCGATCAAGGGAGCGCCGCCGCGAAAAAGGCGCAGGGGCCTGGCCGCCAGCGCCATGACCGCGCTGACGAGCGCGCCGAAAAGCACGAACAGGAGCGCCCCCATCGATAGCTGGATGGCATTGGGCAGCAGGATGGCCAGAAGATAGACGCCGTAGCTGGCACAGAAGCCCCAGATCAGGTCCGGCGTGCTGTCTTCCAGAATCCGGGCAGCGGGCATGAAGCGCCCGGTCAACCGGCCGACGGGACAGGCGGCCAGCACGGCAAAGAAGACAATGCCGGCGAAGCGCCAGCACATCTGGCCGGCTAGGCGAAATGCATTTTCGGAAAATCCGTTGACGATGATGGTGCCGGCGGCCAGCACGGCGGCGGCCAGGGTAATCGCGCCCACCAGGGAGAATTGTCTCAGCACCGCGCGAACATGCAGGACAGGCCGCTGTCTCAACGCGGCGAGATTGTCGAACACGAGCAAGGCCAAGAAAGTCCCCCGCACCAATTTTGTTGTTCCGGTGATGAAACGCGTGGGCAATGGAAAGGTGCCCGGATTGCACCTTTTTTAGCGCCTGAGGGCCACCGCGAATCCTTCGACGGGCTGGCCCGCTTCATGGCGCGCCGTTGCGGCCACCAGACCGGCCACCTCCAGTCCCCCCTTTTCGGCGCACTGGCGCAGATACGCCTCGCTGTGCCGCCAGCGCCGTTTGGGGCCCAGCTCGAATCCCTCCCCCGCCTTCGCTTCAGTGGTGAACAGCAGGAAACCATCCGGCGCCAGCCGGGCAGCGGCGCCCGCAAAAACCGGGCCCAGGTCGCCCAGATAGACGAAGGTGTCGGCCGCCACGATCAGGTCATAGTCGGGTCCCGGCGATGCCAGCGCGGCTTCCAGATCAGCCACTGACAGATGATCATAGATGCCACGCGCGCGCGCCTTCTCGATCATCAGCGGTGACAGATCGATACCATCCAGCCGCGCCGCGAAAGGCCTGAAGGCCTCGCCGGCGAGACCGGTGCCACAACCCAGGTCCAGAATGGCGAGAGCCGTTTCCCCCGGCATCGCCAATGCGGGCATCACCAGGGCGGCCATGTCCAGCAGGATGCGCGGACCCGCATAGCCCAGCTGGCCGATCATGCGCCGGTCGTAATCGCCGGCGAACTGGTCGAACAGGTGACGCACATAGCCGGCATCGCAACGCTTTGCCGCCAGCATCGTGTGCGCCAGCCGATCCAGAATCCCGGACTCCGGCGATGGCTCGAGCCTTCGCAGGATTTCGAGCGCGCGCTCCGCCTCACCCGCCTTCAGCCAGGCTTCCGCCAGACGCAGGCGCGCCGTGTCCAGCGCGGGGTCCAGCCGCAGCGCCCGCTGCAATTCGGCGATTGCCACGGGCAGCAACTCGGCCGCCAGGAGCGCCTCGCCAAGCGCCAGCGCCGCGGCCGCCACGCCCGGATTCAGCGCCACGGCCTCGCGCGCTTCTTCCAGCGCCTGTTGAACCTGACCGATTGCGGTCAGCGCGCGAGCCAGGGTCAACCGCGCCAGCAGCCCGCCCCGTCCCGCCGCCAGGCGTGCGCGCAGCTTTTCCACCGCTTCGCCGGCGCGGCCGGAGGCGATCAGCGCCTGCGCCTCTTCAATCGGATCATCCGTCAAGCCGGCAAAGCCCGTTGTTGAGCGCGATGGTACCGGGCCGTTCCTTGACGGCTGCGCGCCATGAGATCGTGCCGCCATCGACCCACATCTCAACCACCAGCGTCTCGCCGGGGAACACCGGCTTGGAGAAGCGCACATCGAACTGCCTGATCCGTTCGGGCTGATACGCGGCGAGAGTGGACAGCACCGCGCGGCAGGCCGTGCCGAAGCTGCACAACCCGTGCAGGATAGGACGGGGAAAGCCCGCCGCGCGGGCAATGGCCGGATCGCGATGCAGGGGATTGCGGTCGCCGCACAGCGCGTAAAGGAACGCCTGGTCGGCACGGGTATCGACCTCAGCGACGTGATCGGGCGCACGGTCTGGAATTTCGTGCAGTGGCGGCCCGCCCTGCGGCTTGCCGCCGAAGCCGCCATCCCCGCGTGCGAAGATGGAGGAGACGATGGTGAAGAGCTTGTCGCCGCTGTCCTGCTCGCGCACAACCCGCTCCTGGATCAGGACGGCGCCCCTGCCTTCGCCCTTGTCCAGAATATCGAGGATGCGCTCGTCGGCCAGCACCGCGCCCCTGGCGGGAAGCGGCTTGTGGAAGGTAATGCGCCGTTCGCCGTCCACCACCAATGCGAAATTGAGGGACGATTTCCGCGGCATGCGCTGGCGTTCGGGCGGCGCCTCCCCGCGCGGTATGACGCTGGCGAATGTGGGCACCACCTTCAGCGTGCCGCCTTCATAGGCGAAGGGCAGTTCCTGTTCGTTGAGCGGATCACGCATGAAGCCCACGCCCAGGGCGTAGAGCATCACGTCTTTTTCATCGTAGCGCGCCGCAAGGCCGGTCGCGCCGGACTGCATCATGTCGTCATAGTCGATGGGCATGGATCACCGCTGTTGAGGCGGCGAGCTTAGCGCCGGGCCGCGCTTTGCGCCAAGCCGGGCTCGTGGTTACCTATGCCATGGCCATGCCCGACCGAGCTTATCCCCCGCGCCGCAGCAATGGCTGCCTGTGGGGCTGTGTTGCGGTCATCCTGGTGATGACACTGCCGCTGGTTCTGGCGGGCGGCTATTGGGCCTGGTTCCTTTATCAAGGCTATCGTCACGACCCGGCGGTGCGACTGGCCCGCGAACTGGTGGAGCACGACGGCCTGGCCCGGCGGGTACTGGGAACGCCCATCATCGTGACCGGGGTAGAGGGCAATGCATGGTCATGGATGTCGGGCGTTGGCCAGACCAGTTCGGCAACCCTGTCGCTCTCCGGTCCCAGGGGAGACGGGACGCTTGAGATCTATTCCCATGCCGGGCCCGCCGGGCCGCGGCTGGACCAGGCCATCCTGACCGGTCCGGGCGGGGCGCGCTATGACCTGCTGCATCACCGGGCTCTGCCGGGCGAGCGCGACCTTGACGACACCATCTGAAGACGGAGCGAGGGGATTGGCATGGTGAAAGGCCGCGATTCCGCATTTCTGGGTCATCCGGCGGGACTGGGCTGGCTGAGCGGCTCGGAATTCTGGGAACGCTTCTCCTATTACGGCATGCAGACGCTGCTGGTGCTCTACATGACCCACTATCTGCTGCTGCCCGGTCATGTGGAGAATATCTGGGCCTTCGTGCCCTTTCGTGCCTTCCTGGAATCAATTTACGGGCCGCAGCCGCCCGCGGCACTGGCCTCGATCATCTACGGCCTCTATGCGGGGCTGGTCTATGTGACGCCGCTGGGGGGCGGGCTTCTGGCCGACCGGCTGACCGGGCGAACAGCGGCGGTGACGGCGGGCGCTCTTTTGATGGCAATCGGCCACTTCATGATGGCATTCGAAGCGAGCTTCCTTGCGGCGCTGCTGTGCCTTCTGGCGGGCGTGGGCTGCTTCAAGGGCAACATCGCCGCCCAGGTGGGCGATCTCTATACCGAGGGCGATCCGCGCCGCGCCGACGCCTTCCAGATCTACTATCTCGCCATCCAGATCGCGGTGATCATCTCACCGCTGGTCTGCGGCACGCTGGGCGAAACCGTGGGCTGGCACTGGGGCTTCGGCGCGGCGGGAGTAGGCATGCTGATCGGACTTGCGATCTATCTGACCGGCAGGCCCAGCCTGCCGAAAGAACGGATGAAGGGCGGCGAGGTCGTGCGGCCGCCGCTCACGGCCCGCGACAGGCGCGCCATCGTGCTGCTGGTCCTGCTGATCGTCCCCCTGGCCCTGTCGCTGGTCGGCAATCAGGAAATGTTCAACGCCTATCTGGTCTGGGGAGAAAAAAGCCTTCGGACGCACTTCTTCGGCATGACAATGCCCATCACCTGGCTGATCTCGCTGGATGCCTTCGTCTCCACCGGCATGATCGCCGGCTCGGTGATGTTCTGGCGCTGGTATGCCAGGCACTGGGCCGAACCGGACGAAATCACCAAGGTAACCATCGGCGTGGGTATCAGCGCGCTGGCGCCGCTGACCCTGGCGGCGGCATCGGCGGTTGTGGCGTCCACCGGCCAGCTGGTGTCGCTGGCATGGGCGCTGGCCTTCCACATTCTCAACGATGTCGGCTTTTCAAACGTCCTGCCGGTCGCGCTGGCGCTCTATACCCGCGCAGCACCCAAGGGACTGGAGGGGCTGATGATCGCCGTCTACTATCTGCAGCTTTTCCTCGGCAACATGCTGGTGGGCTATGTCGGCTCGCTCTACGCAACGATGAGCGCGACCAGCTTCTGGTTGCTGCATGTCGCGATCATGCTGCTGGCGGGCGCGATGCTTTTGATTGCGCGCCGCTTCGCCGGCGCTGTGATGGCCCCGCCCTTGAAGGAACCCCGCGCCGCTTCGGCCTAGCCATCTGACAGGCGCGGCGCCGGCGCCGGCAAACTGGGCACGCCGTTCTTTTCGATGCAGGCGCGCGCGGTGTCATAGCCCTGGCGGATCGCCTGATCGAACAGCTTCCAGTCGCGCAAGCCGATATCCGGCATGGGCGGCTCGATCAGATAATCGGCCTGTTCGCGCACAATGCGGCGCTGGGCTTCGGAACCCACCGTGCCCGAGCGCATCAGGATCGATATGATCGAGGGACTGCCGCGCATGCGCTGTCCCAGAAGCCACCACCACGGCCGCTCGCCATAGCGCGGATCCTGGGCCTGCAGGTCGATCTCGCCGGTGACATCGCAGGCGATGATGGGCCCCGCGCCCTGACCGTGGCCGCGCATGACGTCCACCGGCAGGTTGTTCATCACGCCGCCGTCCACCAGAAGATGACCATGATGGGTGACGGGCGGCAGGATGCCGGGCAGCGCCACGCTGGCGCGCAGCGACCGCCATACTTCACCGGCCCGGTGCTCGTGAATGCGGCCGGTGGTCAGGTCGGAGGAGACGCAGAAGAAGGGGAGCGGCAATTCCTCTATGCAGGTGTCGCCGAAATGCTCACGCAGGCGGGCACTCACCTTTTTGCCGCGCACCAGCGCGATCAGCGGCAGGGTGAAATCGGACAGCGGATTATCGTCGACGAAGACCGCGCGCATGCGCGCGGTCAGCTCCTCCACATTCCATTCATAGGCAAGTCCGGCGGCGATGATCGCGCCCATCGAGGTCCCGCCCAGCTGGTCGAAAGGCACACCGGCTTCCTGCAGCGCCTTGATGATTCCGATGTGTGCAAATCCGCGCGCGCCGCCGCCCGCCAGAACCAGGCCCACGGCACAGCCGGCGATGAAACGCGCCACGCGGGTGATGTCGCCCGTGCGCCCGGCGCGCAGGTGATGGTGGCTCTGAAACAGGCCGGCACGCAGCGAGAAGTGCTCGGGCAGCCCGGCGGACGAGGCTTGCGGATGCAGCAGCAGCAGTTCGGGAAGGCCGCTGGCGCGTTCCTTGAACGCCGGCAGGTCCAGCGGCCGCAGCGGCAGGGGCTGGTCGGCCCGCGCCAGAAGGAAGATGCGGTCGGCCTGGCGCAGGCACTGGTGCGTCCAGGCGCTATCGGGCGCATCGCCGCGATAGAAGACAACGTCATGGGCCGCTTCGAAGGTGTTGAACCATTCGGCGCTCTGCTCGCTGGCTCTCGTATCCAGGACGGCCGCGCGCCGGCCGATCTGTCCCAGACTTTCGGCCAGGCGATGGGCGATGGGCTCCTCGCTCAGCCCTTCCTGCAGCGGCACGATGGCGAAAGTGCGCGGGCGCGATCGGCCGCTCTTGCCCTGGTGGGCGTCTTTCAGCCGCTTCACCAGCATCTGCATCAGGTTCATCATCACCCGGGGATGGCGGGCCGCCAGTGTCTCGAACGCCTCGGGGCTGATGCGCAGAAGTTCGCTGTCGCGCATCGCGACCAATTGGGCGATGTGTTCGCGGTTGCCCGAGATCAGCGACATCTCACCCACCGTCTCGCCGGCGGGGATATGAGCGATCAGCCTGCGCGCGCCCAGCTCGTCCCTGACAAAGACGCCCAGGCTTCCCGTCACGACCAGGAACAAGGCGGCGTCATTCTCGCCGCCCCGTTCCAGGAGTGCGCCGCCGGGCAGCCCGAACCAGTTGGCCTCTGCCAGCAGGTTGCGCAGCGCCGCTTCGCCGATCGTGTCCAGCAGGGGGAAACTGCGAAGCCGCTCGAGCAGCTCCTCTGGATAGACCGTCTGCTGACCGACAAGGAAGGAGGAGAGGAACGCCATCTGCATTCTTTCTACTCCATGCGGGAAACCATCACCAAGCCGTCCAGCCGCCATCGACCGTCAACGCCGCGCCGGTGATGAAGCTGGCGGCGGGCGAACTCAGGAAAAGCAAGGGTCCGCCGATCTCGGCCGGCCGGCCCGGACGGCCCAGCATGGTGCGCTGCGCCAGCCGCTCGGCGAAGGCCGGCGGGGCGGCGGCCGGAAAAGGCCCCGGCACCAGGGCATTGACGCGGATATTCTCGCGGCCCAGCTGCGCGGCCAGATGGCGGGTCAGCTGGATCAGGCCCGCCTTGGCGGGACCGTAGTGAAAGGGGCTCTGCCCCGCGGGATCGTCATAGAGGCGGGCGTCGGGTGAAACCTGGCCATACATGGACGCGATATTGACGATGCTGGCTTGCCCGGATGCGCAGACACCTGCCCTCAGCGCGGGTAGCGCCGCGCGAACCGTCTCGAAGGTTGCGGTAACGCTGCTGGCATAAGTGCGGGCGAAATCGTCGGGCTGCAGCGCTTCGAAACTTTTCACCTGCATCGCCACCGCATTGTTGACCAGGATATCCAGCCGCGGCAGGGCACCGAAGAATCTGCGGATTTCATCCACGTCATGCGCATCGAAGGACGCCGGCGATACCGCGTATCCTTCCGCTGCCAGCGTGGCGGCGAAATCGGCCAGCGCCGCCGCGTCGCGGCCGTTAACGATCACATGGGCACCCGCCGCGCAGAGCGCACGGGTCATGGCAGCACCCAGATGGCCCCTGCTGCCCGAAACGAAGGCAACCCGGCCCTCCAGGCGGAAAAGTTGCAGCGGTGTCATCTTTGCCTCGCCCGAAATTCCAGCCTGACAGTGCAGGGTAAATAAGCTATTTACGCTCCCGCCGCGCAACTTCTTCGCTGCGCTGCAACATGCAGTGCGCTGATCTGTATGCCTTATTGGAAACAGGTCTTCGCCTTAGTAATGTTGCAAACAGGTTCACACTCGGTCCAAGCAGGGCCGGCCGTGCCGCACACGGTGACCAAAATCACAAAAGGACGACTTCCATGAAACGAACCCTTCTCCGCGCCGGTCTTGTGGCGAGCCTGATGCTTGGTGCCGCGGCCATTGCTTCGCCTGCAGCCCATGCGGCGACCAAGCAGCCCCCGATGACTCCTTCCATCAACAAGGCGCTGAGCGAGGCGCAGAAATTATACGGCAAACAGGACTTTCAGGGCGCATTGGCCGAGATCCAGAAGGCCCAGCAGGTGTCGGATCCGACCCCCTACGACAAGCTGATGACCAACCGTTTCATGATGCAGGTCCAGATCGCGCTGAAGGACCTGAACGCAGCCGACGTGGCCGCGGAAGCCGCCGCCGACACCGACCCCGCCAATATCCCCGACGACCAGAAGGATGCGGTTTACAAGCCTGCCCTTCAGCTGGCGCTGAACAGCAAGCATTATGACAAGGCGCTCAAATATGCGCAGGCCCTGGAAGCCCTGAACCAGCCGCTGGACGCGAACTTCCAGTCGCTGGTCATGCAGGCGCATTATTTCGGCGGCGACACCGAAGGCGCGAAGACGCTGGCGCAGAAGCACATCGACGCCGCCAAGGCCGCCGGCCAGAAGCCCAACCGCAACGATTACGATGTGATCATGAGCGCCCAGGTCAAGGCCAAGGATGAAGCTGGCGCGGAAGCCACGCTGGAGCAGCTGGTCGCCGACTACAACGATCCCGATGACTGGAAGCAGATCATCTCGGTCAGTTATGGCCAGAAGGGCATCCGCGACATCGATGCGCTGTACCTTGGCCGCCTGATGTTCCTGGTCGAACCCACCCCGCCCGCCAACGACGCCTCGATCGTGGGCGGCGTGGCCAGCAAGATGGGCTTCTATGGCGACGCCATGAAGGCGCAGCAGGCCGGCGGCACCGGGTTCCCGTCGCCGGACGCCAATGCGCAAAAGGACAAGGCTTCGATCCAGCAGCAGATTGCCGCCGGCGCCAAGCAGAATGGCACCTACAACATCAAGCTCGCCGAGGCGCTTTATGGCTACGGCATGTATCCGGAAGCCGAGGCCGCCGCGCACCAGGCCGAGAGCAAGGGCGGCGTCGCCGACCCCACCGAAATACCGATGGTGCTCGGCATGGCCCAGGCGGCCCAGGGCAAATATCAGGATGCCCTGGCCCAGTTCGCCAAGGTCCAGGGTGGCAGCCCTGCCACGCCGCGCATCGTCCGCCTGTGGACGTATTTCGTGAAATCGAAGATGGCTCCGGCCACCGCCGCAGCCGCGGCGCCCGCACAGTAAGCGCATGATCAGACGCCGGGGCGTTCGAAGGCGCGTCCCGGCGTTTGCCTGCCGGCTGAAAGGCCGGCCCCTCGCCTCAAGGCCGCCATGAACCTGGTTGTCGGCTTCGCGCCGTTCATGCTGTTCGCGCTGCTTTCCCGCCTGTCAGCCGATCTGGCGCTATGGATCGCGTTCGCCGCCGCCTTTGTCGTCACCATCCGGGATTTCGTTGAAAGCCCCTCGCTGCGCCTTCTGGATGCGGGCAGCCTGTTCCTGTTCTGCCTTCTGGCGCTGGTACGGGGCTTTCTGGCGCCTTCGCTGTCGCTGGCACTCGTAAGGTTCCTCATCGAGGTGGGGCTGCTGCTTCTGCTGGCGGGTTCCGTGATCGTGCGCCGGCCCTTTTCCATCGACTATGCGCGCCTGGACCCGCGAGAGGCGGCCTGGGAACCGGCCCTGTTCCTGAAGGTCAATTACATCGTCTCGGCCGTTTGGATAGCCGCCCTCGCTGCCATGGCCATCACCGATGCTGCTGTCACCCTCGACCCGGGCCTGCAGATCTATGGCAGCGTCGCCGTCGGTGTTCTGGCGCTGGCAGGCGCCGTGACCTTCACCCTGGTTTATCCGGCGCGCGTCGCCAGAAGGAGCGCTTTGCCGGGGGGCCCCTGAACGGTTAGTTTGCTGTTCGGCGCGTCCACACCGGGAGAACTCATGCGACAGGCCGTGATCGTTTCAACCGCACGCACCGGCCTCGCCAAATCGGTGCGCGGCAGCTTCAACCAGACCCATGGGGCGGTGATGGCCGGCCACGCGGTCAAGCACGCCATCGCGCGAGCGGCCATACAGGCCGGCGAAGTGGAAGACGTCTATATGGGTTGCGGCTTTCCTGAAGGCGCCACCGGCAACAATATCGCGCGCGAGGCCGCGATTTGGGCGGGATGTCCCGTCAGCACCAGCGGCGTGACCATCAACCGCTACTGCTCCAGCGGGCTCAACGCCCTCGCGATGGCGGCACAGCAGATCATGGTGGATGGTGTCGACATCGCCATAGGCGCCGGGGTGGAATCCATCTCGCTGGTACAGATGGGCGGCATCAACCTCAACCACTTCACCGAGGAGCATCTGCTGCAGGTCAAGCCCGCCTTGTGGATGAACATGATCGAGACCGCCGAGATCGTGGCCGAACGCTATTCCATCAGCCGCGAACGCCAGGATGAATATGCGCTGAGGAGCCAGCAGCGAACCGCTGCCGCGCAGGCCGCCGGCCGCTATGACGCGGAGATCGTTCCCCTTGCGACCAGGATGAAAAAAATCGACAAGGCCACAGGGACCGAAAGCATGGTGGACGTGACCGTCTCGCACGACGAATGCAATCGTCCCGACACGACGCTGGAAGGGCTGGCGTCGCTCAGGCCCGTTCACGCGGGGGGCCAGCAGATCGCGGCCGGCAAGTATGTCACCGCAGGAAACGCCTCGCAGTTCGCCGATGGCGCCTCGGCCTGCGTGCTGATGAGCGACGAGATGGCGGCGAAGAAGGGGCTAAGACCCCTCGGCATCTTCCGCGGCTTTGCCGTGGCGGGCGTGGATCCGGAGGAAATGGGCATCGGCCCCGTGCTGGCGGTGCCCCGTCTTCTGGCGCGGCACGGACTGAAGGTGGACGACATCGACCTTTGGGAGCTGAATGAAGCCTTCGCCAGCCAGACGGTCTATTGCATGGACAGGCTGGGGCTGGATCCGGAAAAAACAAATGTGAACGGGGGCGCCATCTCGATCGGCCATCCCTATGGCATGACGGGTTCGCGGCAGGCCGGCCATATTCTGCTGGAAGGCCGCCGGCGAGGTGCCAAGCTCGGCGTCGTCACCATGTGCGTCGGGGGCGGAATGGGCGCGGCGGGCCTGTTCGAGATCCTGCCCGCCTGACCATGATGTTCGCGCTCAAGCAGTGCCTGCCCCTGGTCCTGGCCCTGGTGGCGCTTTGCGCCTGCCAGACAATGCCGCCCGCGCAGCGCCCTGCGCCCGATCCGGCAACCCAGATGCCGGCCCTGGAAAGCCGCATCCTGGCCCTGGTTGGGACGGAGCGGACGAAGATAGATCCCAGGGCCAAGGCCCTCAGGCTCGATCCGGAGCTTACCAAAGTCGCCCGCGAGCGCGCCCGCGACATGGCGGCCAAGCACTATCTGGCCCATGCCGCTCCCAATGGAGACACTTCCGCCAGCCTGCTGATGGCGCAAGATGCGACATTCCAGGGGCTGTTGGGTGAAAACCTTGCAGCGCAACACTACGCACCGCAGAGCGGCATTTCGGTGGAAGACTGCGCCAGGCGCTTTCTTGAGACATGGCTGAATTCACCGCCGCACAAGCAGAATATGGCGTTCGCCGATTACGACCGCACCGGCATCGGGGCGGCAGCCAGTGGCGGCACCGTCTATGTCGTCCTGCTCTTTGCTACCGATCTGGGGCTTCCGCCACACGCGGACGGCGCAGCCACCGTCACCCGCTATGACAGTCCCAGGGCGGCCCGCGCCGCTTCTGATGAACCGGCCCCGCCGCCCGTGCGCTTGCGCGGGGCCATGGGTGTGTCGGGAGACACGACCGTGCCCAATCGGCACAATAGTGGTGCCTTGCTAACCGCGCATTAAGGCTGTTGGCACCAGTATCGGCACATGAACGAGCCCGATAACCGTTCTGTCTGCCTGTGGACTGGACATCATTTCTTTACACAATATGTAGCCACCGGTACCCTGTCTAGTGGGTGGCTTGTGAGTCGAGATGCGCGCGGAAATCCCCTGGAATGTGGCGGGCATCCCCCCCGAGGCGCGGGAAGCGGCTCGGGCGGCGGCCCGGCGAGAGGGGCTTTCCGTCGGCGAGTGGCTCACCAGGCGGATTCTGCGCAGTTTTTCGGGCATGGAGGAAGACATCATGCCGACTGAGCGCGCCCATTTGGATGCCTGGGGCCTGCCCCAAGCCACTACCAGCCGCCGCGATACCGAAGATATGCTGGCCCGGGTGGGGCGCAGCGAGACGGAAACGTCCGAAATCTTCGGCAGGATCGAGGAGCAGCTGAGGGGCCTGTCCCGGCGGCTGGATTCCTCGGAGCGCAGCCATTCCGAATCCAACCGGGTGCTGTCGCGTACCGCCCAGGAAATCAACATTGCCTCTCGCGAGCAGGCCCAGGTCTTTGACCAGTTGAGCACGAATGTCATCGCGCTGTCCCAGCGGCTGGAGCGGGTCGAGCGTGCCGCCGCAAGCGACGGTATCAGGGAAGCGGTAAAGGCCCTGCATCAGGGCCTGTCGCGCCTGGCCGATCAGGCTTCCCAGACCGCGAACCAGTCGGCCACCCAGGTATCCAACCTGGCTACCAGCCTGGAGCAGCTGGCGGTGCGCCTGGGCGCCGTCCGCATGGACGCGGAAGATGCCGACAAGCAGCTGGCCCAGCGCATCCTGGCCGTCGAGAACCTGGCGCACAACAAGGTGGCGCATCTGGACGACCGGCTCGCCAGGCTGGAAGGCAGTATCCGGAACGATCTTGAAGCGCTCGAAAAGGGCCTGACTGCTGTACAGGGCAGCCGGGAAGCGGACCAGGCCGCGACGGAGCAGCGGCTCAAGCATCACCTGGCCGGCGTGGAATCGGGCCAAACGGCCATGCAGCAGCGGCTTGAAGAGCGTATCGCCGGCATGGAGGCGGCCCAAGCTGAAGCGGAGCAACGGGTCGATCAGCGTCTGGCCAGTGTGGAGAAGACCGCGCAGGTCCACACCAACGCCCTGGACCATGCTCTGGAGAAAATCGAGGCCGCCGCCAACGCACGTGCCGCCGACCAGGTGGAGGCCCAGCGCCGCGCCGCGTCGATCGAGGAAAACCTGCAAGGCCTGCGCGAGGCCATTATGCGGCTGGAGTCCCGCGGCCCCGATGCGGCGATCGAGCATCGCCTGGACAATGTCGAGCGCAACCTGGGCGGGCTGATCGATCGCCTGCAGGAGGATGGGCCGGCAGCACCGCTACAACAGTCGCTGAATGCGCTGGCCCTTCGCATCGAAACGCTGGAAAAGGACCATAACGAGCTTCTGGCCGAAGTGCGCACGGGCGGTTCGTCCCACGCGGCTTCAGCCTTTGCGTCATCGGATTTTCCCCAATCCGCGTTCACGCAGGATCACGATGCTTTCCGTCCCGTCGACGAGCCTGCCGCCCCGCCCCCCCTTGGCTTTGACGTGCCGCCCTTTCCGGAGCCTCAGCCTGAACTGGGATACGACGCCCACGCTCAGTCTCCTTCCCGGACGGGCCCCTTCGCCGATGAAGGTGCCGAGCAGTATTTCTATGCCGGCGATCCATCCGAACCTGCCCAATCCGACCCGGCGCATGAATCCACGCCCGAGGCGGGAGAATTCGAGCCGTTGGCGGACTTCACCGAGCCTTTCGAGCCTGAAGCAGAGCCGGAAAACTTCCTGGCCCAGGCTCGCCGCACCGCTCGCGCTGCCGCCGAAAGGGCCGAAAACGAGCGCCAGAGCCGCGGCTTCCACTGGGGAAGGACCACCAGCGCGGCCAATGACGAGGATCGCCCCCGCTATCTGATTCCCGCGCTTATTGCCCTGATCGTGGTGCTGGCGGTGGCGGCCGGCCTGGTGCTCAGTCAACGCATGCGCACGGAGCCTCGTGGCAGCGAAATCGCCGTCCCCGCAAAGCCCGTCAGCCACAATCGCATTACCTCTGCCCCGCCTGCGGCCGGCAAGGTCGCGGCGTTGCCCGTTGCCAAGCCGTCGGCTGGCGAGACGGCACAGCCTGCAGTGACGCCCCCGGCCGCGAAGCCCCAGGTTGTTCAGCCCGCATCTGCTGCGGCCGGCACGCGGGAGGATGTCCCGTCAAATACCGTCAAGACACCGCCGCAGCGCGACGTGCATAAAGCGCCGGCGAACCCCGCACCCCGCGGCAACGCCACGGCACACAAAGCGCCCGACCGCGTGATTCGGCTGGCCAATGCCGACAATCCCGTCGCTCAGACCATTTTGGGCCTGCGCTATCTGGACGGCACCGTCGACACAGCCGTGAACCTGCCCGAAGCCTTGAAGTATCTGACCGCGGCCGCCATCCAGGGCCAGCCCGTGGCGCAGTACCGGCTGGGCACACTGTACGAACGCGGGCAGGGCGTGCCGGCCGATGGCGCCAAGGCAGCGCACTGGTACCAAATGGCCGCCAATCAGGGTAATCGCAAGGCGATGCACAACCTGGCCGTGGCATATGCCTCCGGCGCCACGGGCAAGAAGAACATGGCCGAAGCCGCGCGCTGGTTTGCCAAGGCCGCGGCGCTTGGTCTTTCGGATTCCCAGTTCAACCTGGCAGTCCTCTACGAACGCGGCGATGGCGTGCCGCAGAGCCTGCTGGATGCCTACAAATGGTATTCCATCGCCGCCGCGTCAGGCGATGCCGAATCCAAGGCGCGCGTGGGGGTCCTGCAGTCGCAGTTGAGCGATTCGGACAGGGCGGCGGCCCAGAAGGCGGCGACTGCCTTCCATGCCGCACCGTTGAACCGCAGTGCCAACGTGCCGCCCGAACCGGCCGATCTGGGCTGATCCATCACATTTTCAAAGCGTATGTGACGGCTTCCGGCGGTTGACCGGCGGTAATGTCGCGCGCACATTGGTGGGGCCGATGCGCCCAGCCGAGCTGTCCGCCCGAGTCACCATGGAGATCTATCTTCCCGTTGCCGAAATGTCAGTCCATTGGCTGGTCATCGTCGGGCTGGGAGGCGTGGTCGGTTTTGTATCGGGCATGTTCGGCGTCGGCGGCGGATTTCTTCTGACGCCGCTTCTTGTGTTCTATGGAATTCCATCCACCGTGGCGGTGGCCACCACTCTCTCGCATGTTACGGCCTCTTCGACGTCGGGCGCGCTGGCCCAATGGCGCCGGCGCGCCATCGATTTTACCATGGCCGGCGTGATGCTTGCGGGTGGCATTGCAGGTACGGTGGTGGGTGTATGGCTTTTTGCGCTGATGCGCCGCCAGGGCCAGATGGACCTGATTGTGGGAGCGACCTATGTGCTGCTCCTTGGGACGATCGGCACGATCATGCTGCGGGAGAGCTTGGCAAGCCTGCGCGCCACCCACGCCGGGCAGCCGATGCGGGCGCACGCGATCAACCGCGCCTGGATGGCGAAGCTGCCATTGAAGATGCGCTTTCGCCAATCGCGTCTCTATATCAGCATTATCCCACCCATGGGGCTGGGATTCGTGATAGGGGCTTTGGGTGCGATCATGGGTATTGGCGGCGGGTTCATCATGGTGCCTGCGATGATTTATCTGCTGCGCATGCCGACAAACGTCGTAATGGGCACCTCGCTGACGCAGATAACGGGCGTCACCGCCATTACGACCGTGCTGCAGGCGACCAACAACTATGCCGTAGACATCGTTCTGGCGCTGTTCCTGATCGCGGGGGGCGTGGTGGGCGCGCAGATCGGCGTGCGCATTTCCGGCAGGCTGCGGGGCGAGCAGCTGCGCCTGCTGCTCGCGGTCGTGGTGTTGGCCGTCTGCGGGGGCCTTCTGTGGGGGCTTATCGCCCGTCCGGCGGACGTTTACAGCCTGTCGCGGGGGGAGCAATGAAGCGTCTGGCGGTATCATTGCTGCTGCTGACGATAGTGCCGCTTGCGTGGCCCGCGCAGGCCGAGGACCTGGTATCCGGCGTCAGCCAGGACGTGATCCAGATCACATCCAACTACACCGGCACCTCCATCGTGGTATTCGGCGCCATCGAGCGGCCGCTGGGTTCGGAAGGCCGCGACATCGTTGTGGTTGTGCGCGGGCCCGACACCGATCTGACCGTGCGCCGGCGCGAACGGATCGCGGGGGTGTGGGTAAACAGCGATGCCGCCCGCCTGGTCGGCATGCCATCCTATTACTATATGGCCAGCACGAGGCCACTGGAGGCCATCGCCGCGCCCGCCGACCTGACGCGCTACGGCATTGGTGAGCAGCATCTGGTACCGCAACAGATCGTCAGCCATCACGATCCCCGGCCGTTCCAGAAGGCAGCGATCAGGCACCTGGAAAGGCTGAACCTCTACACCGAAGCACCTGGCAGCATCGATTTCCTGAGCGAGACCCTGTTTCGAACCCGCGTGCCGGTGCCCGCAGGGGTGACGCGCGGCCAGTACAATGTCGAGGTCTACCTGTTCCG
>DASTRG010000273.1:0-13874 GCA_035761325.1 Rhizomicrobium sp. | reverse complement strand
GGAAAAGACCCGATCAGCAATAAAATCAGGACGATCAACAAAATCATTCGAAGCATGCAAGCCTCCCTCAATCAGCGCTGGTAACGCGCGGAACGCCGGCGGGTTCAGCGCCGGCCTGCCGGCTGGCCGGGACGGGACGCTTGGGCTAGGCTCTCGCGCTCGCAATCGTACAACGGAATGCCATGAGCAGCGGCGGCACGCCCATCATCGAAGCGCGGCGGGAACAGATGCTTCCCACCCTGAGCGATCACGATTTTGCGCGGCTGAAACGCTTCGGCAGCGTCCGCTCCTTCCCCAAGGGGGCTTTCATCATGAAGACGGGCGAGGTGCCGGGCGGCCTGGCCTTTGTCGTCTCCGGCGCCACGGAAGTGCGCCAGGGTGGCGCCGGTTCCTCCGGCCAGGCCATCACCCGCCAGGGGCCCGGCCAGTTCCTGGGTGAACTGGCGCAGCTTTCCGGCCGGCCCTCGCTTGTCGACGCGCTGGCGACCGAGGATGTCGAGGCCATCGTGGTACCGCCCACCGCCCTGCGCGACGTGCTGGTTCAGGAAGCCGAGCTGGGCGAGCGGCTGATGCGCGCGCTGATACTGCGCCGGGTGGGTCTTTTGCAGGCGGGCACGACCGGCCCCATCCTTGTCGGCCCGTTCGGCGGCGCCGACATGCTGCGGCTGGAAAATTTCCTCACCCGCAACGGCCATCCGCACCGCAGCTTGGATTCGCGCACCGACCCGTGCGCGCTGACCCTGCAGGACCGTTTCAAGGTCACGCCCGACCAGCTTCCCATCGTGCTGTGTCCGGGCGGACAGCTCCTGCACAATCCCGGCGAGGCCGAGCTGGCGCGCTGCATCGGGCTGCTCCAGCGCATCGACCCCGGCGCCCTCTATGACATGGTGGTGGTCGGCGCGGGGCCTGCGGGCCTGGCCTGTGCGGTCTACGCCGCTTCCGAAGGGCTGTGCACACTGGTGCTGGATTGCCGCGCCTTTGGCGGCCAGGCGGGCGCGTCCTCGCGCATCGAGAATTATCTGGGCTTTCCAACCGGCATCTCGGGTTTGGCGCTGATGGCGCGCGCCTATAACCAGGCCCAGAAATTCGGCGCCGAGGTGGCGATCCCCGAGGAAGCGGTTCACCTGTCGCCCGACCTGGACGCGGACGGCCTTTTCTGCGTGACGCTGGGCAAGGGCAACGACGCGCAGAAAATCCGCGCGCGCAGCATCGTGCTGGCGTCTGGCGCGCGCTACCGCCGTCTGGGCCTGGAAGATTTGCCGCGCTACGAAGGGACCTGCGTGCATTACTGGGCCAGCGCCGTGGAGGCGCGGCTGTGCGCGGGCATGGACATAACACTTGTAGGGGCGGGCAACTCCGCCGGCCAGGCGGTGGTCTACCTGGCGGGCAAGGTCGCCAAGCTCACCATGGTCGTGCGGGGGCGCAGCCTGGAGGCCTCGATGTCGCAATACCTGGTCGACCGCATCCGCGGACTGCCCAATGTCGAGATTCTCCTCGGGACGGAGGTGACGGCGCTGGCCGGCAACGAAGACGGGTTGAGCCATGTGCGCCTGAAACAGCGCGACAACGGCGCCGAGTACGATCGCGAATGCCGCCACATGTTTTCCTTCATCGGTGCCGATCCCAACACCGGCTGGCTGGCGGACGCCAATGTGAAGCTTGATGCAAAAGGCTTTGTGGTGACCGGAGAGGATGGCCGCCATCCCTATCAGACCTGCCGGGACGGCGTCTATGCGGTGGGCGATGTGCGCGCCGGCTCGGTCAAGCGCGTGGCGGCGGCGGTGGGCGAGGGGTCCACGGTGGTGGCTGCCATCCATGGCTGGCTTGCTGGGCGGCGCGAGGCCGGCGAAGCCCACCAGGCGGCGGCCGAGTAATCCGATGCCCCAAAGCTGTTCCCACCTCGACACCATCCGCAGGGTCACGCCCGGCTCGAAGGGCTGCGAGGAATGTCTCAGGCTGGGCTGGCGGTGGGTGCATCTGCGCCTGTGCCGCACCTGCGGCCATGTTGGCTGCTGCGACCAGAGCCGCGGCAGGCACGCCACCGGGCACTTCCGTCAAACCCGTCACCCCATCATCGAAGGCTATGACCCGCCCGAAGGCTGGGGCTGGTGCTATGTCGACGAGGTCATGTTCGGCCTCGGCGACGATGTGACGGAACAGCCTGGCCCCATTCCGCGCTATGTCTGAGAGAGGCTCTTGCCATGCATGAAAGCATCCGCGAAGGATTTGACGTATTCCTGCACGACGGCGACGATTCGGTGGGCGCGGTGCGGCGGGTCCACAAACACGGCATCATGGTCTATGTGGAGGACGCGGGCGATTACGAAGTACCCGTCAGCGCCATCGTCGATGTCGACGCCGAAAAGGTCATCCTGGACAGCCGCAAACTCGACCCCCGGATGCTGGACGCCATCCGCCGCCGCCATCGCGACGAGGATCCCAAGCTGGTGGGCTGACTATCCCCGGCGCGGCGAAGCGGCCATACTGCCGTCACGATCACGGGGGGCACGACCATGAAGAAACTTCTGCTGCTGGCGGCGGCTCTGGTGCTGGCCACGCCGGCGATGGCGCGCGACCGCTGGACGCCGGCGCAGGCAAAGGCCTGGTATGCGCGGCAGAAATGGCCGCTCGGCGCCAATTACATCAACGCCTCGTCCATCAATCAGCTCGAGATGTGGCAGGCCGATACCTTCAACCCGGACCAGATCGACCGCGAGCTGGGCTGGGCACAAGGCATGGGCATGACCACAATGCGCGTTTTCCTGCACGACCTTCTGTGGCAGCAGGATGCCGCCGGATTCAGGAAACGCATCGACACATTCCTGACGATCGCGGCGCGCCATGGCATCAAGCCGCTCTTCGTGCTGTTCGATTCCTGCTGGGACCCCCACCCCAGGCTGGGTCCGCAGCATCCACCGATTCCCGGCGTGCACAATTCGGGCTGGGTCCAGGGGCCGGGCGCGGATGCGCTTTCCGACCGCGCGCAGGAGCCGCGGCTCGAAGCCTATGTGAAGGGCGTGGTCGGCGCCTTCGCAAAAGACGACCGAATCCTGGGCTGGGATCTGTGGAACGAGCCCGACAATCCGGTCGGCCAGTACCGCGACGACGTACCCGCCAAGCTCGCGCGCGTCACCGAGCTTCTGCCGCGTGTTTATGAATGGGCGCGCAGCGCCGATCCGGTGCAGCCGCTCACCAGTGGCGTCTGGCACGACGCGCACTGGGACAGGCTGGACGGCCTGAACCCCATCGAGAAGACCCAGATCACCCAGTCCGACGTGATCAGCTTTCACGACTACAGCTGGCCGGAAATTTTCGCGGCGCGGGCGAAATCGCTGGAAGCCTATGGCCGTCCAATCCTTTGCACCGAATACATGGCGCGCGGCAACGGTTCGACCTTCGACACCATCCTGCCCATCGGCAAGAGGATGGACATCGGCATGATCAACTGGGGCTTCGTCAACGGCAAGACCCAGACCGACATGCCGTGGGACAGCTGGCAGCGGCCCTATGTGCTGCGCCCGCCGACCATCTGGTTCCACGACATCCTGCACGGCGACGGCACGCCCTACCGGACGCGCGAAGTGGAGATCATCAAGGCGCTGGCGGCCGCGCCGCGCGGAGTGGTCCCGCCGCTTCCCGAATAAAAGGCCCGCGCATTTCGCGGGCCCCGGCCCGCCTTTCGTCAGGCGGTCCCGTTCTTGAAATTCGCCTTGGGGTCCACGTGCAGCACGTTGATGATGTACTGCTTGTCCTTGGCCAGCACCTGCTCCATCGTGCTGCCCTCCGGCACCATCGAGGCGTCATAGTCCAGGATCACCCAGCCGCCATAGTTCTTCTGGATCAGGTATTTCTGCACGGCGGGGAAATCCACCCCGCCCGAATCCGGCCCGCTCATGGTGCGGAACCAGTGGTGACCGCCCGCTTCCGGCCCGCTGCGCGGCACCGCCACCTTGCGGTTGCCCTTCAGCCTGGTGGGCGCGCCCTTGTAGTGGATTTCCGCGATGCGCGGCCAATAGGTGGTCAGCACCTCCATCGGCACCAGGCCGCCCAGGACGAGATGGGAGAGATCCGCGGTCATCCAGACATAGCGCGGATCGGTTTCCTTCATCAGAAGGTCGACCTCGTGCTGGTTCTGCACCAGCGAGCCGACATGGGGATGGGGCGCCAGCTTGATGCCCAGCTTCAGCGTCTCCATCCCGATCTTGTTCAGGCTCTCGGCGCAGCGCTTGATGTCGTCGTCACTGGTGTCATAGCCCGGCGGGCGCGGGCCCATGTTCATCTTGAAATGGTCGACATAGCCGAAGGGCTTGATGAAATCGCGCGCGAACCTGACATGGTCGGCCACCGTCTTGGCGGCCTTGGACGGATCGAAGAAATTGCCCGAGAAGTCCGGCCCGCCGCCGTTGGAGCAGGAGGCCATCAGGACGCCATTGTCATCCATGATCTTTTTAAGGGCCAACGGCTTGTCCAGGTACTTCACGACCTGGTGGCGGAAGGGCTCGATGCCCGGAAAGCCCAGGCGCCTGCAGGCCTGGATCGCCCCTTCGATATCGGTATCCCACGAGATGGCGCTGAAAGCATAGCGGAAGGGCAGGCGGCCGGCGGCCATGGCCGGTCCTGCGCCCAGCGCGGCTGCGCCGGTCAGGGCGGCCGCGCCGGTCAGAAAGCGCCTGCGGGTGGGGGAAGCGAAAGCCATGGATTTCCTCCGGACGTTCTTCTTGTTGCGCCACAGTTGCATAACCCCCCGCCGCGTGTCTTCTTCAAAATGTCCCGAACGCATGGCCGCCAGGCGCTTCCGTTCTTTGAGGCCGCGTTCCCGCATTGCGGCAAGTCCCCGCGCCGCTTATCCATTCGCACATGGCCAGAAAGCATGTCCTTCCCGACCGGCTCAAACCGGGACTGACGCTGGTGTTCTGCGGCACTGCCGCGGGGCGCCAGTCCGCGCTGCAAAAAGCCTATTACGCCCACGCGCAGAACCGTTTCTGGCAGACCTTGCACGAGGTGGGGCTGACGCCCCGGCTTTTCGCGCCTGCCGAATTTGCGCTGCTGTGGGACCTGGGTATCGGCCTGACCGATATCGCCAAGTTCGCCTATGGCATGGACCACCAGTTGCCGGCGGGTGCCCTGGGCGCGAAGGCCGCCGCATCACTGCGCGCGCGGATCGCCAGGGCCGCGCCCCGCCACCTGGCCTTCACCAGCCTGACGGCGGGCAGGGCGGTGATGGGGCCGGGCGCGGTCGCCGGCGAACAGCCGGCCCGGCTGGGCGATACACGCGTCTGGATACTGCCCTCGCCATCGCCCCTGGCCGCCAACCATTGGGATATCGCGCCGTGGCGCGCCCTGGCGAAAGCCGTGCGTGAAGAGCAGCGCCCGTCCAATCGGCTCAGGTAACGCGCCGCGCCACGGTCAGGCCCAGGACCAAAAGGATCAGGAAGATGGCGATGAAAACGAAGAACAGGAATTTGGCGATGGCAATCGAGGCTCCGGCCACCCCGGTGAACCCCAGAAGACCGGCGATCAATCCGATCACCAGGAAGATAAGCGCCCATTTGAGCATGGGAAACTCCGCGTGTTTCGGCCTCTTCCCTCAGGAAACACGAACCGGGGTGTCCGAGTTCCTCACCGCCCGGCGGGCATCTCCTGGGCGGGGGCGGGCTGCGACAGGGTCCATGACACGATGTCCGCCACGCACCGGCGCAGCTGTTCGGTCAGCGCCTGGGTCACCGCGCCGGCGTCATTTGCCACGGCTGCCTGGGAATGGCTGACGGCAAGGCTGCCCGCGATCTTGCGACCACGCACGGCCACCAGCTTGGCCATCATCGCCGCCGTGACGGTGGGGATGGAATCGCGAACCGCATAGTGGGCGGAGAAATCCTTCACCTCGGTCACCAGCGCGTAATCGGCATGCAGCGATTCCTGTTCGCGCGCCACCGCCGCGATGCGGCCCGACGCCTCGAACCCGTCCAGCAGCGCGCGCTGGACCAGCGCGGGCAGGCGGTCCGGCCAGACGGCGTTGGCGTAAAAATCCTGCATGCCGCCGGGCTGAAACAGCGCGATGCGGTCGGTGTCCAGCCCGCCGGGCACATCGGGCCGGTCGATCGACAGGGCCCAATCGACCTTCTCGCCGCCCCCGGCGGCGGTGAAAGCGGGATTGAGGGTATAGATCTGCCCGGCCGGGGGCGGACCGATCAGGTCGCTGCTGCAACCCGACAGGGCCAGCGCCGCCGCGCCGGTCAGGAACATGCGCCGTTCCATCAGAATATCCTCATTGGGTTTGGCTCATCTGTGCCTGGCTCATCCGGGGTTGGCTCATTTGGGTTGGTATCCCTTGCGCCGGTCGCCGAACAGAAGCTTGGTGGGCTGCCGGTTCAGCTGGTCGGAAAAATGATCCATGTTCGCGACCAGCCGGCGCATCTCGCCGATCAGGTCCGAAAGCTGCGCCAGGCCCTCGCCGTTGATGAAGGCATCGGCATCGTCCGCCACCTTGCCGTATTTCCGCAGTGTCAGGCCGGCCTGGTCGACGGCAGGCCCAAGCCCCTTCGCGGCTTCGTTGAAGCGCGCCGCCGCCGCATTGGCGTTGGCGATGGCCGCGTCGATGTCGGCACTGCGCCGGGCGATGGTGCCGGTCGTTTCATCCAGGTTTGCCAGCACATGGGACAGCGCCCTGCGGTTGTTGTCGTTCAGCAGGTCGTTGATCCGCCCCGCCGCGCTGTTCAGCTTCGCCACGACTTCCGGCACCGATTGCTCCAGCAGCTGCAAGGTGGACTGCCGGGTGCGGATGACGGGATAATCCTGGTCGTCCTTGGCGGTCAGCAGCGGCGAATTGACGGTGCCGCCGCTGATCTCGACATAGGTGCCGCCCGTCAGGCCCTGGCTTTCGATGGAAGCGACGCTGTCCTCGCGGATATTGAGGTCGGGCTGCACCTGCATGGTCACGATCACCCGCTGGGGATCGGTCGGATCGAACGCAAGGCTTTTGATGCGGCCGACCTCGATGCCGTTGAAGCGGGTTATGGTGCCGGTGCCAAGGCCGGTCACCGGGCCTTTGAAATAGGCCTGGTAATAGGCGTATTCCTGGCTGTACTGCACGCCCGCCAGCCACATGATGGCCACCACCAGTCCGATGACGCAGACAAGGACAAAGGCGCCCACGCCGACATAGTTTGCACTTGTTTCCATCGCTCTACGCCTCCATCCCGGCCAGCGCGGCGCGCCCGCGCGTGCCCGAGAAATATTCCTGGATCCAGGGATCCGGATTCTTCCTGAGCTCGCCGATGGTGCCGGTGACGATCTTCCCGCCGACCAGCACCGCGATGCGATCGGTCACCGCGCGCAGCGAGTCGACGTCGTGGGTGACCATGAACACGGTCAGCCCCAGGCTTTCCTGCAACTGCCTGATCAGCGCGTCGAAACCGTCGGCCGAGATCGGGTCCAGTCCCGAGGTGGGCTCGTCCAGGAACAGAAGTTCGGGATCGAGCGCCAGCGCCCGCGCCAGCGCGGCACGCTTCTTCATGCCGCCGGACAATTCGCTGGGATATTTGTGCGCGGTGTCCGGCGGCAGGCCCACCAGGTTCAGCTTGACCGCCGCAATCTCGTCCATCAGTTCCTGGGACATCTTGGTGTATTCGCGCAGCGGCACCTGGATATTCTCCGCCACGGTCTGGGACGAGAACAACGCACCTTCCTGGAACAGCACGCCCCAGCGCATTTCCAGGCGGCGCATCTGGGCGCCTTCCACCTCGCCGACCTTGCGGCCGAACACCTCCACCGTGCCCTCGCGGGGCTGGATCAGGCCGATGATGGCACGCAGCAGCACGCTCTTGCCCGAGCCGGAGCCGCCCACCACGCCCAGCACCTCGCCGCGCCGCACGTCCAGGTCCAGATGGTCGTGGATCACCTTGCGGCCGAAGCCGGTGACCAGCCCGCGGATGCGGATCACAACGTCATCCCGGTCGCCGCCGCTTTCCATCATATCCCCAGCACCGAGAACATGACCGAGAAAGCCGCATCCAGCACAATCACCAGGAAGATGCCCTCCACCACCGAACGGGTGGTCAGAAGGCCCACGCTGGCGGCATTGCGTTCCACCTTGAAGCCCTCGTAACAGCCCACCAGCGCGATCACGAAAGCAAAGACCGGCGCCTTGACCAGGCCGACAAGCAATGTGTTCAGCGCCACCGCATCCTGCAGCTGGCGCAGGAACACGTGGATGGTGATGCCCAGCTGGAAGTAGCACATGAATGCCCCGCCCAGCAGGCCCATCACGTCCGAATAGAAGGTCAGCAGCGGAAGCACGATGACCAGGCCGATGATGCGCGGCAGGACCAGCGTCTCCACCGTGTTCAATCCCATGGTCTGCATCGCGTCTATCTCTTCGTTGACGCGCATGGTGCCGATATGGGCGGTGAACGCGCTGCCGCTGCGGCCGGCCACGATGATGGCGGTGATCAGGCCGCCGATCTCGCGCAGCACGCCCACGCCCAGAAGGTTGATGGTGAAAATCTCGGCGCCGAAACGCTTAAGCTGGTCGGCGCCCTGATAGGCCAGCACGATGCCGATCAGGAATGCCAGAAGCCCCACGATCGGCAGCGCATTGATGCCCGTCTCCTCGATCTGGTGGAAGATGGCGGGTATTCGCAGGTTGCGCGCCGGCCGCACCACCGCCTCGACCGCTTCCACCGTCACGCGGCCCAGATAGCCCAGCATCTCCCAGCCCTGGCGCCCGGCATGCACCGTGGCGCGGCCGATGCGGTAAAGCCGGCCGCGAAATCCCGGCGGGATGCGCGAGACATGGGGCTCGCCCTGCCTGGTGCCTTCCACCGCCTTCAGCAGCGGCATGTGGGCCGGGGCGACGTCCAGGCCCGAGACCTTGCGCCCCGCCGCTTCCAGCGCATGGCGCGTACGCAGCATCAGCCAGGCGCCGGCGCTGTCCAGCCGCTCCACCCCGCGCGCATCGATGGCCACATCGCCGCGCCCACTCCAGTCCTGATGGCGCAAGGCTTCGTCGAGCTGCGCGCTCTGGGCGGTGACCCAGGCGCCGCCCAGAGTCAGGCGCCTGCCATCCTGGTCCAGCGCGAACCAGGCTTCCGGCGCATCAGAAGCTGCTTCCATGCTTGTCAAAGGCTTGGTCCCGGGGTGCCCATGGGGCTGTATCGCGGGGAACAATGCGGCAAAGCGGCCGGAAGTTCCATGAGTTCCCAAACCTGGCCGGACGGGCCCGAACCAATCGCGCCCTCGCGGCACAAACAGAGCCCGTGCCGGTTCCGAAAAATTGATCCGGATGAATGGCATTCTTCACGGGGGCTCCTATCGTGACTTCGATACCGGCAGGGGCCGGACGCCATGAGTTCATCTGCGCAAATTGACAGCCTGTTTCACGGGCGCCTGCGGACAGGCTCGCGCCGGCTTTTCTGGGTCGGGCTGGCCATGACCGTTCTGGGCGTGGTTGCACTCATATTTCCGGTCATCTCCACCCTGGCGGTGGCGCTGTTTGCCGGCTGGGTGCTTTTGACGGCAGGGGGCCTTCTGGTCGCGGGCGCCTTCACCATCCACGGCACCGGGCCCTTTTTTGGTGCGCTGGTGACCGGCCTTCTGTTCATCGCCGGCGGCCTGTTCCTGCTGTTCAGTCCCATGTCCGGCGCGGTGGCGCTGACCTTGATGGTGGGCCTGCTTTTCATGTTCCAGGGCGCGGTCGAGACCTGTTTCGCGCTGGAGATGCGGCCCCAGCCCGGCTGGGCGGCGATGTTGCTGTCGGCCATCGCCAGCATCGTGGTGGCGGCGCTGATCGTGGCGGGCTGGCCGGCCATCTCGCTGGTGGCGCTGGGCGTGCTGACCGGGGTCAATTTCATCAGTACCGGCCTGGGCTATGTCGTCGTTTCCCGGATGATCAAGCCTTCCACATGAGGTGCGCGTCTGCATAATCGGCGGCGCCATATCATCTGGAGTTGGGGTCATGGAAAAAGTCCGTCTGGGCAACACCGGGCTGAAGGTCTCCCGCATCTGCCTGGGAACCATGACCTACGGCTCGCCCAAATGGCGCGACTGGGTGCTGGAGGAGGATGCCAGCCGCCCCTTCATCCGCCGCGCGCTGGAAGCGGGGATCAATTTCTTCGACACCGCCGACATCTATTCGCAGGGCGTATCGGAAGAGATCGTCGGTCGCGCCCTGCGCGACTTCTGCCCCGTGCGCGAGGATTATGTGCTGGCCACCAAGGTCTTCTTTCCCGTGGACGGGCGCAACGGCGGACTGTCGCGCAAGCACATCATGCATGCCATCGACAATTCCCTCCGGCGGCTGGGCATGGACCATGTGGACCTTTACCAGATCCACCGCTTCGACAATGCAACGCCGATCGAAGAGACGATCGAGGCGCTTCACGACGTGGTGAAGGCCGGCAAGGCCCGCTATATCGGCGCGTCGTCCATGCACGCCTGGCAGTTCGCCAAATATCTGGCGACGGCCCAGAGGATGGGGATGACGAAGTTCGTCACCATGCAGAATTTCTACAATCTGGTGTACCGGGAAGAGGAACGGGAGATGCTGCCCCTGTGCCGCGACGCGGGCATCGGCGTGATCCCGTGGAGCCCGCTGGCGCGCGGCTTTTTGGGGCGCACGCACGCGCACGCGCTGGACCGGCAGACCGCCCGCGCCAAAAGCGACAATGTCCTGGACATGCAGTTCGGCGATGCCGACCTGGAGACGCTGCGGCGGGTGGAGGAGATCGGGGCGCGGCGCGGCGCCGCCAACGCCCAGATCGCCGTCGCCTGGCTGCTGGCAAAGGGCGTCGCCGCGCCCATTATCGGCGCCTCGAAAATGAGCCACCTGGAGGACGCCATCGCCGCCGCCTCGATCATGCTGACGGACGAGGAGGTGAAATACCTCGAAGAACCCTATCGCCCCAAGCCCGTGGCCGGGAATCTGCGCTGAAGCTCCGGGCCTTCGTGCGGCCGGTGCCGTTCCTCTTTACCGGGCGATCAAAAAGCCGGCGCTTACAGCGGCCACCAGTCGAGCTGGTACTTGTAGTTCGCGTCCGACTCGTCCTGCTTCCAGCCGCCGCCCAGCGCCGAATAAAGGCCGATATTGGCCTCCAGCCGCGCCAGCTTGGTCTGGACCAGCGAATCCTGGGCGGTGAACAATTGCTGCTGGCTGTTCAGCAGCGACAGGATGTCGATGGTGCCTTCGCGATACTGAAGTTCGGAAATGCGGAAGGCTTCGGCGCTGGCCTTCACCTGGTCCTGGATCAGCGTCAACTGCTCGCTGGTGGACTGCACCTGGCCCAGCGAGGTTTCCACATCCGCAAAGGCGCTGAAGACCGCCTTGCGATAGGCGGCGACCAGCTCGGTTTCGAACGCCTTCGCGGAATCGCTTTGCGCCTTCACCCGGCCGCCGTCAAAGATCGACTGGAAGATCGAGGCGCCGATGCTGAACGCCATGTTGGCCGGATTGATCAGGCCGGCCAGCGCGCCGGCGGAATAACCGGCATCGCCGGTCAGGCTAAGGGAGGGGAAGAAGGCGGCGCGCGCCGCATCGACATTGGCGTGGGCCGCGTAAAGCTGTGCTTCGGCCTGGGCGATATCGGGACGGCGCAACAGAAGCTCGGACGGCAGGCCCGGCTTGACCGTGGGCGAGGTGATGCTGTCCAGGTTCTGGCCCTTGACGTCATAGCGTTCCGGCGCCCGGCCCATCAGGATGGCCAGCCCATAGCGGGCTTCCTTTTCCTGCTCGATCAGGCCCGGCAGGCGGGCCTCCTGCTGCGCCAGCACGGCCTGCTGTTCGGCCAGGTCCAGGTTGGAGGACACGCCGCTCGACACCTTGGCCTGGGTGATGGACAGGATGCGCTTGGCGGCATCGACATTGGCGCGGGTGATGGCGATGCGCTCGCGCAGCGCCAGCACGGTGAAATACTGATCGGCGACCTGCGCCTCGATCGAAAGGCCGACGACAGCGGCGTTGTAGCGGCTGGCGCGCAGGTTCTGGCGCGCGGCCTGCAGGTTGAAATATTCGCCGCCGAAGAAGCTTTGCTGGTAGCTGGCCGAAAGCCCCGCCGACCAGGTGTTGAAAGCCGGTCCGTGCGGATGGCCGCCGCCCTTGCGCAGGTAGCCGCCGTTGGCATCCAGCGTCGGCAGCAGCGCCGAGAAGGCCACCGTGTCCTGCGCCTCGGCCTGGATCACGCGGGCGGCAGCCTGGGCGATATCGAGATTTTCCTTCTGCGCGGTCTGCTCCAGTTGCGTCAGCTCGTCGGCCTGGAACGTTGTCCACCAGTCACTCGACGGCCACAGCGGCGCCTGCGGATTTGGCGCGGGCTGCTCGAAGGAGGCGGGCACGTCGCCCGGCCGGTCGAGCGGCGTGGGGTTGGCGGTGCAGGCAGCCAGCGTGGCACTCAGCGCCAGGACGCCTGCGCCCCTGAGAAAAGCGCCCTTCAGTCCGGCGCCGGGAATGCGGGATTTCATCAAACTCTCTTTTCTGACGGCGTATAGGTCTTACGACGTTATGCAATATGGCGCGGGCAGTCGCGCGGGCTTTCTGGAATCTCCCCCGTTTCCACCATCTGGGGCAAATATGGCGACAGCCGGGCGCCAGGCAAGGCCCCCCTCCTGTAAAGCTTTGTCGCGCTGCCACAGCTTCGAGGTTTTTCAGGGGGTTACAGGAATGTCACGGTCCCGGAGTGAACGCTGCCAACCCAACATTACCGGACAGGCCGGGGCGCCGTTCGGGCAAGGGCAAAAGAAAATCGGACGGCCGGGCCAAGGGCTTTACGTGGGGGGCACAAAAGCCGACCCGGCCGCCCCTGACTGTATCCTTTAGGTGGAGCGCCGTACGGACACAGTACCGCCCGCAACATCCTACTCCGCGCGGCGGAGGTGAAGGCGCCCATGCTTCAAAATTTGTATCTGTGTGTCGTGAAAGGCCGCTCTTTTCAGGCGGGGCGAAGATAATCTCGATGATCACATCGTTCGGGACTTTCTTTCGGAAGAACCTGCACGCGCCGTGCATCTCATGAACACCGTCAAACCCATTGCCAACTAGCCGTTACAAGGAATTCAGAAAAAGGGGATATGGATGAACTGGAGCTACCTCGCGCCCATCCTGCTGCTGTGCTGTTCCAATATTTTCATGACCTTCGCCTGGGTGAGGCGCGGCCTGCCGCCTGGCGACAGGCAGGCGGCATGGGCAAATCGGTCCGGTGGACCGATTTGAGCGCCGAACGCGCCGAGCTTGGGCGAGGCGCCGGAGGGCTATGAACATCTGTTTCGAAAAAGGGGATATGGATGAACTGGAGCTACCTCGCGCCCATCCTGCTGCTGTGCTGTTCTAATATTTTCATGACCTTCGCCTGGTATGGGCAGTTGAGATATCCGCACACGGCATTGTGGGTGGTGATCCCGCTCAGCTGGAGCATCGCCTTCTTCGAATATTGTTTCGCGGTGCCGGCGAACCGCATCGGCCATCAGGTCTATTCCGCCGCGCAGCTCAAGACGATGCAGGAAGTGATCACTCTGATAGTGTTCGCTGTCTTTTCGGTAACATGGCTGGGCGAACCGCTGCGCTGGAACCACTTCGTGTCCTTCGCCCTGATCGTGGCCGCGGCGTTCTTCGCCTTTCACAAATGGACTTGAACCCCTTTGCCGGCAGCTCGGTCTGCGTGCGTCGGACCATCGCTGCGTTCGTACGCTGACGCGCACGAGGGGGAAGCCGGTCCGCATGTGCAGAAAGAATGGACGCCAACACAGGCCCGGAGGGGGTTCACTTCAATCCAAAAGCGTAGACATGCGCGTCGTGGGTAACCACATAGACCTTGCCCAGCGCCACCACCGGCTCGCTGAAATGGACCCAGTCGCCGATCGTCTTGCCGCTGTTGAACAGCTGCTTTCCG
>DASTRG010000272.1:0-8522 GCA_035761325.1 Rhizomicrobium sp. | reverse complement strand
GCGGGCATCGACACGCTGCAATCCTTCATGAAGGATTTCAACAGGCGCTATGCCGAGCAGCCGCGGAGCTGACGGCGCAACGCTAGAGTTTTTTGTCCAGCCAGGACAGCACGCGGGTGGCAAGCGCGTCCCAGCCCGGCTCGCCGATCAGCCAGTGGCCCATCCCCGGCAGAACCTCGTTGGTGGCGCGATCCCTGTAAAGCGCGGCAATTCGCATCACCGTGGTGGGCGGGTTGATGCGGTCGTCCGAACCGGTGAGGAACAGCAGCGGACATTGGATCTTGTCGTGATCGACTTCGCTGGCGCGGTTCATGTCCAGGCCCCAGTTCAGGATCTCGAAGGTGGCGCGGCCCGACTCGCCGGTGAAGCGGCGCAAGACCTCGTCGCGCAACTCGCGCGGCAGTTTGTCGATGGAATGGGCCAGCGCCACGTCGCGGCTGGGCTCCAGCACCTGGTTCCAGTAGCCGGGATTGAGATGCAGCGCCTGGGCGGCGCCGATCTCGAACAGCGTAGAGGGAGGCACGCCCCAGGGCGCGCTGGGCGCCAGCAGGATCAGTGCGCGCGCGGGCCGGCGCGCCGCCAGCATCTGCGCCAGCAGCCCGCCCATGGAATGCCCCACCAGCACGGGCGGCTCGTCAAGAGCGGTAATTTCCTCTTCCAGGTCGGCGGCAAAATCGGCCAGGCCCGTGGTGCCCAGCGCCGGCGGCGACGGGACATGATCGTGAAAGCGCAGACAGGGCGCATGAACGGTATAACCCGCTTCCTCGAACCGGCCTTTAAGCCCGTCCATCGACCACGGGCCGCAAAAGGCGCCGTGAATCATCAACACCGGGGGCTTCTGGGGGGCCTTCATGCGGGGCCTCGGAAAGCAGCGGTGATCGCCGCGCGGCAGGCGCCGCACCCGGACCACGCGCGACGACCGCCGAGGCGCCCAAAGGGGAGCCTCACAGTAGTCCCCTGAAAGCGGAAATTACCGCGCGGTAGGTGTCCCGCTTGAAGGGCACGATAAGCGCGGGCAGATCTTCGATGCCCACCCACTGAAAAGCGGAGAATTCCGGCTCATGTGCCGTCAGGTTGATATCGGCATCGCTGCCGGTGAAGTGCAGCGCGAACCACTTCTGCTTCTGGCCCCGATAGCGGCCGTGGAAGGCCACGCCCCGCAGATGGGGCGGCAGATCGTAGGTGAGCCACTGTTCCATCTCTGCGACGATATCGGCCTTGTCGGTTCCCACTTCCTCCAGAAGCTCGCGCAGCACGGCCTGACGTGGGGTTTCGCCGGGATCGATGCCGCCCTGCGGCATTTGCCAGCCTTCCACCGTCTGGTCGATGCGCTTGCCGACGAACACCCTGCGGTCGTCGTTGAACAGCATGATTCCGACGCAGGGCCGGTAGGGCAGATCGCCGGCAGATGAAGAAGATGAATCAGAAGACATGTCCCAGAACTCGTATTACGGGAGCGCGGACATTGTGCGACCGAGCGCTACGCCGTGCGGCGAGGTCGATGCGCAGCGGAACCACACTACTGCTTTTGCCGGGACACTATGGCCGAGACGGGGACCAGAACAAACCCCCGGGATTTGAGATCTTTCGCCCAGGCGGCGATGCGCGACAGGCTGACGGGATAGAGAAACGCGGCGCCCGTCGCGCTGCCGTTCGCACGGGCGGAATTCTCGAGATCGGACAGACGATGGTCGATCTCCGACGCCGTCTGGATGGTGTCGATGGCAGCATTGGATTGTACCAGCGGTGCACCAATCTGGCCGGCGACCAGCGGCGCGACCGACTGGACGGCGCTGCCGTCGTCGAAGAAATAGAGGCCGTGCCGCGACAGATAGGTCAGCATCGGTGAAAGCGCATCGCTGTCGGAAAGAAACCGCTGGCCCATCAGGTTGGTCACTCCGGCATAGCCGGTGAAGCGGGTCAACGCCCAGGTCAGGCGGTCGAGATTGGTTCCCTCGCCCTGCCCGGCGCGCAAGGTATGCGGGCCCGGATCACTGTCGGGAAAATCGAAGGGCTCCATGGGCACCTCCAGCAGCACCTCATGGCCCCTAGCGCGCGCCTGGGCGACCCAGCCGGCCACGTCATGGGCATAGGGCGCGAAGGCCAGGGTGACGCCGGGGGGCAGGATGTCCAATGCCGCCTTTGTGGCGGCGGCCGAAATGCCCAGACCCCGAACCACGACGGCGATGCGAAATTTGCCGTCGGCAGCAGGAGCCGCATAGGCCTGCATCGGGGTGCGGCCGTCATCGGCGATGCGCGGCAGCGGACCCTGCCTGGTGTTCTGGATCAGGCCCGGGTCGGCCAGCAAGGCCTTGCCGGCATAGATCGGCCTGGTTACCGGCGCCATGCTGGGGCCGTCCTCGGCGGGCCGAAGGGGGGAAGATACGGTCCGGGCCTTGGGCTGAGGCGGAGCAGCCAGATCGAGGGTTACAGCCGGGCCGTGACGGACGCCCAGAACGGTAATGGCCAGCGCGCCGGCCGTCAGGCCGAACACAACAAAGGCCGTGCAGAAGGCCAGCGCACGGGCGGCGCGAGAGCCCTGCGGCTCGTCGGTGGGACTGACGGCAGTCATGCCGCCATTAACGGATTTTGTGGTTACGCTTTGGTTAAACCCTCCGGCACGGCCACCCCTTCGGCCGCACCGGACGCCTGAGCCCGTCCCATGCGCCCTGGCGCACGGTACGGACGGGCAGGATGCAGTCCGCTCGGTTCTAGCGGGTCGTGGCCTGGGCCGACTTGTCGTTAGCCGGCGCCACGGTGCTGGCCGAGGCCACCGTCATCTTGCCGTTGAGCAGGTCCAGCGCATAGGAGAGCTGGAAGTCGTCATACTTCTTGCCCGGCGCCGGCTTGATCACGGGGGCGTTGGCACGCTTGGCCGGGATGGGTTCGCCGGCCAGATGGCCGCGCAGGTCGGCTTCGGAGGGACGCGCCAGCTTGGGCACATCGGCTTCGTCGCCCTGGGCGACCTGGATGTCGGGGATGATGCCTTCAGCCTGGATCGAATGGCCGGACGGCGTGTAGTAGCGTGCCGTGGTCAGGCGCAGCGCCCCACGGTTTTCCCCCAGCGGGATGATGGTCTGCACCGAACCCTTGCCGAAGCTGGTCAGGCCGATGATGGTCGCGCGCTTGTGATCCTGCAGGGCGCCCGAGACGATCTCGGATGCCGAAGCGGTGCCGCCATTGATCAGCACCACTATCGGCTTGCCGTCGGTGATATCGCCGGGATGGGCATCATAGCGCTGCGTGTCCTCGGAATGGCGGCCGCGGGTGGAAACGATTTCGCCGGTGTTGAGGAAATCGTCCGATACCTGGATGGCCTGGTCCAGCAGGCCGCCCGGATTGTTGCGCAGGTCCAGGACGTAGCCCTTGATGCCCGGGCCGATCTGCTTCTTGAGCTGCGCCACGGCCTTTTCCAGCCCGTCGGCGGTCTGCTCGTTGAATCCGGGCAGGCGGATATAGCCGACATCGCCCTCGCGCCGCGAGCTGGCAGCATCGACATGCACGATGGCGCGGGTCAGCATCACGTCGAAGGGCTTCTTCTCACCCTCACGCAGAATGGTCAGCGTCACCTTGGTGCCGGGCGGACCTTTCATCTTGTCGATGGAATCGTTCAGCGGCATGCCTACGATCGACTGGCCGTCGATGCCGGCGATGCGGTCGCCCGGCTTGATGCCGGCGCGGCTGGCGGGCGTGCCGTCAATGGGCGACACCACCTTGATCAGGCCGTCTTCCAGCGTGACCTCGATGCCGACGCCGCCGAACTCGCCCTTGGTGGTGACCTGCATGTCACCATAGGCCTTGGCATCCATGTAGCTGGAGTGCGGGTCAAGGCTGGAGACCATGCCCTGAATGGCGTTGTCTATCAGTTCGCTGTCCTTGACCGGGCGCACATATTTGTCGCGCACATTCTGGAAGGCGTCGCTGAACAGGTCGAGCTGGGAATAGGCACTGGCGTCATTGGCGCCCTGGGCCTGGGGCAATGCGAACAGGGCGACCGACAGGCCGCCGATCAGGCCCAGGCCTACCAGCGCGAACTTCTTCATGTCGTCTATGCCTTTCACAGTATCGGGCGCAGTCTCAACTTCAGCCACGGCGCCGGATTGATGCCATGGCCCGAATGGCGCAACTCGAAATAGAGCCGGTTGTCCGGCCCCGGGCTTGCAGGCATGTTCCCAACCGGCTCACCCGCCAGCAGTTGATCATTTGGCTTGACGGTCACGCGTCCCATTCCAGCCAAGATCAGATCGTAGCCAGTGGTTATCTCCAGGATCAAGACCTGTCCCGACTTATGGTAGGGCCCGGCATATAAAACTTTTCCATCTGAGGGGGCGATTACCTGGGCGCCGGGCTGGGTTGCATAGGATAGGCCTGGGCCCAGCCCCCCGCCGTTGCGCACAATGTTGGCCACAACCGGTTCCAGGAGGGATCCTTTTTGCAGGGCAGGCAGGGAATCGGTGCTGCGCGCGGTGACGGTCACCACCCCTTCGTCCGTCGCCGTCCCCTGGCGCCTGAGCGCCCGTACCCGGGTCAGAAGTGCCTGAAAATCTGCGGCCTGGCGGGCGATCCTGTCGAGTTCCTGCTTGAGAGTTCCGTAGGACCGGGCGGCACCCTGGGCTTCCTGTTCCTTCTGGACCAGCAACCGGTCGAGTTCCGAGCGTGCCGCCCGCAGATTGACGGCAGTCATATGGGCTTCAACCCGGCGGCGCTCCAGCGCCGCACGGGTACGTTTCAGCGCCTCGATGCGGCGCGACAGCCGCGCGGCCTGGGCGTAAACGGACGGCAGTCCCGCGCCAATCAGCATGGCGCCGCGCGCGGCACTGAGCGCATCGTTGGGCCGCAACACCAGGGCCGGTGGCATGTCGTGCTGAAGCCGTTCCAGAATCGCCAGCAATTTGGTCACCGCCACCCGATCGCTGGCAAAGCCCGCAGAAAGGCGCGCATCCTCCCTTGCCAGGCGATCGATCTCGGCGGCATCGGCGATCTGGCTACGCTCCAGGCTTTCGATCCGCGCGGCGGTGTCGATCAGCTTATGGCGCAAGCTCCGGGCCTCAGCGGACAGGGCATCGCTCTTCTGGCGCGCCGCCTGGAGCTTGGGCCGGTCCTGCTGGAGTTCAGCGGAGAGCGCCTTGAGCTGGTCGGCGCTGGGGGCAAGCCCGGCCAGCGCCTTGGCCGGCAGGGCGTGTGACAGGTCGATGGCTGGTTCGGGCGCACCGGCAGGCATCGGCCGGGGCGTCGGCATGACCTGAACGCCAACGCGTTTTCGCGCCGCCGGTCCGGGCGCCGAGGGTTTAGTCGTCGGCTTATGTGCTGTCCCCACCGCCGCCTCTGCCGGCGTCAGCGCCAGTAGAGCCGTCAGAACAAGGGCAACGGCGCGCGGCTTCACGTTGGCATCACCAGCAGCGAGTGGCCGGTCATGAGCGCCGGCTTTTCGATCCCCATAAGGTCCAGCATGGTGGGTGCCACATCGGCCAGGCGGCCGTTTTCCAGCCGGGCCCCGCCGGGCGCGCCGAACGCGATTACCGGTACGTCCAGGGTGGTGTGCGCGGTATAGGGTTCGTGTGTCTCCGGATCCGCCATCATCTCGATATTGCCATGGTCGGCGGTGAGCAGCATCACACCGCTCACTTTCTCCAACGCTGCCATCAGCCGGCCCAGACATGCGTCGATCGTGTCCACCGCCTTGACCGCCGCGCTCATCACGCCGGTATGGCCCACCATGTCGGGGTTGGCATAGTTGCAGACGATGAGATCGTATTTGCCGGAGAGGATGGCTGCTTCCAGCTTGTCGGTCACCTCGTAAGCGCTCATCTCGGGCTTGCGGTCATACGTCGCCACCTTGGGGCTGGGCACCAGGATGCGGTCCTCGCCCGCGAACTGCTCCTCGCGTCCGCCATTCAGGAAGAAGGTGACGTGGGCGTATTTTTCGGTTTCGGCGATGCGCAGCTGCTTCATGCCGCGATGGGCGATCACTTCGCCCAGCGTGTCGCGCACATCTTCCGGCGGAAAGACCGCCTGCATGAAGGGCATCAGCGCTTGCGAATATTCCGTGAGCCCGGCGGCGGCGGAAAACCGCACGAGGCGATCTCGCCCGAAGCCCTCGAAGCCGGGATCGAGCAGCGCGGTGGATATCTCGCGCGCGCGGTCGGCGCGGAAATTGGCGAACAGCATGACGTCGCCATCCTCCATGCCGGCATAATCGCCCAGCACGCAGGGCACGACAAATTCATCGCCGACGCCGGCATCGTAGGAATCGTCCAGCGCCGCGAAGACATCGCCGTAGCGCCGGCCCGAGGCATCCACCATGGCCGCATAGGCTTTCTCTACCCGGTCCCAGCGCTTGTCGCGGTCCATCGCGTAATAGCGGCCCGAAAGCGTGGCCAGCCGCACGCCGGGGACGCCATCGATGTCGGAGAGAAATTTCTGCAGGAACCCTTTGGCGCTTCTGGGCGGCGTGTCGCGGCCGTCCAGAAAGGCATGCACGAACACCGGCACGCCTGCGCCCGCCAGGATCTTCACCAGCGCCACCATGTGGTCCTGATGGGAGTGCACGCCGCCAGGCGACATCAGGCCCATCAGATGCACCGCGGATTTGCCGGTCTTCGCCCGGTCGATCAGCGCGAGCAGCGCGGGCCGCCGCGCCAGTGAGCCATCCTCGATGGCCACATCGATGCGCGGCAGGTCTTGGGCAACCACCCGGCCGGCGCCGATATTCATGTGGCCCACCTCCGAATTGCCCATCTGGCCCCGGGGCAGGCCCACCGCGCTGCCCGAAGTCTGCAGCAGCGCATGAGGACATTCCTTCAGAAGGCGCGAATAGTTGGGCGTGGCGGCGGCGGCGATGGCGTTGTCCTCCGCGTGATTCTCCCGCCAGCCCCAGCCATCAAGGATGCAAAGAAGTGCCGTGCGCGCCATGACGAATCCTGAATCTTTGAAGCAGTTTAACGGAAACGCGGGCCATTGGCCCACACCACCAGCGACTTGCGGGTGCCGCGCGTGATCGGCGTCACGCGGTGCAGAACATAGGCCGGAAATACGATCACGGTTCCCCGGGTGCGCGGTGCCACCTCAAGCTGGCGGGCACCGAAGAATTGCAGGTCGCAGCCGTCATAGTCTGCCGGATCGCTCAGTTGCAGCGACAGGGACAGCTTGCGCGGCGCCGGGCCGGGGTTGAGGTCCATGTGCCAGTCATAATGACCGCCCTCGCTGCCGTGATAGACGGTGTACTGGAATTCCTCGGAAAAGCCCTTGAGGTCGAACTGGTAGGCCTGGCGGTTGACCACGCCCATCACCTGGAAGATTCGGTCATAGAGCCATTTGCAGGCCGGCGTGTTGGCCATCCAGGCGCTTTGAGTGATGCGGACCTTGTCGGCGGCTTTCTGGTCCCAGCTTTCGCCGGTCAGCACCGCCTTTTGCATCTCCAGCGTGTCGCCATGGGCGATGACGCGGTCCAACTCCTCGGGCGTGAAGACATCCTCGACGGATACGCAGGTCGGCAGGGAATCGATCAGGGGCCTGTCCATGGACGTCCGGGCATTAGAAGGCGGTCGGGAAGGCCGCACCATAGGGCGGGGAGGAAGGAGGGAAAAGCCTTCCGGAACCGGCCCGTCCGCTCCGAAAACCGCCTTTGTCGATGCTGAGTTGAAAACCGGCGCGACCACCGCGGTGGCACTTCACGATAATCCTCGGCCGCCGTTACGCGCCCCGGGGCCTGCGCCGCGCCATTTGCCAAAGAGTGTCCCGAGGGCGTGAAGGAGCATAGAGCCATTCCGACCCCAACTAGGCAGGGCGGACCCGGCAGGAATTGCCACCAAGCCTGGATGAAACCCTGAACACTGTTCAACATATTGTTTTTCAATGGAAAATATTGGCGCCCGGGCGGCACGCTTCTGGCAAGGACAGACGCGAACATAAAGGCAGAAGCCCGAATGCGCCGCGCACCGTCTTATTTTATTCGCCTCGCAGCCTTGGTCCTGGGCGCCCTGATCGCGGCGGCCCCTGCCCCGGTTCTGGCGTTTTCACGGGTCAAGGACCTGGTCGACGTCCAGGGCATCCGCGACAACATGCTGGTCGGCTATGGTCTGGTGGTGGGCCTGAACGGCACCGGCGACAGCCTGAAGAACGCCCCGTTCACCCAGCAGTCAATCCAGGCCATGCTGGAGCGGCTTGGCGTGAACACCCGCGGCCAGGTAATGCAGACCAAGGACGTCGCCGCCGTAATGGTGACGGCCAACCTGCCCGCCTTCGCCGCGCCGGGAACCCGCATTGACGTTTCGGTGTCCGCCATGGGCGACGCCAAGAACCTGCAGGGCGGCACCCTTCTTGTGACACCGCTGTTCGGCGCCGACGGCTCAATTTACGCCCTGGCCCAAGGTCCGGTCGCCATCGGCGGATTTGCAGCCCAGGGCGCGGCCTCCAGCGTCACGCGCGGCGTGCCCACCGCGGGCCGCATTGCCAATGGCGCCATCGTGGAAAAGGACACCGGCTTCAAGCTGGCGAGCCTGTCGACCTTGAAACTGTCGCTT
>DASTRG010000271.1:0-5535 GCA_035761325.1 Rhizomicrobium sp. | reverse complement strand
GGCTATGCCGGCCGCTTGGGCACAGCCCGAGGGGCCGCCTGGCATCAATCCCTATACCAATCCGATGGCGGCCAGGCTGTCGGCGGAACGGATGGGCGATGTGCGCCCGGGCGTTTACAGCGCCAGCGACGGCACCATAGTCTTCTCCCTCACGCCCTATAACCGAAAATATCTGCTGAGCTTTCAGAACAACCCTGAAGTTTTTGTTTTGTCGGTCGAGCATGGCTCGCTGGGTGCGCGCATCCTGAAATACGACACGGGCACCACGGCGATCCGCGTGTCGGTGTGGGGCGGCATGACACTCTATACGCAGGATGCACCGGGCGGGGTGCCGGCCACCCGGCAGGACGATGCTCCGCCGGCAACCGATCCGGCGATTTCCCAACCCGAGTTGCAGGCGGCGCTGCAGGATGAGGCCAGCCACCTGGCTTACGTGCAGAAGGTCGATCTGCATTTCTCGGCCGATCCTTCCGTGACGACCGCCGACCCGCAGACCCGGGGATGGGCCTTCGATGCGCTGATCAACGCCGCGCTGGGGATCGAGCGGTACCTGGTCTCTCTGCCCACCGCCCGCCAGACCTTTGTCAAGCGGATCAACAGCGTGAAGATGGCCGAGGGCGGCAAGCCCACGGTCACGCTGGCGGGGCAGACCCTGCTGGTCAGCTTCGTGCCAGGCGAGGGCCATGAGGGCCATGCCTCGTCCCTGGCCATCGAGCAGGAACTGTCACGGCTGCTGGCAAGTCCCGCCAAGGACATTGCGTCGAAATAATCGGTCGGCCGCGCTGCTGGGATTGCGACTGTGGCCAAGCCTGTCCACTCCGGCCCGCTGTTGCAACGGGCGGGAGTGGACGTTCCCGAAAATGGAAAGCAGGCGGCCCCTCCACGAAAGGAGGGGCCCTGGAAACTACTTGCTCATCACCGTGACGCGGCCGACGGACGTATCGCCCGCAATAAGGTTGTCGTGCTTGTCAAACGCCCAGTAGCTGGCCTCGGTGAACTGGCCGGTGCCGATTCCCATGCCGTTGCCCACCGCACCCAGCACATGACCGTCACGGTCCAGCTTGAGGAACTGGCCGTCCTGGCCCGACGCCATCCAGGGATTGCCCTGATGGTCGAAGTTCAGGGCGCACACCAGGTTGCGCATCTGCAGCGTCTTCTTGAAGCGGCCGTCGGCGGTATAGACCACGATGCGATACTGCTCGCGGTCGCCGATCCACACATCGCCATTGGTGGGATCGATGGCAAAGCCGTGGGTGGAATCGAACTTGCCCTGTCCCACTTCGTTGCCGAACCACTGGCCGATATATTTGCCGTCCTTGGTAAGGTGGATGACGCGCGCCACGCCTTCCCGGTTCCACGGATCGGGCCCGTCGACATCGTTGGGGCTTTCATTGGCATGGCCCTCGGCGATGTAAAGATCGCCATTGGGCGCGAATGCCACCATCACCGGCTGCCACAGGAGGCGTTGGCCCTTTTCCTCGACCCAGTCGCCGCGCTTGCCCTTGGTGCCGATGGTCATCAGGAGCTTGCCTTCGGGCGAGAGCTTCATCACCGTGGCCTGTCCATTGTCGGTGATCCATACATTGTCCTGCGCATCCACGGCCATGCCATGGGCCTTGTCCTGGTGGCCGATCACGCTTTCAGGCACTTCCAGCACCAGCTTGTGGTTGGGGTCGAACTTCATCAGCTGGACCACGCCTGCGGGGCTGCGCTTGAACACCCACAGATAGCCCTTGGAATCCAGCGCCACCGAAGGCACACCGCCAATGCCCTTGGGCACCACATAGGGATAGGAGAATTTGTAGCCCATGTTCTGGTCCCACTCGACGCGGGCCAGCTCGCTGCGCTTGAAGCCGCCCTTGCGCCCGCATACCGGCGAATGGCTGCAGGCCGGGCCGGCATCGCCGCCCGGCACGCGGGGACGCCCGCCCATCATGGCGCGACGCTCCTCGCGCGGAATAACGTGAACGGTGCCGTCCGCGTCGACCAGGGTGAAGCCGGTCGGATCGGGAAAGGACGGTCCCAGATGCCAGCCGGGCATGCCGTCATGCGCCGGCATCGACTGAATCGCCAGGCGGCTCGCCTGGCCATAGGCTACAGGTCCGAACGCCGCCGCCGCCATGAGCCCCAGCGCCAGAGCGCTCACGCCCGCAAAACCCTTCATTGCATCTCTCCCCGTTCCTGTTGCTGATGGAAGTTCCGACAATACCCGATCTGTCTACACTGTCGCCTGTCCTATTGCCGCAAATTCCGCGCTTTATTGCACCTGCACAAATTGGTTGCGCTAACGGTTTCCGTTTATGGCGCCCGTCAACGCGGTTATAATGCCGCCGTTGCTTTCGCGAGGCTTGGCCATGCGTATCGCTACTCCCATCCTCATGTCGCTGATCGCCGGTGCCGCGGTCACGTCCGCCGTCGCACAGCCCGCCCAACCGGTTTCCGTTCAGCAGGACGGCAAATTGCCCTTCACCCCCAGCGGCTATGGCGATCCCGAAGCGGTCGTTTGCCGCGCGCCTCAGAAGCTGGAAGATTCCGGCGGGTATGGTCCCGAGATCTGCCTGCGCAACAGCGTCTGGCTGCTGCTGACCAGAAGCGCCAAGGACCTTTCCGCCGACGGCAAGAGCGTGTTCAAGCGCCCGCTGGTGGAGGAGCCGCACGGCAAAGGTCCGCCCTTGGCTGTGACCTGCCGCAAGCCGGCGACCATTACGGCCAGCCGCACCTGGCGCGGTCCGGTGGTGTGCCTGGAAAACAAGACCTGGGCGGCGCTCTATGCGCGTGACCTGACCGTCACGGGCGACGGACGGGTGGTGAGCACGCGCATGTCGGGACCAGCCACTGACGCCACCGGCATGCCGATGATCCAGACAGGGCCCCCGCCGCGCAACGCGCCGGTCATCGGCGGCTATTACAGCCCGCTATAGCGGATCGGGAATAAATCCGGGCGGTGCCAGTTCGAAAGTCGCAAAGTCAAAGCCGGGTGCGACCGTGCAGCCGACCAGCGAATATTCTCCCATGCTGCGGGCGGCCTGCCAGGCGCCGGGCGGGACTACCGCCTGGGGCACCTGTCCGTGCTCGATAGCCGGCCCCAGATGGACGATCTGCCCGCCGATCTTCAGCTCCACCGGCGCGCCGCGATAAAAGTGCCAGACTTCGGCGGCATCGATGCGGTGCCAGTGCGACGCCTCACCTGCCTTGAGCAGAAAATAGATCAAGGTGGAATGGCCGCGTGCGCCCTGGCCGGTTTCCCCCCGGCCGCCGGGCGCCCGGGGGCCTGAAACGTCCCTGAAGGTCTGGCGGTAATGACCGCCCTCCGGATGGGGGATGAGGTCCAGAAGCTGGATCAGCCGATCGGCTTCATGCATGGCCAAAAACCCGCTGGGTTTTCCGGCCAGCCGCGTCGCAGACCTGTCCGGGGGCATTCATGGGGAAACATCCTGCTGGCCCCGGCCGACCGAAGGCTTAATCGTCGCCGGGCCCCATTAACACATTCTTAAGCATCCTGCTTCTAACGCTGTTACTACAAAAAGCGGTTCCGGATCAAAGAGGCGCGAGATATGGCCCTCACCGACAGCAGCCCCGTCATCGCGCATCCTGAGGTTGAGGCGCGCGGACAAGCGGGGATTTCCGCATCCGACCCCTCGCCTGGAACGCATTCTCTCGTCCATTCCCTCGCCCGCCTGCCCTGCCTGCATGACGAAGCACGGCTTGATCTTCAAGCATTGGCGCTGCTGGAACGTTCGCCCCGGGCCGCGCTGATCCTGATGGTCTCGGGCGCGATTGTGCTGGCCGGCGGCTGGACATCGCTGCGCGCGGCCTTTGCCTGGTCGCTGCTGGTGCTGGCCGGCGTCATCGGGATCGTCCGTAATTTCATTCGCGGGTTTGCCGTAGCGCGCCGCACCCCGGCGCGGCAAGCCGGCGCCGCGCTGTGGACTCTTCTGGTTTTCTGCGGCATCGCCTGGGGATCGGGCGCCTTCCTGGTGCTGCCGCCGGCGCCATCCATGGCGCTGGCAGCGGCCTTTGCTTTGCTTCCGGGACTGGCGATGAGTCTTGCCTTGAAGGACCGCAAGGGAGCGATCTGTTTCGCCATGCCGGCGGCGGCGATCACCGCCGCGGCCATCCAGGCCCAGCTGGGGCCACCGATGGGGCCCGCCATGTTCGCAGTGCCGGCCCTGGCAGGTGCGATTGCCCTGCTCACGGGGCCACACCGCGCCCGATCGCCATTCGACCGTTATACGCATTTGAAGCGGTGACCTGAGAACCCGCACCGCCAGCCGAGGGCCGCCATGACCGCCGTCCGTTCCGCCGACACCGAGGAGGCGCGCGATGCCAAGGTCCGTCTTGCCGAAGCCCGCGCCCTGCTGACCGACAAGGCAGGGCTGGAATTTTTCGACGCCCTTTTTGCCTCTGCGCTTTCCGAGGAAGTGTTGAGCGTCAGGCCGGCGCGGCTGGTTGGGCTGGCCCAGGCCCTGCGTGACCAGGTTGCGCACCACCAGAAGGGCGGCATCGATGTGGTATCGCTGGGCGATGATGAGACCGGTGAAATGGTCCTCGTCGGCATCAATGACGACCGCCCATTCCTGTTCGATTCCGCGCTGCAGGCGGCACTTGCCCATGGCGCACGCATCCGGACGGCCTTCCATCCCGTGATCACGCTCGATGGCCGGCGCATCAGCGTGATCGCGCTGATTTGCAATGCCGCCTCTGACACCGAGCGCGCGGCGATGGTCGAAGGCATGCGAGAGGCCTTTGCCCAGGGCGCGCTGGCGGTGCGCGACTGGCGCGCCATGCTGGCAAGGCTGGACGAAGCACGCAGCGAACTGGCAGCCACGCCGCCTTTCGGGGACATTTCCGAATCCCTGGCGTTCCTGGACTGGCTGGCGGCGGATCATTTCACCTTTCTGGGCGCACGCGACTATGTGCTGGCCGAGGACGGCGATCACGGCCGGCTGGAACCGGTGGACGGCAGTGGCCTTGGCATTCTGTCCCCGGCCGAGGCCCGGGTGATCCGCAGAGGCGCCGAACGGCCGGGCCTGAGCGCGCCGGTGCGCGCCTTTCTGGACGAAAGGGAGCCGCTGATCGTCACCAAGAGCCACGCGCGCAGCAAGGTGCACCGGCGTGGCCATATGGACTATATCGGCGTCAAGCGCTTCGATGCCAAAGGGAATTTCACCGGCGAACATCGTTTCATCGGCCTGTTCACGTCGACCGCCTACAATGCCCAGCCGCGCACCATTCCGCTGCTCCGCCGGAAGATCGCCGCAGTCATGGACCGCGCCGGACTTGACGCCGCCGGCCATGACGGCAAGGCGCTGACCCACATCCTAGACACCTTCCCGCGCGACGAACTGTTCCAGATCTCGGTGGACGAGCTGTACGCCGTCGCCACCGGCATTCTGCGGCTGGGCGGGCTGCCGCGGCTCAAACTGTTCCTGCGCTTCGACCGCTTCGACCGCTTCGTTTCCGCCATTCTTCTGGCGCCACGCGATCACCTGAACAGCAAGCTGGTGGCCGACATCCACGCCTATCTCGCCAGAT
>DASTRG010000270.1:0-2394 GCA_035761325.1 Rhizomicrobium sp. | reverse complement strand
AAACGTCCGGTCAGCTGCGCCAGCAGATAGTCCTTCACATCGAGGAATTTGTGGATGCGCGGCCAAAGATCGGGGCGGTGACGGCGCAGCCAGACAATCTTGGAGATGGCATCCTTGCCCGAGAGGCTGGGGGCGCCGCCGGTCAGGCGCAGCCAGCGCGCAAGCTTGAGCGGGCCGTAACCGGCGACGCGGATCATCCCGCCGGTCAGCTCGCGCGCAATGTCCGCCGAGCGCGTGTCCAGCCAGATCAGCGCATTGTGCAGGGCGCCGCCAACGGCATCGACCGGGACCACGCCGCCCATCTGGGCCGACAGGCCGATGGCGGCGATGCGTCCGGCGGCATCGGGCACCGAGGCGGTCAACGCGCGCGACGCCGCTCCCATCGCCGTCCACCAGTCCCGCGGGTCCTGCTCGGCCCAGCCGCGCTGGGGCAGCATCAGGGGATAGGCCTGCGTGGTGGCGGCGACGATGGTGCCGTCCTGCGCCAGCAGCGCCGCCTTCACCGCGGAGGTGCCGAAGTCATATCCGAGTACGAGATCCTGCCCAGCCACCGGTCCCTTAATCCCCATCGCAGCCACGCGGAAAATCCGGTCGCGGCGCCGAACCGGGCTATGTCATAATGGCTGGCGTTCAACTTTGCGAGCCCGATGCTCTGGCCCTACCTGGCGCCGCCGCTCCTGATCGGCGCCGCGATCCGCACCTATAATTTCTTCGAAGGCGAAAGGCTGGTGCAGGACCTGTGGCGGGAATATCGCCTGGCCCGCACCGATGTCGCGGCACTGGACCGGGCGTGGACCGGACGGGCCGACCATGCCGATGTGATCGTGAGCCTGACCACCATTCCCAGCCGCATCGGCATGATCGCCGACACGCTGAAAAGCCTTCTGACCCAGACCCGGCCGCCAAAGGAAATCCGGCTGAACCTGCCCGCTTTCAGCCGGCGCGAGAACCGGCCCTATGAGGTGCCCGGCTGGCTGGGCGACCTGAAGTCGGTGCGGCTGGCGCCGTGCGAGGATTTCGGCCCCGCCACCAAGCTGTTGCCTACCCTGGCCGCGGCCGCGCCGCATCAATCCATCCTGGTGGTCGATGACGACCGCATCTATCCCACGACGCTGATCGCCGATCTTAAAAAGGCGGCCGCCAGCCATCCCGGCGCGGCGCTGGGACTGGGCGGCTGGATCGCGCCGCCCGACCTGATCGACCGGCCCACCTCTGTCGTTTCCAATCTCCTGATGCGTCCGCCCGCGCCCATCCGCAGCGCCCGCATCCGAAAGCCCGTGGCGGTGGACATCCTGCAGGGCGTTGCAGGCTATCTGGTGCGGCCTGAATTTTTCGACCTCGCCGCGGTGACGAACTATGAGCGCGCACCGCCCGCCGCGCGGACCGTGGACGATGTGTGGATCAGCGCCCATTGCCGCGCCGACAAGCTCGTCATTCCCGGCGCGCCGAACTTCCCACCCAAGCGCCACCTTGCCCATTACAAGCGGTCCAGCCTGGGCTGGATCAATCGCGGCAGCGGCGGCGACGAGAACCGGAACAATTCCATCATGCTGAAACACTTCGCCGGCACCTGGAAGGTGGGCGGCCCCAAGGCGCGACCGGCCCATGCCTGAACCCATTGATGTGGTTTACACATGGGTGGACGACACCTGGCCCGGCTATGCCGACACCCTGGCGCGCCATGCCGAAAGCGGCCACGACCGCAATCCCAACCGCACGCGCGACAACCTGGACCTGCTGAAATATTCCATGCGCTCGCTGGTCCATTGCCCCTGGGTGCGGCGCGTCTACCTGGTGACGGCGGCACCGCAGGTGCCGCGCTGGCTCAACCCCAGGGCCGATGGACTCCATATCGTCCACCATGACGCGATCCTGGAGGCGCGCTTCCTGCCGACCTTCAATTCCTTCGCCATCCTGTCGGCGCTGTACCGGCTGGAGGGCGTGACGGAACGCTTCATCTATGTCGAGGACGACATGCTGTTCGGCCGCCCGGCGACAGTCGCGGATTTTCTCAGCGAAGACGGCAGGATGCGCCTGTTTCCGCGCCTGCGCTTCGCCCAGCCCGCATCGGGCATGGACCGGGAGGAGCTCTCCCCCTGGAACCGCTCGCTGGCCTACAGCAATGCGCTGCTCGACTCCGCTTTCGGCGCAAGGCGGCGGCGCGAGATCAATCACGTGCCGCTGATGATCGACAGATCCTGGTGGCAGGAAATGTGCCAACGCTGGGCCGCGGATTTCGAACACACCCGCGCGTCGCGATTCCGCGGCTCGCACAATGTGGTGCCGGAATATCTCTATCCCTGGTTCCTGTATTACACGGGCCGGGGCGCGATGATGTCGCCGGCGCGCACGCTGGCGGACAGCGCCTATGTGCCGCTGGAGAACACGCCCGGC
>DASTRG010000269.1:0-2121 GCA_035761325.1 Rhizomicrobium sp. | reverse complement strand
GGCGCTCAAGGCCCAGAGCAAGAAGCAACTCATGCAGGAACTCGCCGCGCGCACCCACAGCCTGAAGGGGCTGCCGGAACGGCGCGTGTTCGAAACCCTGGTGGAACGCGAGCGCCTGGGAACCACCGGCGTCGGTTCCGGCATCGCGATTCCGCACGGCCGCATGGCCGAGGTGAAAACCATCACTGGCCTGTTCGTGCGGCTGGACGTCCCCATCGATTACGAAGCGGTGGACAGTCAGCCCGTCGACCTGGTGTTCATGCTGCTGGCGCCGGAAAACGCCGGCGCCGACCACCTCAAGGCGCTGGCCCGCGTTTCGCGCCTTCTGCGCGACAGGCAGGTTTGCGAGAAGCTGCGCGCCGCCGCCACGCCCGAGGCGCTGTATGCGATCCTGACCAGCCACAAGGATGGCGGCGCGGGAATCCAGGCCGCTTAAAGTTTAACCCCCTCCGGTCTTCGCAACTTTGCTTGACGCCATGCGCGGTCGCGCACGGCGCCTGCGCGTTGCTGCGACCACCTCCCCCTTGCCGCGCTGCGCGCTGAAGGGGGAGGCGGGGCTGTGTTTGCCGCGACTACTTCAAGAGCGACACTTTCTTCACCACGATCGGGGTCAGCGGCCACTGGCCGGGCATGGGACCGCCGTCGCCGGTGGGGACATTGCCGATCGCATCCACCACATCCATGCCGTCCGTCACCTGGCCGAACACCGCATAGCCGGTGGTGTTGCCCGGATCGTCGGCCTTGTGATCCAGTCCGGTATTGTCGGCCAGGTTGATGAAGAATTCCGCCTTGGCGCTGTCGGGCGCGTCCTCGCGGCCGAGCGCAAGAGTGCCGCGCAGATTGGACAGGCCGTTATTGGCTTCCAGCGGCACCGGCCCCTTGTGCACGCCACGGCCCTTCATCTGGGCCGTCCAGCTGCCCATCTGGATCACGAAGCCTTTGGCGACGCGATAGAAGCAAGTGCCGTCATAATGCTTCTCGCGCACATAACGCAGGACATTGGCCACGCTCGCCGGCGCGCGCACCGCGTCCAGCTGTACGGTGATGTCGCCCATCGAGGTGGAGATCAGGATGCGCGGGCCGGTCATGGGTGGATTGACGGGTTTGGGCGGCTCGGGCGCGGCGGGCAGCGCCTGCCCGGCACCCAGCAGCGGCGCGCCCTGGTTCTGGTCCGGCTGCTGGCCCTGGGCCGGCTGCGCGGCGTTGGCCGGCGCATCCTGCGCGGCTTGGGCCGGCGGGGCATCCTGGGCATATGCGGGAATGGCGATGGCGACGAGCAGGGCGGCAATGGCGAGGCGCATGGGCACATCCGGATGATTGCAGGACGCGCACTCTAAAGCAGGATCGCGCGCCGGCAAACGAAAGGGCCGGAAGCATGGCTCCCGGCCCTTCGCATCTGGTCTGCCGTCCGTCCTAGTGGACGCTGACGGGTGTGAGCTCGTTCTGCACGGCGGCGCCATAGGCGCTTTCGTAGCCGTCGGTAAAGCCCAGCACGCTGCCGTCTTCGGCATGCAGGACATAGAGCTTCATGCCGTCAGGAAGGTCGATGTGAGCCGGGATCAGGCCAAGGCGATGGGCCTCGGCGGTGCCGGTGGGCTTGATGTAGGCGATGCGCACGGCTGCCTGCGCCTCGTCCATCTCGTCGATCTCAAATCTGTCGGTCATGATGTTGCTCCACTCGTGATCTTAACCACCCTCACTTCTGGCTTCGCCGACGGGCGGGCCAAATCAATCCTGAGCAATCCGTTTTCCAACGCGGCAGCGGTCGTTTCGATGCCATCCGCCAGGACAAAGTTCCGTATGAACTGCCGCGCAGCAATCCCGCGATGCAGGTATTTGGCGTCGTTTCCCTCGGCCTGGCGGCCGCGGATCACCAGTTGCCGGTCCTCCTGGGTGACACTCAGGTCGTCTTGCGCGAAGCCGGCCACGGCAAGGGTGATGCGGATGCGGCCGTCCTCGAAAGTCTCAATGTTATAGGGAGGATACCCGTCGGACGCGCTTCGGGCGCGTTCCACAAGGCTCTCCAGATGTTCAAACCCCAGAAGCAGGGGGCTGCCAAAAAACGTCACTTTGTTCATCGCTTCAGCCCTCCTTTGAGCGGCTGCCTGACCAGGCCCCCTC
>DASTRG010000268.1:0-23640 GCA_035761325.1 Rhizomicrobium sp. | reverse complement strand
CGCCGCAGTTCCGTAGTGGGCGCCACTTCCCGGTCCCATCGCGCGATCCTGGCGTCGAAGCGGGTGATGCCCTGCGGCCAGATGCGATCCACCAGGATCCGCATTCCGTCGTCATTCGCCACGGGCTCGTAGATTCGCTTTATGCAGAACGTCATGACGCTTCAAGAATGCGGGCAAGAACGGGATGGCGGCCGGTCAGGTCCGCCAGCGTATATTCGTCCAGCACGGCGAAATAGGCATTGAGGGCACGCGACAGGGCGCCACGCAGGCGGCAGGCGCCGGAGATGACACACCCGTTGGAGTCGGCATCGAAACATTCCACCAGGTTGAAGTCTTCTTCCACGGCGCGGATGACTTCGCCCAGTCCGATCTTTTCGGGTGGCCTGGCCAGCCTGAGGCCGCCGCCCCGGCCGCGCACCGTTTCCAGATATCCCTTCCGCCCAAGCTCGAACGCGACCTTCATCAGGTGGTTCTTGGAGATGCCATACGCATTCGCCACTTCCTGGATGGTCACCAGCCGGCCGTGCCGCAGGGCGGTGTACATCAGCAGGCGCAGGCTGTAGTCCGAATAGAAGGTCAGCCGCATGCGTCGATTTATCCTGTTTATAAGGAGTATCTGTGATATTGCTTTAGAGCGCCCAAGGCAATAGCTTCCACGTGCCGCGCAATGCGCCTCGGGAGCCTCGGATCATGGCCTCAAACAACCCTCTCCGCCAGCCCGTTCATCCGGGCATCGACGAGGCGATGGTCCAACGGCTGGTTCACGCCTTTTATGCCCAGGTCCGCGCGGACAACGACATCGGTCCCATTTTCAATCGCGTCATCGGCGACAACTGGGATGTTCACCTGTCCCGGATGTGTGACTTCTGGTCGTCGGTCATGCTGATGAGCGGTCGCTACAAGGGCAATCCGATGGTCGCCCATATGCGGCTGAAGATGGTTCAGCCGCGGCATTTCGAGCGCTGGCTGGCGCTGTTCCGGCAAACAGCCCGGGCGGAATGCCCCTCCGAGATCGCCGAGCTTTTTATCGGCCGGGCAGAGAATATCGCCCGCAGCCTGCAAATGGGCATGTTCTTCCGTCCCGGCGGCAGCAATCCTTCCCAGGCTCTGGCGGGATGAGCCGGGCGTGGAAATGGACAGGCGTGACGGTGGGCATTTTTCTTGGGGTGCTCGCTATTCTTACGTTGCCCGGCTGGGCGGATGAGCTTCAGCCCAATGTGGTGGACCAGCTGCAGAAGCGGCTGGACGATGGAAGCGCGACGCTCGCCTTTGATGCGGATGGGCACGGCTATCTGCCGGACCTTTTGAAGGCGCTTCACATCTCGCGCGATTCGCAGCTGCTGGTCTTTTCAGCCAGCAGCCTTCAGTTCGACCGTATAAATCAGAAAACGCCGCGCGCCATCTATTACCAGGATGATGTCGCGGTTGGGGACGTTCAAGATGGCCGGTTCATCGAGATCGTCACGTCCGATCCGCAAAGCGGCGTTGCTTTCTACACGCTGGACAGGTCGAAAACCGACAAGCCCCACTTCGTGCGCCGGTCCAGCGAGTGCCTGGGATGTCATGGATTGGCCAGCCGCTGGGCGCCAGGCATGATGGTCGCCAGTTACAGCACCGGGCCGGGCGGCAAGGTTCTCAACCTGGATCCCAGTCGGCTGTTCCCGTTGACTGACGACCGCACGCCATTTGAAACGCGGTATGGCGGCTGGTATGTGACCGGAACGACGGGAACCATGCGGCACCGGGGGAATGTGACCTTCGACGAGCTGAAACCCTGGGAGGTGCCGGCAGGCGGCCTCAATATCACCAGCCTGGCGGATCGCATCGACCTGAAGCGTTATCTCGAACCGGGAAGCGACATCGTCTCGCTGCTTACGCTGGAACACCAGGCGGGGTTCGTGAATCTGATAACGCGCATCAACGCGCAGTATCGAAGCCTGGACAAAGGCGATGGTGCGCCGGGCCAGCGCGCGACCAGCAAGGACATCGATGAATCCGTCGATGAACTCATCGCCTACATGACGTTCAAGAACGAAGTGCCGCTGCCCTCTCCGGTAAAGGGCACGTCCACATTCACCACGACATTTCCGGCGGCGGGACCGCGCGATCCGCTGGGGCGCAGCTTGCGCCAGTTCAATCTCAACACCCGCCTGTTTCGTTATCCCCTGACTTACATGATTTACAGCCAGTCCTTCGACAACCTTAATGCCCAGGCGCGCGACCGCGTGCTGCACGGTGTGTATGCTTCGCTGCAGGGCGCCGGCGCGAATGGGGCGGCGGCGATCAACATCCTGGCCGCTACCCGCAAGGGGCTTCCCGATTTCTGGCGTCCTGTCCCGGAACCGGGAAGCATTCCGGCGCAAGGCGAACTGAAATGAGCCCGGCGTCCCTGAACGCGCCGCACCCAGGTCGCTGATCGGCACGCCCGTTGGCGCCCGCGCCTTGCCGTCAATTCCTGCGCCCCGGCGATCCGGGCGGCTGGCCGGTCAGGAGCGGTTGGGAATCCGTCAAATACATCTGCATGGTAAGGCTGACGCGCTCCTGCATGCAGTGGCCGGCATAGACCGCGCCGTTCCTGAGCAGGCCCACGACGCAATGGGCGTGCACCACCGGTTTTCCATCTCGGCCCCGGGTAATGTTGCCGATGAAGGAGGCTACCTCCATTTCCTCATCCAGCCTGACGTACTTGAACGCCTTCCTGGGCCGGTCGGCCCAGCCAATGAGCGCCGAACCGAAAGCGCCGATGGCCGTGAAATGGGCGTTTGTCAGGTGATTTTTCTCCGCGAAATCGGCAAGGCCGGCGGCCACGTCATCGCCTTTGGAAAACACGATATGGAAGATGCGGGTTTTGGGCGCCAGTTCCGTTGCTTTCAGGCCCGGCGCCGTGCCGGCGGGCGGCATTTGCCCCGAGCGAAGATATTCGAACTGCGGAGCCTGGGCCTGAGCCGTGGCGCTGCACGAAATGCCCGCGACAAGAAGGCAAGCGAAATGACAGGACCGCATCGGGATACCCCTCGGGGATCAATTGTTGAGGATCGGAAATTCGCTTACGGGCCGCCGCCCGGGCAGGGAGAGGACAAAGGCGAATATGTCAGCCAGATCCTTGTCCGACAGCATGCTCTCGGAATAGGCGGGCATGTCGTTCACGGGATTGCGGATCTGGTTCCTGAAAGCGGGGAAGGACATCCGGGTTTGGGCCAGGATGGGCGCCGCACCGTTCATGCTGCCGCCTTGGCCGACCCGCCCGTGGCACTGATAGCACCCGTCTGCGAGATAGACCTTGCGGCCGTTGCCGGGGTCGCCCTTTGGCGCGTCCTGTGCCCAGGCCGTGGATGCAACGCCCAGAAAGAGAGAGGCAATCGCCAGGACGTTCAGCGTGAAGAGTCTGTCCATCGCTCTTTCTCCTATCGCGACTCGACGATGGCGTCGATCAGCGCCGGTTGGCCCTTCCTGACCACTGCGAGCGCGCGCTTCAATGCCGGCGCGAGATCTTTCGGATTGTCTATCGGTCCCTCCGAATAGACGCCCATGCTTTTGGCCATCATGGCGAAATCAATGTTCGGATCGGTCAGCGTGGTGCCGATATGGGCGTTATGAAGGCCGCGGTCATGGCGATTGGACATCGCCTGCAGATACATCAGTTCCTGGTGCCAGGCCCGGTTGTTATGCATGACGTAGAGGATTGGAATCCGGTGATGCGCCGCGGTCCACAATGTGCCCGGACAGAACATCAGGTCACCGTCGCCCTGGATGGCCACAGACAGACGGCCATATTTCCTGTTGGCCAGCGCCGCGCCCAGGGACGCCGGGGCGTTGTAGCCGATGCCCGAGCCGCCGGACGACCCGATCCAGCGGTAATGCCTGTCGAAGTTCCACAACCGGCGCGGCCAGACGACACGATTTCCATTGCCTACCATTGACCAGTCATCATTCCGGATCTGGTCGTACAGCTCGGCGCACAGGCGCGCTATGGTGATGGGGCTCGCGTCCCAGCCGATCGTCGCATCGGATTTCCATTGTTCGACCATCGAATGGTAAGCCGCCTGCAGGCTCTTGCCGCGCGCCTCGAACACCGATCTGCGATCGGCATCGACCAGGCGCTTGACCTGGTCGGTCAGGGACGGGAGTGTTTGCTCCGCATCTGCCGCAATGACGAGATCGACATCCTGATAGCGCTGGAAATCCTGGTAATTGGCCCTGGGGGAAAGCTGGCGCGCGGTGATGCTGATGGTGTGGGCGTCGGCCCTGGATATGCGCCGCGAGCGGCGGACTATCCGGTCGCTGAATGCGTGCAGCGTTCCGTAGAAGTCGTTGAGTTCGAGGCCGACAATGAGATCGGCCTGGGCGAGCAGCGCGGCGCTGCGCCCGGTCTGGCACAGATAATGCCGGTTCGGGAAATTCGACCGCCCGCCGGTATCAACTACCGGGCATTGCAAGACCTCTGCGAGTTCAACCAGCCGCGCCATGCCCTGTGGCGTGCGGGCCATGCGGTCGGCCACGATCACCGGATTCTGCGCGCTGACCAGTTGCCGGGCGGTATCTGCCACGGCTTGCGCATCTCCCTGCGGCGGGGCAACCGGCGCGAGCTTGGGCATACGCAGCGCCGCGCGATTCGCAATCGGGTTTTCCTGCAACTCACTGTCCAGCGACAGCAGGACCGGCGCCATGGGCGGCGTCATGGCGATCTGATAGGCGCGTACGGCGGATTCGGCGAAGTGTTGCAGTGAGCCGGGCTGGTCGTCCCATTTGACATAATCGCGCACAATGGCGGCCGGGTCGATCGCGGAATGCGCCCATTCGAAGGAAAACCCCCTCTTGGCGGCATCGACCGTATTGCCGACGATCATGTAGATCGGCGCCTGGTCGCAATAGGCGTTGTACAGCGCCATCGAGGCATGCTGGAGCCCGACGGTGCTCTGCACCATCACGGGCAGGGGGGTGCCTTCGATCTTGGCATAGCCATGCGCCATCGCCACCGCGATTTCCTCGTGCGTACAGCTGAGCAATTCCGGTTGCGCGTTCATGCCGTAATTGATGATTGCTTCATGCAGGCCGCGGAAAGTCGAGGCAGGGGTCTGCGTCACATAGGCGAAGCCCATCGTCTTCAGGACATCGAGCATGAAATCGCCGCCGCTGGAGGATTGATGAACCGGATCAGCCGGCGGCGGCAGTGTTTCGGCGGCGATATCGGGCAGTGGCACCGGCCGGGCGGCCGTGGAGGGCTGGGCAGGCTGGGCGGCAGCCGGGGTTGACCCCAGCGCCGCGCCGGCGGCGGTGGCCGCCTTCAGAAAGCTGCGGCGGCCGATTGTGTCCTGGCGGATGCGTTTTGACATAGGGTCTGGCTTTCTCTCACATGCAACCTGTCAAGGCCGGGCGTCTGCATCCGGCGTTTGCGATTTACTGCCGGATGAATTTCTCCACCCGTCCGTTGAGCAATCCCAGATAGACATCTCCGTTGGCGCCGACGGCGGCGCCATGCGGATTGCTGGTAGTGGGCAGGCGTTCGATGGCGTGTCCCTTGAGGTCGCGCAGCACAATCCCCGTCCAGACATGCTGGTCCGGCGTCATCGCCAGCGACGAGTTGCCGCCGATATTGTCCCATTCACCGGCGAATGTTCCGTTCGCGTCGAAAATCTCGACGCGCTGGTTGTCGCGGTCCGTGATGTAAATTTTGCCGTCCGCGTCGACCACCAGGTTGTGCGGCAACTGGAATTGCCCGGCGCCATTTCCCCGTACGCCGAACTGGCCGAGATAGCGGCCGTCATGCGAATAACGGACGATGCGTGCATTGCCATAGCCGTCGCTCACCAGCACGTCGCCATTGGGCGCGAACGCCACGTCGGTGGGCAGGTAGAATTGTCCCGGCCCCTGTCCGGCCCTGCCGTGGGTGCCGAGCGTCATCACCACATGTCCTTGCGGGTTCATCTTGTAGACGACCTGTCCGGTGGCATCGACGGCCCAGACATTTCCCTGCGGATCGACGCGGATGGAATGGGCGCCGCACTCGGCACACCCTGCCGCGCCATAGACGCCCTGATAGCCGGACATCCGGGCAGTGCGATCCCGCTTGTCCACGAACATGACCTTGCCGCGATCGAAATGGACATCGCCCCAGATACCGATGAATTTTCCGTCCGGCGCGAATTCCAGTATCGGATCGGTATTGCGGTGCAGGACGAGGATGTTGCCGTCGTGCTTGACAGCGACGCTGGCGACCTGGGTGAAGGACCAGGCGCCGGCGGGTACGCCCTTGTCGCCGCGCGGCTGATCAGGCCATTCGCCGGCGGCTTTGTAATGGACCACCGGAACCTCGCTGCCCGGCGCGCGGGCCGCCTGCTGGCCCCATGTCGCTGCCGGCAAGACAAGGCCGGCCAGGACAAGGCCGCACCGGATCAGGATCGCATAGCGCCAAGCCGACATGGTTTTCAGCCTCCCTCCCTGGTCAGACGGGCATTTTTCTTTTGGTGTACTCGCGCGCCATGATCGCCGTTTCTTCAGTGGCTGGCATGAATTTCGTGCCGTCCCTGATCTGGTCGATGACATAATTGAAATCGCCGGGCGTGGGCGATGAGGCATTGAGGAAGACGATCCGCTTCTGTCTGCAAAGATCCCGTATCTTCTTGCGAACCGCGATCAGCTTGGGAAATTTCGCCGGGTCGAAGCGGCTGCCGTCGAGCGGCAGGCCATCGAATCCATTTAGCCAGTAATTGTTGTCGGTGGGCCCCCATTCGGCGAAAGCAATGCCGGGAACCGCCAGCGACGCGGCGGCGTTGGCGTCGCCGGGCGTGTCCTCGATCTTCAGGCCGAAGATGATCTCGCCGCGGGGATTGAGCGGCCAGAGGTCGGCGATGCGGACATAGTGGGCATTGTTCATGCCCCAGACACGGGCGGCGAATTCGGCGCTTGCGCCGCGGATACCCTGTAGCCGCATCCTGGGCACGCCGGGATATTCGAACGGATAGCGGCAGGCCATGTGGGCCATCACCTCGACCGCCTTCGGATCGCGGGCATGGCAGAGTTGGATACCCGAAACCCCGGTGTCGAGAATCTGTCCCATGACCCAGCTGTTGGCGATGGCATATTCCTCGCTGAGGCCGAGCACCGGGCAGGTCACGAAAACCGCAGGAAAGCGGTGGCCGCTTCGCGTGCCGCCGCCATCGGCCAGGCCGCGCATGAATTCACCCAACTGGGTGACGTTGAAGGGAACATGCTCCATGTCGTAGTTGATGGCGTCCGCGTACGTCTTGCACATCAGCTTGCCGCGCTCATACGCGTTGACGCCCGGAGTCGGCCGTTCGGTGGCGTAGAAGACGGGCTGGCCGTCCTCCCACAATTCGATCGCCTTGTTGAAGCGGCGCGCTTTGTAGTTCAGGTCGACGGAGGAGGGCTGGACGCCGCTGTTGATCCGCTGCGGCGGGCGGCTGTCTGTCCGCGTTTGCGCCGTCGCGGCAGCAAGGGCCAGGCCGACGCCCATACCCGCTCCGCCGGCAAGAAATTCCCTCTTGCTGATTTTCATCCCGATCTCGCCGCTTCTTGTTCTTTTGCCTGCCATCGGCCGGGGTGCGCAGATGGCGTGATGCAACTCTATACAGGCGAAAATCCCCGGTTAAGGCGGGTGGGACGCGCCGGCCAGCGATTTGTAGCAAACCTGCGACACATCCCCTGGCCGCGGGTGCAGCAAAACCGGGCGGTTTCGCTGATTTCCGGCATATTGACGGCAAGATGGAATAGGCGAACTATCCTCCCAGCCGTCGAAGAACGGTGAAAGAGGGCATTGGGACGGATCGGGGAGCGGCCGGAATGCCTAAAGCGCATCATGCCGACCATGTCTATGCCGTGCTGAGCGACGCGGCGCTGCCCGCGCAATCTGCGGTGGCAGCGTCGTGGTTCCGCTCGCTGAAGCACGGGCTCGATCCGGAGCGCCGCCTGCCTCCGCGTCGGCTGGACCCGGCGGAATTCCAGCGCGCCATCGAAAAATCCGGTCCGCTTGTGCGCCTGGCGCAGGATTCACTCGACCGGCTTTTTCTTTCGGTCGGGGATGCCGGATGTTGTGTCCTGTTGACCGATCGCGATGGCGTCCCGCTCGATCGGCGCGGCAAGGCCTGTGATGATCGCGATTTTCTCAAGCTTGGTCTGTGGACGGGCATGGTGTGGGACGAGGCCAGCGAGGGCACCAATGGCATCGGCACCGGCCTGACCGAAGGGCGGCCGCTTACAATCCATCGCGATGAGCATTTCCTGACGCGTAATATCGGGCTCAGTTGCACGGTCGCGCCTATTCGTGACGCCATGGGCAATATTGTGGCGGCGCTGGACGTTTCGAACGCGCGCAAGGATCACACGGCCGGCGTGATGAAGCTGGTGGCGGCCGCGACCCATGAGGCAGCCCAGAAGATCGAGGCGCGCTGCTTCCGCGAGACGTTCCGCAACGCCCGCATCGTGCTGGCGCCCGATACGGCGCGCGGGCCCGGCGGGCTGATCGCGGTCGACCATGAGGACCTGATCGTCGGCGCGAGTTTTGCGGCGCGGCGCGCCTATGGCCTGACGGAAGCCCAGTTCGGCCGGCCGGTAAATGATGTCCTGCCGCTTCTGCCCGGCGGCGCGCCGGGCGACGACCTTGCGGCGGCGGAGCGTGGCGCTGTGCAGCGGGCGCTGTCCCGCGCCCAGGGCAATGTGACGGCAGCGGCGCGCCTTCTTGGCATCAGCAGGGCAACACTGCATCGGAAAATCGCGCGCCTGGGGCTTTCGCGGCCATAGAGACGGGCCGGGTTCCCGGCCACTGTCGCAGCACTGCGACAGATCGCGGGAAAAGACCGTGGCGCCGCCGCTGACGCCAGCCCGCGCCGGGTATAGGCTTTGCCCAGGACGCTGGAGACGCAATCCAAGGAGCCGGACATGAATATTCAGCAAAAGGCGGCCTCGCGATCGGCCGCGAAAATCTTCAAGGCCCGCTATGGGAATTTCATCAACGGCAAGTGGGCCGAACCGCGGGGCGGACAGTATTTCGACAACACCTCGCCGGTGAACGGCATGCCCCTTTGCGAGATCGCGCGTTCCGATGGACGCGATATCGATGCGGCGCTCGATGCCGCCCATGCCGCGAAGGACGCCTGGGGCCGTACCAGCGTGGCAGAGCGCTCGCTTATGCTCAACAAGATCGCCCAGGTGATCGAGGACAATTTGCCGCTGCTCGCCGAAGCGGAGACCTGGGACAATGGTAAGCCGATCCGCGAAACCACCGCTGCGGACCTGCCCCTGGCCGTTGACCACTTCCGCTATTTCGCCGGGGCCATACGGGCACAGGAGGGCGGCATCTCCGAGATCGACCACGACACGGTCGCCTACCATTTCCATGAGCCGCTTGGCGTCGTCGGCCAGATCATTCCCTGGAACTTCCCGCTGCTGATGGCGACCTGGAAGCTGGCGCCGGCGTTGGCCGCAGGCAATTGCGTCGTTCTCAAGCCTGCCGAACAGACTCCGGCCTCCATCATGGTTTTGCTGGAACTGATCGGCGATATTCTGCCGCCGGGCGTTCTGAATGTCGTCAACGGCTTCGGCCTGGAGGCGGGCAAGCCCCTGGCTTCGAGCAACCGCATCGCCAAGATCGCCTTTACCGGCGAGACCACCACCGGCCGGCTGATCATGCAGTATGCCAGCCAGAATCTGATTCCGGTGACGCTGGAGCTGGGCGGAAAGTCACCCAACATCTTTTTCAGCGATGTCGCCGCCGCCGATGACGAATTTTTCGACAAGGCGATCGAAGGTTTCGTGATGTTCGCCTTAAATCAGGGCGAGGTCTGCACCTGCCCCAGCAGGGCGCTGATCCAGCAGAATATCTATGACCGCTTCATGGAACGGGCGATCAAGCGGGTCGAAGCGATCGTGCAGGGCGATCCGCTCGATCCGGCGACCATGGTCGGCGCGCAGGCGTCGTCCGAGCAGCTGGAGAAGATTCTCAGCTATCTCGATATCGGCCGGCAGGAAGGTGCTGAAGTGCTGACCGGCGGTGGCCGCAACGTGCTGCCGGGGGATCTGGCCGGCGGCTATTACGTCAAGCCCACCGTCTTCAAGGGCAACAACAAGATGCGGGTATTCCAGGAGGAGATTTTCGGGCCGGTCGTTTCCGTCACCACCTTCAAGGACGACGACGAGGCGCTGGCTATCGCCAACGATACGCTTTATGGGCTGGGCGCCGGCGTTTGGACACGCGACGGAAACCGGGCCTATCGCTTCGGGCGAGCGATCAAGGCGGGCCGGGTGTGGACCAACTGCTATCACGCGTATCCGGCTCACGCCGCTTTCGGCGGCTATAAACAGTCCGGCGTCGGGCGCGAGAACCACAAGATGATGCTGGATCACTACCAGCAGACCAAGAACATGCTGGTCAGCTATTCGCCCAGAAAGCTTGGCTTCTTCTAAGACGGCACGCGCGGCGGGCCGTAATGGCCCGCCGCGCCGCAAAAGGGTTGGCCATGACCGGTTCGGTTCCCGACAGGGTGACTGCGACGCCGGCCGCGCTTGCGCTCATCGCCGAGCTTGAAGCGCGGCATGGCCCGGTCCTGTTTCACCAGTCCGGAGGCTGCTGCGACGGCTCCTCTCCGATGTGCTATCCGAGGGCCGAATTCATCGTCGGCGATCGTGACGTTCTGTTGGGCGAGATCGGCGGCGTACCGGTCTATATCAGCGAGTCCCAGTTCGCGGCGTGGCAGCACACCCAGCTGATCATCGACGTTGTGCCGGGCCGGGGCGGCATGTTCTCGCTCGACAATGGAACCGAAAGACGGTTTCTCACCCGCTCGCGCACATTTTCCGGCGAGGAAACCTGTGCGCTGGCCGCCAGCCCAGTCCGCAAGGGCGCGGTGGGACGCTAGTTTCCCGGCGGCTGGTCAATCTGGAAGTAATGAACCTGGCCTTCCTTGCTTCGCGGCGTTATGGCCATGCGGATGCTGCGACCCGTGTTGGGGCAGCTGGTGGCGCGATGCCAGCGTTCCTCATTGGCGTTGATCAAATCGCCATATTCGCCGTGGACAACCCCGATTCCCGAGATCAGCGCGCAGACCTGTCCGTAAACATTCAGCCAGACTTCCGGCATGTTCTCGTGGAAATGGCCCCAGCTGGTGGACGGAGGGAGCTGCGTGAGGGGCGGCCCGATATTCAGGTTGGAAGATGTGTGGCCGTCATAGAGGAAGCGCTCGCCCGTGCGGCTCGAGGCGCCATATTCATCGACATTGAAAAACGGCATGTTGAAGGAGTCATAGCCGCCGGTCGAGGTGATCCTGACCTTTTCATAAGTGTAGCCGGGGATTGGCGTAGGTGTTTCATTTTGCGGATAGGACGGCACCTGGCCGGCGGGCGTGATGCGGAAAAACACCACCGGTTCGGTGCCGGCCGTCTCCATGCAATAGGACAGGCGCGGCGCGACATTGAACACCCAGCCCTTGGACAGGATCCTGGGTTCCTGGCCGTCAATGGTGACCTTGACCTGACCGCTGTAAACCCAGCCCCAGACCCGGTCGTCGGCATAGAACATGCACTTGGCCTTGTCGCGTGGCGCCATCTGGACATAGCGGCCGTCGAAATCGCGCGTCAAAAGCGCCTGCTGTTCCCAGCGTGCCTGGCCCTGATGCGCCTTGAGAATGTCGGCAATATGCCAGATCGGTTTGTTGGGTCCGGTGTAGGGTGTTTCCGGGTTTTTGTGCGCCGCCCAGACGATGCGAGTCGGCCCCCTCTCGCCGCCGGCCTGGGACCACCAGTTCGCCGGCTGGTCCGGTGCCGCCGCTGCGGCCTGAGCCAGGGCGGGCGTCGCGCCCAGCACAAGGCCCAAGGCAACCAAGGCCGATGTCGGAGTTCTCATTTTTCCATGCCCCTGTTTTTTATGAATCGGCCCCGTCGCCGTTATCGCCCTTCAAGGCGGCAGACAAAATCCTTGACCGCCGCCGGAAGCGCATAGCCCACGGTCAACGCGGCCGGATCGTCCATTACATCGTCATATAGGCCTGCCGCCAGGCAGGCCGGGCAGATTGCGAAATCCTGGAGATCGGACTGAGCGACCCGGACAAGGCGGCATCCGCAACTGGGGCAACTGACGGTGAGCGGCATGTGGAATGGCTCCATGACGTGCCTCCGGGCAATGTTGAGCGATATGCGCCGGCGTCCGCGCTCTAACGGTGCGCCGCGTTGAAAGCTGTCAGTCCCGCGGAGCCCGGACAGAGCTGCTTTTCGCAAAGTCCGTTGAGGGGCTCCAGCGTGGTATTCAGATTCGCGTGCATGTCCTTTGCCTCGCGGTCCATGTAGATAAGTCCGGTCACGAGGTCGCCAGCCGCGGCGCGGCTCTGCAGATAGGTCATCGCCCCGATCCGGTCGTGGGGATCATAGTCCGCGGAAAGCTTTGCCAGACGCAGGGTGGAACCATCATGCAGGGCGACCTCCTCGCGAGTGCCGGGCGCATATTCCACCGTGATGGCCTCCCGCGGTTCAACGATATCGAGGCGGTTCACCGCCTCATTGTGCGCCCGCACGAAATCATAGGATTTTGTCGACCCTGCATGATTGTTGAACGCCACGCAGGGACTGACGATGTCTATGAAAGCAGGGCCGGGATAGCTGATGGCCGCCATGATCAGGGGAACCAGCTGGTCCTTGTCGCCAGAAAAACTGCGGCCCACGAATCCGGCTCCCACCATCAGCGCCATGCTGACCAGGTCGAGCGGGGAATCCATGTTGCTGCCGCCCGACTTGCTTCGTGAGCCCTTGTCGGCAGTGGCGCTGAACTGGCCCTTGGTCAGGCCGTAAACGCCGTTGTTTTCCGTGATATAGACCATGTTCACGCCGCGACGGACGCAGTGGATGAACTGGCCCAGGCCGATGGAGGCGCTGTCGCCGTCGCCGGATATGCCCAGATAGATCAGGTCGCGATTGGCCAGGTTGGCGCCGGTCAGCACCGACGGCATCCGGCCATGCACGGAATTGAACCCATGGCTTTGACCCAGAAGATAATCCGGCGTCTTCGAGGAACAGCCGATGCCTGACAGCTTTGCCACCCGGTGCGGCTCAATGCTCAGCTCGAAACAGGCCTCTATGATGGCGAAGGAAATCGAGTCGTGCCCGCATCCCGCACAGAGCGTGGAGACCGAGCCTTCATAATCGCGATGGGTGAACCCAAGGCGGTTGACGGGCAGGGCGGGGTGGCGCAACCGGGGCTTTGCGATGTAGGTCATTCCGCGGCCTCCCTGGAACGAACGGCTATATGTTCGGTGATGGCAGCGATGATGAACCGCGCCGTGATCGGGGTGCCGTCGTAATGAAGGATCGATATGAAGCGGGCCGGGTCGATGCCGCATTCATGGACCAGAAGTGCGCGCATCTGGGCGTCGCGATTTTGCTCGACCAGGAATATCTGGTCGTGGGCGTTGATGAAATCCACGACCGCTTCGCTGAAGGGAAATGCTCGCAGGCGCATGGTGTCCAGGTGGATTCCTTCCGCTTCCAGCGCGGTCAGCGCCTCCTTCATGGCGGGCGTGGTCGAGCCGAAATAAATGACGCCGCGATCCGTCTCGCGGGTGGCGCTGCGGATAATCGGGGCGGGAACCAGGGATTTGGCTGTCTCGAACTTGCGCAGCAGCCTTTGCATGTTGTCCTGGTAGACCGCGCCTTCCTCACTGTATTTGGCGAAACGGTCGCGGCTTGTGCCCCGGGTGAAGAAGGCGCCCCTGGTCGGGTGGGTGCCAGGAAGCGTCCGCCATGGTATTGCGTCTCCGTCCACGTCCAGATAGCGGCCGAAAGTCTTTCCTGCATCAAGCTCCGCAGCAGTCATGACCTTGCCGCGGTCATAGGTACGGCTATCGTCCCAGGAGAATGGCTCGCAGAGCCACTCGTTCATGCCGATGTCCAGGTCTTCCAGCACGAACACCGGACTTTGCAGCCGCTCGGCGAGGTCGAAGGAGAGGGTGCAGAACTCGAACACCTCCCTGGGATCTTCCGGCAGCAGCAGCACATGCTTGGTGTCGCCGTGAGAAGCATAGGCGCAGATCATGAGATCGGCCTGCTGGGTGCGGGTGGGCATGCCTGTGGACGGCCCGCCGCGCTGCACGTCGATGATGACGGCGGGAATTTCGGCAAAATAGGCAAGGCCCAGGAACTCCTGCATCAGGGAAATGCCGGGGCCTGAAGTCGCAGTGAATGCACGCGCGCCGTTCCAGCCCGCGCCGATAACCGTGCCGATGGCTGATATCTCGTCTTCGGACTGCACGACAGCGAACCGGTTGCGGCCGTCTTCACCGACGCGGTATTTTCGGCAGTATTTGGAGAAGGCCTCGGCCACGGAGGTCGACGGCGTGATCGGGTACCATGCGCCCACGGTGGCGCCGCCATAAACACAGCCCAGCCCTGCCGCGTTGTTGCCGCTGACGAAAATGCGGTCGCCGACGGCGTCGGCTTTTCGGATCTTCAGCCCGCAACGGCCGGAAAGCTGGTCGTGGGCATGGTCGAAGCCCATGTGCAATGCTTTCCGGTTGGGTGGGATCAGGGCATCCTTGCCCTTATACTGCTCGCCTATCAGCTGCTCCAGCACCGCCAGGTCGATGCCCAGAAGCTGGGCCAGTGCGCCGATGTAAATGATATTCTTGAATAGCTGGCGCTGACGCGGATCGGTGTAGGCCGCATTGCAGATTTCCGTCAACGGCATGCGAATGATGTTGATGTCGTCGCGGAACCGGGAGTCCGGGATGGGCCGCGAGGAATCATAGAACAGATAGCCGCCGGGATCGATGGAGGCGATATCCTTGTCCCAGGTCTGCGGATTCATGGCCACCATCAGGTCGACGCCGCCGCGCCGGCCCAGCCAGCCTGCGCCCGACACCCGCACTTCGTACCAGGTCGGCAGGCCCTGGATGTTGGACGGAAAGATATTGCGCGAGGTGACCGGCACGCCCATCCGCAGGATCGAGCGGGCGAACATCTCGTTGGCCGAGGCCGAGCCCGAACCGTTTACGTTGGCGAATTTGATGACGAATTCGTTGACGGAGCTTATCGGTTGCATGCGTATGCCGTCCTGGGTGCGTTGAAGAGAAACTTCTGCATATCCCAGGCGCCGGTGGGGCAGCGCTCTGCACACAGGCCGCAATGCAGGCAGAGGTCCTCGTCCTTGACCATCACCCTGCCGGTCTGGAGAAAATCGGAAAGATAAAGATCCTGCTCCGGGTGCAAGGCGGGCGCGGCCAGGCGTCCGCGCAGTTCCGCTTCCTCCCCATTGACGGTGAATGTAATGCAGTCCATGGGGCAGATGTCGGCGCAGGCATCACATTCGATGCATTTTGGCGCGTCAAAAACGGTTTGCACGTCGCAATTCAGGCAGCGCTGTGCCTCTGCGAAACCAAGCTTCTGGTCAAAGCCCAGCTCGACTTCGAGGCGCACGTCCCGCAGCGTCTTTTCGATCGGGGCGTGCGGCACCTTGAAGCGAAGGTCGTTGGAGATATCGTTGTCGTAGCTCCATTCGTGGATGCCCATTTTCTGGCTGGACAGGGTGACGGCCGGCGGCGGGCGCCGGTTCACATCCTGTCCCCGGCAGGCAAGGTCGATGGAGATCGCGGCATCGTGGCCGTGGGCCACCGCCCAGATGATGTTCTTGGGGCCGAATGCCGCGTCGCCTCCAAAGAAGACGCGCGGGTTGGTCGATTGCATGGTGCGTGGATTCACCTTGGGCATGTCCCAGCGGTCGAACTCCACGCCGGCGTCGCGCTCGATCCAGGGAAAGGCGTTCTCCTGGCCGACCGCCACCAGCACATCGTCACATTCCATCACCACGTCAGGTTCGCCCGTCGGCACCAGGGCGCGGCGGCCGTTGTCGTCCCGCGCGGCTGTGACCTTTTGGAACCGCACGCCTGTCAGGCGGCCGTCCTGGTGCAGAAATTCCATGGGGACCAGGAAATTGTGGATCGGAATGCCCTCATGCATCGCGTCCTGCTTTTCCCAGGGGGAAGCCTTCATTTCTCCAAATCCGGAGCGCACGACCACACCCACCTGTTCGCCGCCCAGCCGCCGCGAGGTGCGGCAGCAATCCATTGCCGTGTTGCCGCCGCCAAGAACGATGACGCGCTTGCCGATTTTGGTGACATGGCCGAAGGAAACCGATGCCAGCCAATCGATGCCGATATGGATGTGCGCCGCGGCCTCCTTTCGGCCGGGAAGCGCAAGGTCGCGTCCGCGCGGAGCGCCGCAGCCCACGAAGATCGCGTCATATTCCTCGGCAAGCAGGGCTTTCAGGGAATTTACCGGCTGGCCCAGGCGCAGCTCGGGCTCAAGGTCGAGGATGTAGTTCACCTCCTCGTCCAGCACCGTTTCGGGAAGGCGGAACTTTGGGATCTGGGTGCGCATCATGCCACCGGCGCTGGCATCGCCATCGTAGAGAACGACGGTGTAGCCCAGCGGCAGCAGATCGCGCGCGACGGTGAGCGAGGCAGGTCCGGCGCCGACCAGCGCCACGCGCTTGCCGTTCCTGCGCGCGGCCGGCCGCGGCATGCGTGCGCTGACATCGCCCTTGTTGTCCGCGGCGACGCGCTTGAGGCGGCATATGGCCACCGGTTCTGGCTGCCCGGTTATCTCCTCGACACGGCCGCGCCGGCAGGCGGGTTCGCAGGGCCGGTCACAGGTGCGTCCCAGAATCCCGGGAAACACATTCGAATGCCAGTTGACCATGTAGGCGTCGCAATACCGCCCCGCCGCGATCAGGCGGATATATTCGGGAACCGGCGTATGCGCCGGACACGCCCACTGGCAATCCACGACCTTGTGAAAATAGTCCGGGTTGGAAATGTCGGTCTGCTTCATGCCACCAGACGACACACCGGGCGTTAGCCGTGTCGGCTCACTCACCTCAACAATGCTCATAGCGCTGACGATTCCCCAATGACCTGCCTCTGGTGAGACCGACGTTGATGAAGATGTTGCAGCTATTGCGCGTGGCTGTGTGCTTCGGCGGCGTCGGTCCCAGTATCTCTTCTGTTTTTCAGGCGGTTCGGGGATGCGCCCCGGACAGTTTCCTCAATTGATTATTGTAGCCAGTACGCTGGTGGGAGGAAAGTCCGGCGGCGGGCGCGGCGGTGTCGGGCATGGCCGCAGAAGACGCCAAGTGACAGCGGGATCAATGGCTTACGCGCCCCATGGCCGCGTTGGCCAGCGGGTTACAGAAATGAGGGCTTGGCGCGGTTGGCCTGAAGGCTGCCGCTCCTTCGTCAGTGCGCCAGGGGATCTGGCCGCAATTGGAAGTGCACGACCTTGCTGGTCGTACCCTTGCCGCCTTCGATGTGCTGGGGTGCGCGCGTGGCGTAGGTGGACCATAGGCCCTTGCCTTTCCACCCCGCCGCCGGATCGTCAATGCGCCCGTCCAGCCCTTTGGCGTAGAAGCCCATCGGATACGGGACCCGCAGGGTCACGAATTTTCCCTTCACCAGTGCCAGCAGGGCGTCGGAGGCATTGCCGGTGGCGATAGGCGTATTGGGACCAAGCCCGAAGGTATCGAACTGGTCGACCCAGGCGTAATAGCTGGCCTCGGCGCTGCCGGGCATGTCGACATTGCGGAATTGCGGGCCGGGAAATGGAAAGAACGACCAGCCTTCGGGGCAATGATTGCCTGTCGCGGTCGGCCCGTTGAGCGGTCCCTTGCACTTGCGGCGGTCGAAGCTGGCAAACTGGCCGCTGGCCAGCGGCATCCACACCACGCCATTGCGGTCAATGTCCATGCCGCGCGGGGAAAAGCCGTGAACAGGTACGCGCGGATCATCCATCGGCACATAGAAAATTTCGGCGAGCGCGGTCTGTGGCGGATTGTTGCCGGGAGACAGGCGCACCACGCCGCCCGGATAGCCGATGAAGGATCCCCATACCGCGCCATCAACCGGACTTATCGCCACGCCATAGAAGCCGGCCCGCACCCGCATGTCCTTGCCCGGTATCTGCGGCCGGCCGGGTTCGGTATAGGGGCCGCGCTTGCCATCGCCACTGGTATCAAGAATCAGTGCGGTCCAGCCTTGCGAAGATTGCGCGTCGCCCGTCTGGAGGAACTTCCTGGTGTTCAGCCATCCAACCACGTCGCCGCCGCCGCTTGTCCATAACGTGTTGTCCTCGTCGCGGGCGAAGTTCAAATGATGGGTGCTGAAGCATGTATCTATGGGCGTGTATTTGCGGGTTGCCGGATCATAGACCGCCAGATGGCGTCCGGAATTCTCGACAGGAAACAGCTTTGCCGAAATCAGCCCAGATCCCGCCTTGCAGAATGCCGGGTTGTCGCGGCCGCGGATGCGTGCGGTAAGCCACACCAGCCCTTTTTCATCAAACATGGGATTGTGGATGTTCGTGCGACTGTCCCAGACGGGTTCGTCGCCCCAATAGGGCGATGGCGCCAGATTTGGATTGTCTCTTGTTGTGGGCGTGTCGGCATCGCGCGGCATGGCCGTGATGTGGCTCTGGATGTTGCGCACGGGATCGAGTGTCGGCACCCGGTCGGTGCTTTCCTCGGGCGAACCATAGAGAAGCCCGTTGGCATTTACGTGCGGATCGCGCTTGTCCGTCGATATCTCGTCATGCAGATAGGCCTTTGGGCTGTTCCAGTCCCACAAGGTGACGACGATGTTTCGTTCTACGCCCTGGGGGCGGGGCGGGCGCGAAAAGGGCAGCTCACCCTTTTTAATGCGATCGGTCCAGTCGCCAAACAGCGACAGGGCCAGGTGGGTGTCAAGCCGGCCGATGCTGTTCACCATGCCCGCACCGGCCTGGCCGGATTGGATGCGTCGCTCCCAGGCGTCAGTCGAGGATTCGAACTTGCCCAGGGCCGCCGGTATGGTGCGAGTCGCCGCATCGCCCAACTGGTGACAGGTGAAACAGCCATCGGTCTTGACGACGTCCAGCCACTGGCCCTGGCTGGTCATCCGCGGATCCATGCCGTTGCCCGATGGCCCGGTGCCCGGGAACTGGCTCTTGGGAGGAATCCGCAGCATGGCATACCAGTAAAGCGCCGGATAATATTGGGCAGCTTCCCGTTCGCTGGGTGCCGATGACGCCCGAAGCGCCAATAACTTGCCGGGCGTCGTGGACTGTTTGGGCGAGTCCACCAGGCCGTATCCCCGGACCCAAACATTGTATCGCGCTTGTGGCAGGTCGGGGATGACGAAGCGCCCGCGATCATCGGTTACCACGATGCGCGCGAATTTCGTGGGAAGGTCTGTCGTTTCGGCGATCACCCAGACGCCGGCCTCCGGCCCCTTGGCGCCGGTGACTGTTCCACCAATATCATTGTCGTCTATTGCAGGGTTGTCGCGTGCGCCCTCTCGAGCCACGAATATCCAGGCCACTGCGGCCACCAGTATCAATCCCAATCCGCCCAAAATGACTTTGCGCATCGTCGCCACCTTGCAGCTCAGGCAACGCAATCCTAACTCTTTGGCAATCTTCCCGCAATTTTGGGTGGGCCATTTCCGGGAAACCGGCTGTGGTTTCCTGCGGTTTGGGGGCTATCGGCAGCTGCCGGCCGGCGGGATGTGAGGCAGTGGCCGGCCGGCAGTTGCGCCGGTGGGCTTGCCACCGTCCACGGCGGCCACGCCGTTGACGAACAGCTCTTTCACGCCCTCGGACAGCAGCGCGGGATGGGTGTAATCAGCCCTGGGCCTGTAGGTTTGCGGATCGAAAACCAACACGTCGGCAAAATAGCCTGGCCGCAGATAGCCGCGCCTGTCCAACTTGAATATGTCCGCGGTCAATCCGGTTGAGTGACGGATGAAGAACGCGGTGTCGATGACGTGTTTCTGCTTCACATAGACAGCGTATTTTGTGGGGAAGGTGGCGTATTGGCGCGGATGGCCCGGACCGCCGTCGGAACTCGTCACCGTCCAGGGCTGCTTCATGAAATTTTCCAGGTCGGCTTCGGAAATATTGAAGCTGATGATCGAGGCATGCCCGCCGGACTCGCGCAATATCCGGATCGCCGCATCCAGGGGATCGACTTTCCATTGTCGCGCGACATCGGACAGGTATTTCCCGCGCCAGGCATTGGGCGGCGAGTCGCCCGTTTCGTCCGCCACACTGAGCAGGATGGTGCCGGCGCCCCCGCGGCGGGCGAGATTTTGCGCCATCTCCCTCCTGATCCTGGGCATCAGGGCCGGATCCTGGAAACGTCTCAGCATGGCGGCTGTGCCGCCATCCGCCGCCCAGCGCGGAACCAGCGCCGCTTCGAGGCCGGTGTTGGAGGCAAGCCACGGGTATTGATTTGCGGTGACGTCCTGGCCCGCCGCGCGTGCCGCCCCGATCAGCTTGATGACGTCGGTTGACTTGCCCCAGACATCGTGGCCCAGGGCCTTGATGTGGGAGATGTGCACGGGAAGGCCGCCCTCCTTGCCAATCCGCAGCGCCTCCTGAGTCGAGGCCATCAGGCCGATCGAATAGGTGGACTCATCACGCTGGTGGGTGTCGTAAATGCCGCCACGCGTGGCCGCTTCCCTTGCCAGCGCGATGACTTCGTCGGTTTTGGCGAAACTCTGCGGCGCATAGAACAGTCCGGCAGAGAGCCCGATCGCTCCTTCGCACATGCCTCTGGCGACAAGTGCCTTTTCCCTCTGCAGCTCGGCGGGGGAGGGCGCGCGGGCAACATCTCCCAGGACGGCGTGCCGAACCGCGCCAAATCCCACATAGGAGACGATGTTGGTGCCGATCCCCTGTTTGCGGTACCGGTCGAATTCCGCCTTCAGGTCGGGCGTGCCGTTGCCGTCGATGCCAAGGAATACGGTGGAAACGCCCTGCATCGTCCATGCCGGATTTGCACGCTGGGACCGGTCGCGCGCGTCAAGGAAATGGTCGGCATGCGTATGTGCATCGATGAAGCCCGGCGACACGATCATGCCATGCGCGTCGATGACGCGCCGGGCAGGCGCGGAGGCCCTGGGGCCGACATAGGCGATCTTGTCGCCCGCGATGACAACATCACCGACAAACGGCTTGGCGACCGAGCCATCATAGATCAGGCCGCCCCTGATGAGCACATCCGCCGGGCGGCCTTGGCCGCCGGCCGGACCCGCCAGCACGGCGCACAAAATCATCGCCGCGACGGCACAAATGCCTTGCGATTGACGCATGATTTCCCCCGTTTCGCGATTCTCGCGCTGCCGCTTCCGCGGCGCCCCGTCCAAACTCTAGGCTGGCAGGCCGGAGCGTCAAGCGGGGCGCGGTTGCCCCAGGCCCCGTGGCGTCCGGCGCGGCGCGCCGCTAGAGTTGGAGGCAACTGGAACCGGGGCGGAAGCGCAATGGGGGCGGCATGCGCAAGGGGCTGACATGGCTGGTGTTTCTGGCCACGCTGCTGGGCGCGGGATTCGGCCTGGCCTGCCATTCGCTATTGTCGGACCCGGCCACCCTCGCCTTTATCCTGAAGGGATTGGGACTGCTCACCGCCTTATTCCTGCGCGCGATCAAGATGCTGATCGCGCCGCTGGTGTTGTTCACGCTGGTCAGCGGAATCGGTCGCATGGGCGATGCGGGCGATGTCGGCCGGGTCGCGCTGAAGGCAATGACCTGGTTCGTGGCGGCCTCGCTCGTCTCTCTGGCAATCGGCCTCATCATGGTCGAGGCAATCAGGCCCGGCGCCGGCATCCACCTTCCGGCCGGAAACGGCGCCGGTGCGATGTCCGCCGTGCCCATGAGCATGACGGCGTTCCTGACCAACCTTGTGCCGACTTCGATCCTGGATGCCATGGCGCGTAATGAAGTATTGCAGATCGTGGTCTTCTCCCTGATCGCGGGAATCGCACTGACCCAATTGGGCGAGAAGGGGCAAACGGTGCTGAACCTGACGGAACAGCTTGCGAACCTCGTGCTGAAGATGGCCATGTTCGTCATGAACCTGGCGCCGGTGGCCGTCTTCGCCGCGGTTGCGGCCGCGCTTGCCGAAGGCGGCGTCGGAATGATCGGCCGTTACGCCGCCTATGTCGGCGGATTCTATGGCGCCCTGGCCATTCTGTGGGCGGCTCTGATGGTGGCGGGCGCGGCCGCGCTGGGCGCGCCGCGACAGAGAGCGCTGATGCGCGCGGTGCGCGAGCCGGCCTTGATCGCGTTGGCCACCACCAGTTCGGAAACGGCCTATCCCGTGCTGTTGTACAAGCTGGAAGCGATCGGGGTCTCCAACCGCATCGCCAGCTTCATTCTTCCCTTGGGCTATTCCTTCAACCTGATCGGATCGATGTGCTACTGCATATTCGCCATGATTTTCATTGCCCAGGCCAGTGACATATCGCTTTCCGCAGGGCAGTTGACGCAGCTGGTCTTCCTGATCTTCGTGGCCAGCAAGGGCATTGCGAACGTGCCCAGGGCTTCGCTGGTGGTGGTGGTCTCGCTGTTGCCCTATTTCCATCTGCCGGAATCGGGCGCGCTGCTCATTCTGGGCGTGGACCATTTCCTGGACATGGGGCGCACCTGTACGAACACGGTGGCGACGGCCATTGCCGCCGCCAGCGTCGCCAAGTGGGAAAGCGGCAGGCTGGCGAAAGCCGCATAGCCGCGTCGACAATCGACGGTACCTGAGAGGAATGTCCTTATGAAGCTCGATAACACGGCCAACGGTGTCTATTCCATTGCTCCGACCCCGTTCCTGGATGACGGCAGCATTGACTGGAATTCGGTGGACCGCATGACCGATTTCTATTTCGACGCGGGCTGCGACGGCTTCACCATCCTGGGCGTGCTGGGGGAGGCATCCAAAATGGATGCGGAGGAGGCGCTGGCGCTGGCCGCGCGCGTCATCAAGCGCGCTGGCGGAAAGCCCATCATCGTAGGCGTTTCCGCGCCTGGGTTCGCAGCGATGCGCTCACTGTCGCGCAAGGTGATGGACATGGGCGCCGCGGCGGTGATGATCGCGCCGGGCGCGGGCCTTAAGACCGACGACCAGATCGCCGCCTATTTCCGCAACGCGGTGGATGCGGTCGGCGATGATGTTCCCTGGGTGCTTCAGGATTATCCGCACGCCACCGGCGTCACCATGTCTAACAATGTCGTGCGCAAGGTCGTTACGGAAAATCCGTCACTGGTCGTGCTCAAGCACGAGGACTGGCCCGGTTTGGACAAGATCACCACGCTGCGCGGGTGGGAGAAGGACGGATCGATGCGCAGGATTTCCATACTGGTCGGCAACAACGGTCTTTTCCTGGATTTTGAACTGGACCGCGGCGTGGATGGCGCCAATACCGGCTATGCGTTTCCCGACATGCTGGTGGAGGCGGTCAGGCTCAGCAAGGCGGGCAGGCGCGACGAAGCCCACGACCTGTTCGATGTGCACCTGCCGCTGATACGTTATGACCAGCAGCCTGGGGTGGGACTGGCGGTGCGCAAATATGTCCTGAAGCGGCGCGGCGTGCTTTCCTCGGCGGCGATGCGAAAGCCGTCGCCCGCCTTTTCACCTGAAACCAGGAACGAAGTGGACTATCTGCTGGCGCGGCTGGCCAGACACGACGTGCGTGCAAAGGTGTGAAGCGGGGCGGACGGCGTCGCGAAAGTTCGGGCCTGCCCAACCGGTCATTCAACGCACTGCGATCGGCGCCTGGGCGCCGATCAGTCTGTTGATTTCGGGCAGGCAGGAGCCGCAATTGGTGCCGGCCTTCAGCGCCGTCCCGA